>CAYWTI010000032.1:0-11525 GCA_964461175.1 uncultured Actinomycetes bacterium | reverse complement strand
CAGGACGTAGCGGGCGTTGAACGCGATCTGGATATCGGACCCGTCGACGGAAGCGTTGATCTCCGCCTTGCTGTCACCGACCTCGTTGGTCGTCGCCGACAGGGTCAGCGCCGCCGACTGCGCCTTGACGCGGATGACGTTGGCGCTGTCGCGGGCGAAGAGCGAGACCGCGCGCACGGTCTGCGTCAGCTCGGCGGTCGGAACCCGCACGGTGGTCGAGCTCTTGCTGGGGATAACCTGTGCGTAGTTTGGGTACTTTCCGTCGATAAGCCTCGAGGTGAGCTCGGAGCTGCCGGCGCGGAAGAACACCTGGTTGCGGGCCTTGGAGATGATCACCTCCACCTTGCCGGGCTCGCCCTTGAGCACGCGCGACAGCTCGGCGAGCGCGCGCGCAGGGACGATAAGGCTCGCCTCGAGGTCGCTTGGCCCAGACGCCGCAAGCTTGCGGACCGCCAGGCGGTGGCCGTCGGTGGCGGCCAGCGTGAGGCTGTTGCCCTGGACCTGGACCAGCACTCCGGTCAGCACCGGCCGAGCCTCGTCGGTGGACGCGGCCATCTGCGTCTGCTCGACGGCGCGCACGAGGTCGTCGAGCGCCACCTCGAGCCGGTCGCCCTCGTCCGGGCGCGGGCCGGGCGGAAACTCTTCGGCCTCGATGCACTTGATGTGCGTGTCGAAGCGCGCGCAGCGCAGGCTGAGCGACTGAGACGCAGCGTCGAGCGTCATCTCGAGGTCGGCGTCCGGGAGCGTACCGACGAAGTCGGTGAGCAGCCTCGCCGGCGCGGTGGTCGAGCCTTCGGCACCCACCTCGGCGGGGACGACCTTGCGGATGCCGATCTCGAGGTTGGTCGCGGTGAGCGCCAGGCCTTCGGACGTGGTTTCGATGAGGATGTTGTTCAGGATGGGCAGCGTCGTCCGGCTCGAGATGGCGCGCGAGACGACCTGCAGCGCCTGTCCCAAAACCGCCGGTCTACAGGTGACCTTCATCTGAGCTGCAAGCACTTTGGCATTCACGAAAGTTGTCCCCCGTTGTTAGAGATCCGCTTGATTGATAAAGCTCGTAACCGATAACAGTAAGCGCTGTGCGGACTGTGGATGTCCAGATCGTTTACCGATCGAGATCCGCCGTGGATAACCTCTGCGGAACCGACTGTGCTCGCGGGCGTGCCTGTCGATTCCATGGGGAGGAAATGACCGCCGGCGCTCCATCCAAGGCGCTTCCCCAGCGGTTTCGCAAAAGTTGTGCAAGCCGGCTTCGTCACTGGACGTACAGCTTCTCGCGGATCGACTGCACCTCGTAACGCAGGCGCTCGTCCTCTTTCAGCTCGTTGGCGATCTTCTCGATGGAATGCAGGGCGGTGGTGTGGTCGCGACCGCCGAACGCCTTGCCGATCGCGGGCAGCGACGATGGCGTCTCCTCGCGCACGAGGTACATCGCGACCTGTCGCGGGAACACGATGTGCTTGTCGCGGCGCTTGCCTTTCATATCGTCGAGCGTGACGTTGTAGTAATCCGCGACGAGCGTCTGAATGCGCTCGACGTTGATCGGCTTGCGCGTCCCCGCGGGGATGATGTCGGACAAGAGGCGCGCCGCCTCTTCCTCGTCGACCTGGCGCTGATGCACCGCGGCGAAGGCCTGCACGCGCGTCAGCGCGCCCTCCAGCTCGCGGATGTTGCGCTGCACCTTGTGGGCGATGAAGTTGAGGACCTCCTCGGGGATCAGGCTTCCGCCGTCGCCGAGCTTGGAGTGGAGGATCGCGAGCCGGGTCTCGAAATCCGGCGGCTGAATGTCGGCGATCAGACCCCACTCGAACCGCGAGCGGAGCCGGTCCTCGAGGGTCGGGATCTCCTTCGGCGGGCGGTCCGACGAGATGACGATCTGCTTGTTGATCTCGTGGAGTGCATTGAACGTATGGAAGAACTCCTCCTTGGTCCGGTCCTTGCCGGCAAGGAACTGGACATCGTCGATGAGGAGCACGTCGACGGTTCGGTACTTGTGCCGGAACTCGCCCATGCGCGCGGTCGCGATGGAGCTGATGACCTCGTTGGTGAACTGTTCGGACGTGAGGTAGACGACGCGCTTGCGCGGAAAGCGCTCGTGGACCTCGTGCCCGATGGCGTGCATGAGGTGCGTCTTGCCGAGGCCCACGCCTCCGTAGAGGAAGAGCGGGTTGTAGCTGTCGCCCGGAGCCTCGGCCACCGCCTTGGCGGCCGCGTGCGCGAACTGTGAGTTATGACCGACCACGAATGATGAGAACCGAAAGCGCGCGTTCAGCTCCGAGGGCGCGATGACGGCGGCCGCCTCGACCACCGGCTCGGCGGCGTTCTCGTGCCCGTTCCCGTTGGTGTCGCCGTCGAAGAGCAGGTGCGCGGGACGGTGGCCCGACGGCGCGATCACGAAGTCGATGTCGACCTCGGCGCCGGTCACAGCCTGCAGCGTCTCCTGGATGAGGCCGGAGAAGCGGTCCTCGAGCCAGTCCTTGGCCAGCTTGCTCGGCACACCGATCCGGAACGTTCCGCCGTCGGCGGAGACCACCGACGTGTTCTTGAGCCACATGTCATAGGTCCGTTTCGCGAGCTGGAACCGCAGCTCCTCCTGGACCTGTGACCAGATCTGGTCCTGGTTCACCCCACCACCTCCATGCTGCGGGGGCGACCCGACCCCCTGTGGATTGGCCGTCGGCCGCCTGTGGACAAGCTGTGTCCTGTCGCGATCCGGCCGGCGGCCGTGCCGCCGCCCACGAGGCGACGCCCTGACCGCGCCGCCCGGGACCGCGGATACGACCGAAGCTCTTCCAGCACGAGCTCCGCCTCCTTGGTGCCTTGTGGAAAAGAGCGGCTGGGATTTCCACAGGCTGGCGGCGCCGGCCTGTCCGAAATCCACTATCCGGTCATTCCCGAAATACGGAAGCGGTGATGTACGACTAAATGTTGCTTACTTGTAACGATTCTTTAACGTGAGGCTCGATTTTGTACTGGGGCGATGCTTCGGCGCGTTATGCCTTTGCTTCCGGCCGGGGAATATAACACCGGCCTGTGGATACCGCAAGGCACGTCACGGCAATGATGAAGTGATAGTCGCGGTGTCACGAGGGCGCAACACCTGCTTCGGTACACTGGCGCGATCAAACGCACCTATCAACCGAAGAAAAGGTACCGCCGTCGCGTCCACGGCTTCCTGCGCCGGATGAGCACCCGGGGCGGGGCCCGCGTGCTTCGCAGCCGGCGCCGCAAGGGCCGGGAGCGGCTCGCTTAACGAAACGTCGAGCGCGGCTTCGCCGGCGCTCCGATTTCCAGGCTGCCATCGCAGGCCGGAGGTTCCACAGCGGGCGATCGATGGTCGGCTTCGCCGTGCCCCGTGACGCGCCGGAGATGCGGATCGGCGTGACGGTGAGCCGCGGCGTCAAGACCTCGGTGGACCGCAACCGCGCGCGCCGGCGCCTCCGCGAGGTGGCGCGGACTGTGATCGCCGGACCTGATTCGCCCGTGCGCCGCGTGGGAATACGATATGACGTGGTCCTGATCGCCCGCCCCTCGGCGCTGGCCGTCCCGTTCGCCGAGCTCAGGGCGGAGGCTTCGGTGGCTGCGCTCAGGCTCGCCGAGATGACGCCATGACGAAGCTGTTCCTGCTGTTGATTCGGGGCTACCAGCTCACGTTCTCTCGCGTCCTGCCGCCGTCCTGCCGGTACTACCCCTCCTGCTCGCACTACACGTACGAAGCGATCGAACGGTATGGCTGGCTCAAGGGCTCCTGGATGGGCGCGGGCAGGATCGCGCGCTGCCATCCATTCGCCGCGGGCGGCTACGACCCGGTGCCCTGATGGGACAGCTCCTGCAGCCGCTGGCCCCGATCCACGACCTCTGGTGGGCGATCTTCGGCATGAGCCTGACGTGGCTGCTGCACACGATCTACGGCGCCTTCCAGTCGGTGCCTTTGCTCGCCACGATCGGCGCTTACGGGGCCGCCGTCATCGTCATCACGCTGATCATCCGCGCGCTGCTGGCGCCCCTGCTCCAGTTCCAGCTCGTCACCTCGCGCAAGGCGATGGTCGAGCAGCGAAAGCTCGCGCCGCAGGTCGCCGAGCTGCGCAAGAAGTTCAAGAAGGATCCGCAGCGCCTGAACACCGAGACGATGAAGCTCTACCAGGAGCACGGCATCAACCCGCTCGGTCAGTTCGTGGGCTGCCTTCCCATGGTCCTGCAGATGCCGGTGCTGATCGCGCTCTACTACGTGTTCACCGGCTTCGCGAAGACGTCACACACAGCGGCGCACTTTCTCTTCGTCCCGAACCTCAACGAGTACCCCAACCACCACGTCCTGTTCTCGGGGCTGCCGATCCCGTCGGATCCGGTCTACCTCGTTTTTCCGATCCTCGCCGCGCTGACCACCTACGTGCAGTCGAAGATGATGCAGATGCCGCCGGCTCCGAACCCGACGGAGCAGGAGCTGCAGACGCAGCAGATGCAGCGGACGATGGTGCTGATCTCGCCGCTGATGATCCTTTTCTTCTCCCTCAACGTGCCCGCCGGGCTTGGGCTCTACTGGTTCGTCGGAAACTGCGTCAGTATCATTCAGCAGAGCTTCGTGGTCGGCTGGGGGAACGTGCTGCCGAAGCGCTTCGCTCCGGCCGGGCAGGTCGTGCGAATGCCGGCCGCAAACGGTCAGAAGCCGGGGCCGGCCGCGCTGCCGCCGAAGTCCAGCCCCAAACCGAAGAACCGCGCCCCGCGACAGGGCAAGGAGAGTGAACGCAGGTGAGATCGTCAGTAGGCCGGGGGCGCACCCTCGACGAGGCCGTCGACGCCGCGTTGATCGAGCTCCAGGAGAGCCGCCGCAACGTCGACGTGAAGATTCTCAGCGAAACATCGGATGAGACCGTCGTCGAGGTGTCGGTACTCGACCAGGCCGCGCCGACCGCGGTCGCGACGGCGCCGGCGAACGGCAAGGCGGAGATCGCGCGCGGGCTCGTCGAGGGATTGCTCAAGCACATGGGCGTCCGGGCGCAGGTCAGCGTCCGCGCCGGGTCGGAGCCGATCACCCTAGACATCACCGGCCGCGACCTGGGCGCGCTCATCGGCTGGCGCGGCGAGACGCTGCGCGCGCTGCAGGCGGTCACCAACGTCATGGTCGGCAAGCACCTCGACGAGGGCGAGCGCATCATCGTCGACGTCGAGCGCTACCGCCAGCGGCGCGAGCACACGGTGCGCGAGATCGCGATGCGCGCCGCCCGCCAGGTCAAGATGACCGGCGACGCGATCACGCTCGACGCCATGCAGCCGTTCGAGCGTCGCGCCATCCACCTGGCGCTCGAGGGCGACCCCGACGTCACGAGCTCGAGCATCGGTGAAGAACCCGACCGGCGCGTGGTCGTGGGTCCGCGGAAGGCGGCTGAGCAGTAACGGCGCCGGCGGCTCGGCGGCAGAGCGCATCCGGCGGGCGATCACGCTCGTCAACTCCGTCGCCGACGAGGCGGGCGACGAGGAGATCACACCGACCGAGATAGCCGAGGCGATCCGCGATTGTCTCGAGCTCTCCGAGGTCGACGACGCCCCCAACGTCCGCCGCTACCTGGGGGAGGCGCTCGATGCGGTCTCGGACGGGATGCCGGCCGACTTCGTCGCCATGACGCTTTACGCCGCGCTCGGGGCGCTGCGCGAAGGACTGCGCTAGAGCCGCCCATATACTTCCGTTCCCATGCCGCCGGCGCACAAAGTCCACCAGCTCAGCGGCGGGTCGCGGCTCGTGCTCGAGCCGATGCCACAGCGTCACTCGACGAGCGTCGTGCTGATGTTCGCGGGCGGCTCGCGCCTCGAGGACGATCGCCTCGGTGGCGTCTCGCACTTCATCGAGCACCTGTACTTCAAGGGCACGAAGCGCAGGCCGACGCCGAAGGAGATCGCGGACGCGATCGAGGGCGTCGGTGGGTTCATCAACGCCTCCACGGACAAGGAGCTGACCGCCTACTGGGCGCGCGTGCCCGCCGAGCACATGCGGCTCGGGATCGATGTGCTGTTCGACATCGTCACGAACTCGCGTCTCGACCCGGAGGACGTCGAGAAGGAGCGCATGGTCATCCTCGACGAGCTCCGGATGTACCAGGACCAGCCGCAGGACCTCGTCCAGAACCTGTTCGAGGAGCTGATCTGGCCTGGCCACCCGCTCGGGCGTGACATCGCGGGCACCGAGGAGTCCGTGTCGCGGCTGACGCGCGACGACATCCTCGAGTACGCCGACGCGCACTACCGGCTGCCGAACCTCGTCGTGGGCGCGGCGGGGTCGCTGGACGCCGCCGAGATCGTCGGGATGGTGAGCGATGGACTGACCCTGCGGTCCGATCCGGACGGGCTCGATGTCGCCGCCGCGCCGGCGCCACTGACCGCGCCGCGAGTCCTGGTACGCCGTCGCGACACCGAGCAGGCGCATGTGTGCCTGGGCGCGCGCGCCCTGAGCTACACCGATCCCGATCGCTATGCGCTCGACCTGCTCAACACCGTTCTCGGTGAGGGCATGAGCTCGCGCCTATTCCTCAACATCCGCGAGCGCCTCGGTCTCGCATACGACGTGCACAGCTTCACGCAGAAGCACCGCGACACCGGGTATCTCGGCGTCTACATCGGCGTCGAGCCGAAGAAGGCGCCCGACGCGGTCAACGCCGCGATGGAGGAGCTGCGCGCGCTCGCTCACAGCGAAGTCGCGGAGGAAGACCTGGTCCGCGCCAAGGAGTTCACCAAGGGACGGCTGCGTCTCGAGCTCGAGACCACCAACGGTGTCGCGTTCTGGCTGACCTATCAGGAGCTGCTGCTGGGGGGCATCAAGACGATCGACGAAGAGCTCGCGCTGGTCGACGCGGTGACGGCCGCCGACGTCAAGCGCGTCGCCGAACGCGTGCTCGCCGGCCCGGTGCAGATGTCGGTGATCGGTCCGTTCGCGCGCGACTCGGCGTTTCGCCTCGCCATCGGCGCGTGAGCACCGCTAGGCCGCGACCGGTCGGTAGCCGACGTCGAGCGTGCCGCTGTCCAGCGTCGGAACCTTCTGGTAGATGTCGAACTGGCCGAACGGCCATATGCGGAACCACGCCTTGCCGTCGATGCGGTCGCGCGTTATCGGCCCGAAGAAGCGCGAGTCTTGCGAGCGATTGCGGTTGTCGCCCATGACGAAGTACTGGTCCGAGCCCATGACCTGTCCGGCCGGATTGTCGGGCCAGTTGTTGTCGTTGACCCACGCCTCCGGCAGGTAAGGCTCTTCGAGCTGGTGGCCGTCGATGTAGACCTTGCCGGCGCGGATGAGGACGCGCTCGCCGGGCAGGGCGATGATGCGCTTGATGAAGTCGGTCGAGTTGTTGGTCGGCGGGCGCAGGATGACGATGTCGCCTCTCTGCGGCGGATGCAGCCGGTAGTCGATCTTGTTCGCGATCAGGTAGTCGTTGTCCTCGAGAGTCGCGTACATCGACAGCCCTTCGACGTGGACCGCCTGGACGGCGAAGCTGATGCCGAAGTACAGGATGATGGCGAGGACCAAGACCTCCGCCACCTCTCGCAGCAGCGACGAGGCCGTGGAATTCTCCTGTGGGGCGGCGCCAGCCGCGTGCTCGTGTTGGGCCGCCATTGCCGTTACGAAACGAGCTTAGCGCAGACCCGTTCGAGCTCTTCGCGACTCGAGTAGCGGATTTCGAGCTTGCCCCGGTTGAGGCTGCCGGTCAGGCGCGCCGGCAGTCCGACACTTGACTCGATGTCCGCCGCGATCGCGCGCAGCTCTGCCGTCGAGGGCGCGCGCCTGCGCTGCGAGGGCCGGTATGTGCGCACCCAGTTCTCGGTCTGGCGGACCGACAGGTGCTTGGCGATCACGACCTTGAGGCCATGCTCCTGCGCGGGCTGACCCTCGAGCGCGATCAGCGCCCGTGCGTGACCGGCTGTAATCACGCCTGACGCGACCGCCGACTGCAGGGCGGGCGCGCCCGCGAGCAGGCGCAAGGACTGCGTCACGGAGACTCGATGCTTGCCGAGACGCTGCGCGACGTCTTCGTGCGTCAGCCCGAACTCTTCGATCAGACGCTGGAGCCCACGCGCCTCTTCGATCGGATCGAGGTCCGTTCGCTGCAGGTTCTCGATGAGGCCCAGCACGAGCTGCGCGTCGCTGCCTGCGTCGCCGCGCACGACGGCGGGAACGGTGCGCAGGCCCGCGATCCGCGCCGCCCGCCACCGACGCTCGCCGGCGATCAGCTCGTAGCCGTCCGCGAGCGGCCGGACGAGGAGAGGCTGGAGGACACCGTGCATGCGGATGGAATCGGCGAGCTCGCCCAGGGGCTCAGCGTCGAAGCGCGTGCGGACTTGCTGCCGCGACGGGCGGATCTGGTCGACCGCGATCATCTGCGGCACCAGCGCGTCGCCCTCCGCCGACATCGGGATGAGCGCGTCGAGGCCTCGGCCGAGCCCGCGTGGTCGTGGTTGGCTCATCGTTCCAGCAACTCCTTCGCGAGCGCGCGATAAGCGAGCGCGCCTCGGCATGTGGGATCGAACTCCAGCACGGACTTGCCGTGGCTGGGGGCTTCGCTGATGCGGACGTTGCGTGGGATCAGGGTCTCGAGGAGGTGGTGCGGGTGCGCGCGGCGCACGGCCTCGAGCACGTCCCACGCGAGCGTGGTGCGCGAGTCGAACTGCGTCATCACGATCCCGGCGATGGCAAGACGCGGGTTCAGCCGCGAGCGCACGAGCTGGTGCGTGTACATGAGGTGGCGCAGTCCCTCGAGGGCGAAGTACTCCGACTGCGTCGGGATGAGCATGCTGGTCGCCGCGACGAGCGCGTTGAGGGTCAACAGGCCCAACGATGGCGGGCAGTCGATGAGGACGATCTCGACTCCTTCGGGCGGTGTCATGAGAGCGCGCTGCAGCAGCTTCTCCCTGTCGGGGAGCGACGCGAGCTCGATCTCGGCGCCGGCGAGGTCGATGTGGGAGGGCACCAGCTGCAGGCCGGCGATGCCGGTCGGCTGGACTACGTCGGCGAGCGAGGCCTCGCCCGACAGCAGGTGGTAGACGTTGAGGCGCGCGCGCGACGGGTCGAGGCCCAGGCCGGAGGTCGAGTTTGCCTGCGGGTCGAGGTCGACGAGCAGCGTCGGATGGCCGGCCTCGGCCAGCGCGGCGGCGAGATTGATAGACGTCGTCGTCTTGCCGACGCCGCCCTTCTGGTTGACCACGGCGATGACAGGAATCGTTCGCGTTGCCAACATGTTGGGCCTCTGCTCGGCCACGGCTCCTACATCTGGGGTCATCGACGGCATTTTATGCTCGGCGGCCGCATTCGACCACCCGGGCTGTTAACGGCCGGCCTCGGCGTTCCGGCGGCGGTTGGCCCACACGGCGTACGCTGCCACGGCGATCAGCGCCGCCTCGGCCACGAACGCGAGGTTCAGGACGGCGCCGGTCAGACCGATGCCTACCAACAGGTTGTAGGCGACGTGGCACGTGCACGATGCGGTGGTGCTCGTGTACTTCCGGACCAGGCCGAGCCCGATGGCGAGGAGGAAGACGGCGAGCGTGTCGAACGAGAGGCCGTACTCGGTGTGCACAGCCGTGAACAGCACGGCGGTGGCGACGAGGCCGAGGCGGGGCTGGAGCGCGCCGCGAAACAGGATCTCTTCGCAGATCCCGGGGATGAGAGCGACGGCGGCGATGCCGAACGGGTTGTCGAGCTGCCCGAAGACGTGGCTGGTCGTGGCGTCGACCCGGCGGGCGAGATCGGGCGAGAGGGTGTGGCTCAGCACATCGAACGCCTGACCCAGGCCGACGAACAGGCCGGCCGCCGCGAGCGCGATGACTATGTGCCACCACCGCGGACGCACGATCCCGAGCCGCGACGCGGTCGCCGCCACGTTGCGCCGGATGTACAGGCCGACGCCGGCGACCGCCAGGACGAGGAACGGCGCCTCGTCGAGGAGCAGGTCGGTGACGGTGAGCGGCGCCTGGCCCAGGTCGGTGGCGAGCACGTCGGTGAAAGCGATCGAGGTCACCTGCGTGCCGAGCAGCAGCGTGGCGAGGACGAGTGCCAGCGTGTGGACCGGGTTGTTGGGATCGATCGGCATGAACATCGCGACGTCGCGCCGGATCGCCGGGATCAGGAAGCCGGCTGCCGCGACCGCCGTGACCACCTGGCCGGCGTCCAGCGCGAACCTGGTCTGGGCGCTCAGGCCCGGAGCGAGGACCTGGATGCCGACCATATCCGCGGCGCCGAACAGGCCGACGACCAGGATCGCCGATCCGGCGGTCATCGCCATCGCGCTCTGCGCCCAAGGCTTGCCCACGAAGAGGTTGGCCGCGATCACGAGCGGCAGAGGCAGCAGCTCGACGACCGCCGTGGCTACATCGAGGAAGAGGTGTCCGGTCAGCCGGTCTTCGCGCCCCTGTCCGGCAGGGTGGCCGGAGTGCCGTTGGCGGTGATGTCCATCAGCGGCCGGATGAGCTCGATCGGGAGCGGCAGGATGATGGTCGTGTTCTTCTCCGAGCCGATCTCGACCATGGTCTGGAGGAACCGGAGCTGGAGCGCTCCCGGCTCGGACGAGATCACGCGCGCCGCGTTGGCCAGGGTCTGCGACGCTTGGAACTCGCCGTCGGCGTTGATGATCTTGGCCCGCTTCTCGCGCTCGGCCTCGGCCTGCTTGGCCATCGCGCGCTGCATCGTGGTCGGAAGCTCGACGTCCTTGATCTCGACCACCGCGACCTTGATGCCCCAGGGCTCGGTCTGCTCGTCGATGATCTTCTGCAGGTTCTGGTTGATCTTGTCGCGCTCGGCGAGGAGCTCGTCCAGCGTCGCCTGACCGAGGACGGCCCGCAGCGTGGTCTGTGCGATCTGCGAGGTCGCGTTGATGAAGTTCAGGACCTGCGTGACCGCCCGCCGGGCGTCGACGACCTGGAAGTAGATGACGGCGTTGACCTTGGCGGTGACGTTGTCGTTGGTGATCACCTCCTGCGGTGGCACCTCGAGGGTGATCGTGCGCAGGTCGATCTTGACCAGCCGGTCGACGCCGAACGGGATGATGAAGAACAACCCGGGGCCCTTGAGCGGGATCAGGCGGCCCAGGCGGAACACCACGCCGCGCTCGTACTCGGCCGCGATGCGGAGGCTCGAGAAGAGGGCGATGAGGACGAAGACGAGAATCACGATCACTACAGCCAACACGCCGATGTCCACCTAGCTCTTCTCCTTCGCCTCGCCGTTGGCCTGCGTCACCGTGAGCTCGAGACCCTTGCGTCCGACCACGCGCACGGGCGCGCCGGCCGGGATCGGGTCCGCTGCGGTCGCCCGCCAGAGGGCGCCCCGGACAAAGACTAGACCCTCGGGCGCCACCGCCTCGCGCACCTCGCCGAGGGCGCCGAGCATCGCGTCCGCGCCGACGTACGCCGGGAGGCGCCTCGCCGCCCAGATCTTGCGTATGAACACGACGAAGAACGCGAACGTGACGACGCCGAGGCCGAGGGCGACGAGCGGGTTGACCCCCAGGCCCACCGGTCCGGTGTTGACGAGGAACGCCATGCCGAGG
>CAYWTI010000031.1:0-2894 GCA_964461175.1 uncultured Actinomycetes bacterium | reverse complement strand
CCACCTCGGCACGACCGATATGGATCTCTACTCATCGGTCGAGATCGCCGACGGCGCCCGCCGGACGGTCAGCGCGCTGCGCAAGTTCCAGCTGACGATGGCGACCGGCGACCCGGAGAAGCACGTCGCCCCCATCCACCTCGAGATCCCGCCCGTCGTCGTCGACATGGACGCTGGCTACGGCAACCTCTTCAACGTCCAGCGCACGGTCGAGCTGTACGTCAACGCGGGCGTCGCCGCCGCGCACCTCGAGGACCAGGTGATGCCGAAGCGCTGCGGCCACATCGCGGGCAAGGCGCTCATCGGCGCCGACGAGTTCGTCGGCAAGCTGAAGATGATGCGCGCCGCGGCCGACGACCTCGGCCACGAAGACTTCGTCATCATCGCGCGCACGGACGGCGTATCGGCGACCGAGGCGCCCGAGTCGAAGCGCGGCCTCGGCCTGGCGATCGACCGCGGGCTCCGCTACCTCGACAGCGGCATCCCCGACCTTCTGTGGTGCGAGTTCCCGACCGCCGACCGCGGCACGACCGAGACGTTCTGCACGGAGATCCGCAAGCGCTTCCCGAAGGCGCGCTTCGCCTTCAACTACTCGTCGTCGTTCAAGTGGTTCAACGAGAAGAACCCGATCACGTGGGACGAGTTGGGCCTGCTTGGCGTCGGCTTCATCTTCATCACCCTCGCGCTGCAGCACGCGGCCGGCCACGGTATGTCGACGCTCCTCCGCGACCTCAAGGAGAGCAAGGAGGAGGGCTACATGGCCCTGCAGCGGAAGGAGTGGGCCGACGGCGCCGATATCCCGACCCGCTCGCATCACCTCTTCACGGGCGTGCCGTACCACCACCACGTCGGGCACGAATACGGCGCGGCCCGCCTGAGCGAGGACATCGACGAGCACCTGGAGGTCTCCAAGGTCGTCTAAGCGCGCGCTCGTCGTGAGCGGCGCGCCCTCGCCGTGACCGGCGCGCGCTCGCAATGAGGTAGAAGGAGCCCTGCGGGGTTCCCTCTACGATTCATTCAAGTCTTGCTCCTCTACCCGTTCCGCTGGCTGTGGTGGCTCGTCTCGAGCGTCCGGCGGTCGATCGGCCGGCCGCCCGAGTACGTCGTCTTCGTGCTCGAGGAATCGCCGCCGGCGCTTCCCGATCCGCCGCGCCCGTTCTGGCAGAGGTTCGCCGGTGGCCGGCAGCGCCTGAGCGTCAGGGAGCTGCGCGATCGCTTCGAGGCGATCGGGCGCGACCGCCGGATCAAGGGTGTCGTGCTTCATCTGCGCCCCACCGGCATGCCGATGGCGACGCTGCAGGACCTTCGCGAGCTCGTGGCAGGGCTGCGCACGGCGGGCAAGCGCGTCGTCGCGTGGTCGACGACGTACACCACCGGCACGTACTACCTCGCGTGCACGTGCGACGAGATCCTGCTCATGCCGTCCGGAGGCGTGCAGCCGCTCGGCTTTGCCACCACCGGCGCGTTCCTCGCCGACGCGCTCGCGCGCTTCGGCCTCAGCGCCGACTTCATCCAGGTCTCGCCGTACAAGTCGGCCGCCGACCCGCTCACGAAATCGCGGATGACGCCCGAGTACCGCGAGCAGGTGACGTGGCTGCTGGAATCGCAGCAGGCCGAGCTCGTCAAGGCGATCGCTGAGGCGCGCGGGCTCGACGAAGCCGGCGCGCGCGAGCTCGTCGACTGCTCGCCGTACGGCGACGATACGGCGCTCGAGAGGCACGTCGTCGACGGGGTCGTCACCGAGGAGCAGCTGCCGTCGCGCCTCGGCACCGCCTCGATCGGCACGTGGGAGCGTGCGGAGCGGAAGATGCGGCGCCCCGCGCCGCAGCTGCGGCCCCGCCGTTACGTGGCGCTGCTGCGCATCGAGGGCACCATCGTCGACGGCCGCTCGGGCCAGCTGCCGGTCCAGCCCCCGGTCGACATCCCACTCTTCGGCGAAGCGCGCGCCGGCGACCTCAGCGTCGTCCAGGTCGCGCGCCAGGTGGCGGCCGACAAGCGGGCCGCGGGCGCGGTCCTCTACGTCAACTCGCGCGGCGGCTCCTCGACCGCGAGCGAGGCGATGCGCTACGCCCTGGCCGAGATCGCGTCGGGCAAGCCGCTCGTCGTGGTCATGGGACCCATGGCCGGCTCGGGCGGCTACGACGTCGCGATGCCGGCGCGCTGGATCATCGCCCGCCCGGGCACGCTGACCGGGTCCATCGGCGTGCTGGGCGGCAAGATCGTGACCGGCGGGCTGTGGGACCGCCTGCTGGTCAACCGGGAGACCGTCGCGCTTGGCAAGCACGTGATGCTGAACGACGACGAGGACCGGTACACGGACGAAGAGCGCGAGATCGTCGCGAAGGAGATCGACCGCATCTACCGCGGCTTCCTCGACGTCGTTGGTGCCGCACGCAAGCTGTCGCGCGAAGAGCTCGAGCCCATCGCCCAGGGCAAGGTGTGGACGGGCCGCCAGGCGCTCGAGCGCCGGCTGGTCGACGCCCTCGGCGGCCTCGAGGACGGGATCTCGAAGGCGCGCGAGCTCGCCGGACTGGCGGCGTCGACGCCGGCGCGGGAGGTTCGCGGGCCCAGGCGCTGGCTGCCGCCCGCGCCCGAGCCGGTCCCGGCGGCCGGTTGGTTCGGCTACCTGCTGGAGGGGCTGCGGCTGATCAACCGGGCGCCCTCACTCGCCGTCATGGAGTACGTCCCCGGCGAGCTGACCTAGCCGGCTGAGCTAGCCGTTGAGGGGCGGGAACCGCCACGGCTGGCGCTCTCGGACCACCCCGTAGACCGCCTCGACGATGGTTTCGCGGTTCGGCTTGGTGAAGTAGTCGCCGTCCGGCCCGTAGGCGGGCCTGTTCGCCGACGATGACAGCGTTCGCGGCGCCGCGTCCAGGTGCCACCAGGCTTGCTGG
>CAYWTI010000030.1:0-9489 GCA_964461175.1 uncultured Actinomycetes bacterium | reverse complement strand
GATCCTGACCAACAACCACGTCGTCACGGGTTCGACCAGCATCAGCGTGACCGTGCAGGGTCGCCCGCAGGGCTACAGCGCGCACGTCGTCGGCGTGAACGTCTCGCAGGACGTCGCCGTCATCCAGATCGACCAGAACGTTTCCGGTCTTCCGACTGTGACCTTCGCCGACTCGTCGTCGGTGCAGGTGGGAGACTCTGTGGTCGCGATCGGCAACGCGTTGGGCCGCGGCGGGGTTCCACCCGCCAACGCCGGCCACGTCACCGCCCTCGACCAGACCATCACGGCGAGCGAGGGCCGGCAGAGCTCGGAGACGCTGAGCGGCATGATCGAGAGCGACGCTGTGATCTACGAGGGCGACTCGGGCGGCGCGCTCGTGAACTCGGCGGGCCAGGTGGTCGGCATGATCACCGCGGGCCAGGCGCAGGGCTTTCGCTCGGCGGCGTCCGATGTGGGCTACGCCGTGAGCTCGAACACCGCCGTCAAGGAGGCGAACCGGCTGCGCGCGCACGAGCAGGCATCGGACCTGACCTACGGCCAGCTCGGCTACCTCGGCGTGACGGTGCGTGACTCGGATACAGGCCAGGCCCTGATCGTCGGTGTGCAGAGCGGGTCGCCCGCCGCCGGCGCGGGCATCGCGGCCGGCTCCGTCATCACCAGCATCGGCGGCACCACCGTGACCTCGGCGGACAGCCTCGGGGTCGCGATCAAGGCCCACCAGCCGGGCGACACGGTGTCGATCGCCTGGACGACGGAGGCCGGCGCGCACCGCACCGCCAACGTCACGCTCGGCGGGGTGAACCCCTAGCACCCCGCCACATAACGCGGCCGCGCGGTGCTCAACTCTCAGTGAGCACCGCGCCCGTCCTTCGCACGGTCACGCTGTCTAAGGCATACGGCCGGCGCACCGCGGTCGACCGGCTCGACCTCGAAGTCGAACCGGGCGAGCTCTTCGGATTCCTTGGCCCGAACGGGGCCGGAAAGACGACGACGATCCGGATGGCGCTCGGCCTGATCGCGCCGACGGCGGGCTCGGTCGAGGTCCTCGGCCGCGAGGTGAGGGCGAACCGGTCCAGCGTGCTTCCGCACGTGGGCGCGCTCGTCGAGTCGCCTGCGCTTTACGGGTACCTCAGCGGACTCGACAATCTCCGCGCCTTTGGCGACGTCCTCGGGGGCGTCCCGCGCAAGCGCATCGACGAGGTCCTCGAGATCGTGTCGCTCAAAGGCCGCGAGCGCGATCGCGTGCGCACGTACTCGATGGGCATGAAGCAGCGCCTGGGCCTGGCCGTCGCGCTGCTGCACGACCCGGACCTTCTGATCCTCGACGAGCCCGCGAACGGGCTCGATCCCGCGGGAATCGTGGAGATGCGCGACCTTCTGCGCGGCCTCGCCGCCGCCGGCAAGACCGTGTTCATCTCCAGCCACGTCCTCAGCGAGGTGCAGCAGATCTGCACCCGCGTCGCGATCATCAACCACGGCCGGCTCGTCCGCGTGGCGCCGGTCGCGGAGCTGATCCAGGCGCCGGGTGAGTTCGAGGTCAAGGTCGATTCGCCGCGCGATGTCCTGGGTGCGCTGCGGCTGCAGCCGTGGGGCGCCGAGGCGCGGGCCGAGGACGGCGTGGTGGTCACCGGTGCACCTGACGGCCGCGGTCGAGAGCTGATCAAGTTCCTGGTCGACGGCGGCTTCGCCCCCGACTCGGTCAGCCCGCGCCACCGTGACCTCGAAGACATCTTCCTGAGCCTGACCGCGGAGGAGGCGTCGTGATGGCCGCAGTGACGCTTCGTCCGCGCTTCACCGGCGTCGTCCGCGGCGAGGTCGTCAAGCTCACCCGGCAGCTCAGCTTCTGGCTGACGCTGGGCGGCGGCATCGTCATGCTCGCCGTGGTCGTGCTCGCGATCTCGGGCAACGAGCAGATCAAGACGCAGCTTCTCGCCGACCCGACGGGGTGGGCGTACGACAAGCTCGAGACGTTCGGGGTCGTGTTTCAGATCGGGTCCGGCATCTTCCTCTTGATCTTCGGGGCCCGGCTTCTCGGCATGGAGTACTCGAGCGGCACGATCCGGATCATCTACGCGCGCGGCACCGGCCGCCTGCGGCTCCTACTGGCCCAGCTCTTCACGCTCGCCGCGGTCGGCGTCGGGCTGTTCGCCGGCTACGTCGTCATCGCGGGCGCGGTCCTCGCCGTCATGGTCGCCGCGCTCTCCGGCAGCCTCGACAGCCTGAACCACGTCTCGATCGCGTTCTGGCAGGACGTCGGGAGGTGGGCGCTCGTGCAGGCGATCAGCATGGGCATGGCGATCCTGCTGGCCGCGGCGGCCGCGGCCTTGGGGCGGTCGCTTGCCTTCGCCATCGCCGCCGCGCTCGCGTTCTACCCGGCCGACAACTTCCTCAACATCCTGGAGATCCTGGGCATCCGGGCGACCGGGCACGACCAGCCCTGGACGGCGATCAGCCAGTACCAGCTGGGCCCCAACCTCAACGTGCTCCTGAACCTGCTGGAGCCCTCCCACCGCTCGAGGCCGGCTTTCGCGGCGCCGCTCGCGCCGGTGGACGCCACCCACGCGCTGACCGTGATCGCGATCTACGGCGCGGTGCTGCTGGGACTGGCGGTCGTCCGCACCGTCAGGCCGGACGTCCTCGAGTAGTCGAGGGCGCGGCCGGGCCCGCGACCTGTATTCTTGACCGGTTGTGCGAATAGTCGTCAAGGATCCCGAGGAGTTCGAGCAGGCGCTGCGCGAGTTCCGCCGCAAGGTCCAGGAGCAGGGCCTCGTGCGCGAGATGCGACGCCGTTCGCACTACGTCCCGCCCGCGGAGGCACGCAAGATCAAGAGCCTTCGCGCCCGCCGGAGACGCACCCGCTAGCACCGGTATAATTCCGGCGTTCGGTGACAATGGCGGAGGGGAAACACCCGTTCCCTTTCCGAACACGGAAGTTAAGCCCTCCAGCGCCGATGGTACTGCCGCGGTAACGCGGCGGGAGAGTAGGTCGTTGCCGAGCACTTTTCTTTGAGCCCCGCGGCCTCACGTCGCGGGGCTCGAACTTTCTAAACGGCCGGTTCGGGCTCGACCAGGCTCTCCGCCCGCAGCTTGGGCAGGAGCACGTAACAGCGCACGGTCAGCAGCACAAGCAGGCCCAGCAGCGCGACAAGCACGTCGACCACCACCTGGCCGACCCGTGCGTGGAACAGCACGATCAACCCGGCCTCGGCGACAACGGCGGCGCCGAGGATGGGAACGAAGACGCGGTCGTGCACGGCCATGAAGAACTGCACGAGCAGGTTGTCGAGCGCCAGAGCGAGGCCGATGACCCCGACAGGAAAGACGAGGGGGATGGCGTCGCTGAAGCTCGGGCCGAAGAGAATGCCGACGACGAGTCCCGGCACCACGCCGAAGACAAGCAGGGCGCACGCCCCGAGCGCGCACAGGATCGCCGCCGACGAGAGCAGGATCCGGCCGGGGTTCTGCTCCTTGGCCACGGCCTCGACGACGCGCGGAAACAGCACCTGGCTGACGCTCAGGGTCAGGAAGTAGAGGATCGTGCCGATCTTGTTCAGCCCGCCGTAGATCCCCGCGTCGTGGTCGCTCAGGTAGTGCTTGGCGAGGATCACGTCCTGGTTGTAGAGGACGAGCACGCCGATGATGCCGGCCGTAGCCGTCAGGGAGAAGCCGGCCATCACGCGCAGCCGCACGCGCCGCGGGCCGCCCCGGAAGTGGTCGCGCAGCGAGAACAGGCCGAGACAGAAGACGAACGCGAGCCCCGCGAACACGGCCGTCATCGCGCCGGAGACGGCGTAGCCCGCGCGCAGCAGCACGAACACGACCGCGGTGCGGACGACGATCTCGAGCCCGAGGTTCAGGGACAGGGACGTGAACCTCTGCAGGCCCTGCAGGATGCCGCGTGGGATCGCGACCTGCCAGATAAGCGCGATCGAAAAGCCGAGGACCAGGATCGGGATGGTCGAGCCGACGTGCGCGTACACGGCGATGCCGCGACCGAAGAGGGCGGTGAGGAGGATGAAGAACAGGCACGGGATGGCGATCAGGCGCACCGTGCGCGCGAAAAGCGAGCGCACGCCGGGATCGCCGCGCGCGCCGAGCATCGCCGTGTAGCGCGCCAGCACGGCGATGATGATCAACGCGGGTCCGGTGCCCACGGCGTAGACGGCGATCAGGAACGCGACCTGGCCGTAGACCTCGGGGCCGAGGATGCGGCCGGCGATGGCGTGGTAGACGAAACCTCCGATCCCGGCCACCAGACCGCCCACAAACAGGATCAGGTTCTGCCTGACGAGCGGGTCGCGCAGCACCTGGGCCAGCCGCTGGCCTGATCCCAGTCGCTGCACGTCGCAGGGATTCTAGCGGCATAATCCGTTGCCGATGCCCGATCCCAGCAAGCCCGTCGTCTCGGCGCTGATCGTCAGCCGCAACTCGAAAGACGACCTGCTGCGCTGCCTCAAGACGTTCTTCGCGAGCGCCGATGTGCCCGTGGAGGCGATCGTCGTCGACAACGATTCGTCGGACGGTTCGCCGGCGGCGGTGACGGACGAATACCCGCAGGCGACCGTGCTGGTCCAGTCGAAAAACCTCGGCTACGGGCGCGCCGCGAACGTCGGGCTCGAGCGCTGCCAGGGCCGCTTCGTCCTCCTGCTCAGCCCGAACGTCACTGTCGACCCGCAGTGCGTCGGCCGGCTCGCCGACCAGCTGCTGACCCGGCCCGACGCCGGCGGCGTGGGCCCGCGCCTCGTGCTTCCGAACGGCAAGCTCGATCCCGATTCGAGGCGGGCGTTCCCCGTCCCGAGCACGCTGTTCTATCAGACCGTCGGGCTCAGCAAGCTCTTCCCCAAGAGCAAGCGCTTCGGCCGGCACAACATGGGCCACCTACCGCTCGACGACGTGCACGAGATCGACGCCGGTAGCGCCGCATGCCTGATGCTCCGCCGCTCCGCGCTCGATCGCGTCGGGTTCTTCGACCCCCGGTACTTCATGTTCGGCGAGGACCTCGACCTGTGCTACCGCCTGAAGCTCGGTGGCTGGAAGATCTTCTATCTGCCCAGCGCGACCGCGACGCACCACGCCCGCCCGCTCCCCGCGGACCGCCGGCGCCAGGTGTCGTACGAGCGTCACCGTGCCATGTGGACGTACCACTTCAAGCACCACTCCGACGACCACTCGGCGTTCGGCAACGGCCTCGTGTGGGCGCAGATCTGGGGCCGCTACGTGGCCGACCAGGTGCGCAGCACGCTGGGCCGCGACGGCCGCGAGACCGCCTGATGTACCACCAGATCTCGCGCAACAAGCGGAACAGCGTGATCGTGATCGTCGGGTTCCTCGCGGTCTGGCTTGCCGCGGGTTTGATCATCGGCGAGATCGCCTACGGCGGCGGCGGCGCCATCAGCGGCGCGATCGTGCTCGGTATCCTCGGCGTGCTCTCCGCCCTCTACGCCTACTACCTCGGATCGGCGACCGTGCTCGCCGCGGTCGGTGCGCAGGAGGCGAACCCGCAGCAGTACCAGCAGCTCTACAACATCGTCCAGACCCTCGCCATCGGCGACGGGCTGCCGATGCCGAAGGTTTACGTCATGAACGACGCGAGCCCGAACGCGTTCGCCACGGGCCGCGACCCCAACCACGCCGCGGTGACGGTCACCACGGGGCTGCTCCAGATGATGAACCGCGAGGAGCTGGAGGGGGTCCTGGCCCACGAGATGAGCCACATCAAGAACTTCGACGTGCGCCTCCTGCTCGTCGTGACGACGATGATCGGCATGGCGGCGCTGATCTCGAGCGTCTTCTGGCACAGCGTCGGCCGCATGCGCCTGAGCGGGCGCAACAGCGGCCAGGCGGCGCTTGTGATCTTCGCAATCGGGATCGTGTTCTCGCTGATCGCGATCATCGTCGGGCCGCTCATGCAGATGGCGCTGTCCCGGCAGCGTGAGTCGCTGGCAGACGTCAGCGGTGTCGAGCTGACTAGGAACCCGCAAGGCTTGATCTCGGCGCTCGAGAAGATCGAGCAGAACGACAAGCCGCCGGAGCGCTTCAACCACGCGGTCGCGGCGATGATGATCGACAACCCGTCGGAGCACCACGGCAGCTTCTTCAACCACCTCTTCGACACGCACCCGCCGATCGAGGAGCGGATCGCCGCGCTGCAGAGGATCGCCAGCGTCCAGCAGACCTAGGACCTACCAGGCGGAGGCGTTCTCGCCCGCGCTGGCGAGGGTCCTCCACGTCCGCCGCACCGAGCTGCGGCGCACCCTGCAGGTGGCAGGTTTCGCCATCGTCGTCGGCTGGGCGATGTACACGGCCTTCAGCGCCGCGCAGTCGATCTTCCTGAACAGGTCGGGACCGCACGCGTATCCGCTGTTCTTCATCGTCCTCGCGCTCACGGTCTGGCCGATGGCGACGCTGCAGGGCGTGCTGACGCGGCGGTTCGGCGTGGGCCGCGCATTTCGCATCGTCCTGGGCGCGAACGCGGTCGCGGCCATCGCTGTGTTCGCCGCCTACACGTGGCGCGAGGACGCGACCGTCGCCTTCGCGGCCTACGTCGTGTACTCGGTCGCGTTCGAGCTCGTGATGCTCAACTTCTGGGCGTTCGTGACCCAGCACTTCAACGTGCTCGAGGGCAAGCGCATCTTCCCGGTCATCGCCGCCGGCTCGAGCGTCGGTTACATCCTGTCCGGCGTCACGACGACGGTGGTCGCGGTCTTCGCGACCGAGCCGCTCATCTTCATCTGGGCGTTCGGCTCCATCGCCGCGGCGGTGATGTCGTCGGGCCTCGAGCGCACGCTCTACCGCCCGGCCTTCGTCGACGAGTCTGACCAGCTGCTCGTCGAGCACGAGGTCGAACGCAAGCGCCACGGCGCCATCGCCGTCGCGCTGCGGGCGCTCGAGCACATGACCGGGAGCAGGCTGGTCCTGGCGCTCGTCCTCCTCGCCCTCGCTCTACAGGTCGTGAGCCGCG
The DNA here is from genome assembly GCA_964461175.1 of uncultured Actinomycetes bacterium. Lineage (GTDB taxonomy): Bacteria > Chloroflexota > Dormibacteria > Dormibacterales > Dormibacteraceae > 40CM-4-65-16. The sequence goes on along the minus strand of CAYWTI010000030.1, from coordinate 2,528 downwards.
TCGGCGACTACATGGTCGCCGTCGTCTTCGTCGCCGCGACCCGCAACAACCTTCAGGACCTGACGATCCTCATCGGCAACGCGTGGCTCGCGAGCTACGTGGTCCAGCTCGTCGTGAGCCTGTTCGTCGCGCCCTGGATCCTCGACCACCTCGGGGTCAAGAACGCGATCCTCGCCCTGCCGCTGTTCACGCTAGTCGGGTTCACCGCGGTGGCGATCAACCCGGTGCTCGCCACGGCGCTCTTCCTCTTCATAGTCCGCAACGGCCTGCAGACGGGCCTCGACGATCCCGCACAGAACGTCCTCGGCGGCGCGCTTCCGGCGCACGTGGTGCCGCGCCTGCTCTTCCTGCTCGACAACGTCGTGCTTCCCGGCGGCGCCTTGCTCAGCGGGGTCGGCCTGCTCGTCGTCCAGCGGACCGTCGGCGCCGACGTCGAGGTCCTTGCCCTCACCGGCGCCGCCCTTGCGATCCTCTACATCGTCGCCGCGTGGTCGGTACGCGGGCACTACGTCGAGGCGATCTACGCGCGGCTGCGCGCGCACGCGTTGAGCCTCGCCGACTTCCAGCAGGCGATCGGCCGCGTGAGCGCCGAGCAGGTGAGCGAGCTCCGCGACTTCATCCACGCCGGCGACGATCGCACGCGCGAGTTCGCCGCGGCGGCGCTCGCGAAGGCGGCGCCCGAGGCGTTCGCGGCCATGCTTCCCCAGCTCGTGGCATCGCCGGACGCCGTGCTCCGCCGCTTCGCGTTCCAGATGGCGCCGCCGGACAGCGTCACCCGCGGCCAGCTCGAGGTCGCACGCCACGACGAGGACGGCTGGGTCCGCGCCGCGGCCGCCGTCGCCGGTGTCATGCGCGCGGAGAGGTGGGACGGCTCGGAGGCGGTCCTGCGCGAGCTCGACACGTCCGGCGCGCCGGGCGATCGAGCGGCCGCGGCGTGGGCGGCGGCGTTCGTCGCCGATGCGCCGGCGGTGGTCAAGGCGCTCGGCGATGACGATCCGAAGGTGCGCATGGAGGGCCTGCGCAGCTTCGCCCGCATGAAGGGCGACGTGGCCGGGGCGACCGAGGCCATGCTGCGCTGCCTGCGCGATCCCGACGTCGAGGTTCGGCGCGAGGCGCTGCGGCAGGCGGTGCGGTGGTCGCCCGCCGATGCGCGCGAAGAGTACGCCGAGGCGCTCGCCGCGGGCCTGGTCAGCGGCGACCGCGACGTCCGCCGCCTCGCCGCCGAGGCGATGGCCGCCCAGGCGCCCGACGCGGTTGCGCTGGCGGTGCCCCTTCTCGACCAGCGCGACGCCTCTTCGTCCGCGGCGGTCGAGGCCCTGGTGCGCAGCGGCCGGCCGGAGCTGTTCCAGCACGCGCGCGGCCACCTCGAGGGACGCCTCGCGCACGCGCAGCAGCTCGCGCGCACGTCGGCCCGCGTCGCTGCCGCGATGCGCCGCCTGGACGGTGACGCCGCCGCGAGCTACGCGCTCCTGCGCATCGGTCTCGACGACTACGTCGGCGACGCGGTCGAGTCGGGACTATCCGCGATGCGCGCGCTGCACGGCAAGCGTGGCTTCGCGACGGTGGAGCGTGGGCTCGCGTCCGAGCACACGCAAACGAGGGTGGAGGCGCTGGAGACGTTGTTAAACTTCGGCCCGAGCTGGCTCGCCGGGCCGCTGGCGCGCCTGCTCGAGCCCGAATCGTTCGACCCGGTTCTCGCCCGGCCGCTTTCGTCGAGCGAGCTCGCGGCTCTCGCCGCCCATCCGGACCGCTGGGTCCGCGAGACGGCGGAGGCGGCGGCGCATGGACTCAATGACCACATGAAAGAGCTGATCGCGCTGAAACGGGTTCCGCTCTTCAGCACGCTCACGCTGGAGCAGCTCGCGAGCATCGACCGGCTCATGGTCACCCGCCACTACACGAAGGGCGAGACGATCTTCCGCCGCGGCGACGTGGGCGCCGAGCTGTACGTCGTCGTCGACGGCGAGATCCGCATCCACCTCGACCACGCCGGGCGCGAGGTGACGCTCGCCCGCCACGGCCCCGGCGGGGTTGTGGGCGAGATGTCGGTCTTCGACGAGGAGCCTCGCTCGGCCGGCGCGCAGGCCGCCACCGACACCACCGTGCGCGTGCTGCGGCGCGACCGCCTGCACGCCATCGTGCACGAGCATCCGGAGGTGCTGCTCGAGTTCATCAAGAACCTGAGCCAGCGGCTGCGCGCGATGGACCAGAAGCTCGAGTCGGAGACGCCGTCGGCGGCCTCCCCGCCCCGGGAGCCGGCTACTCCGTAGACGGCTCGCCCTCGGCGCGGACCTCGATCTTCTTCCGCGCCTCCTCGAGGCGCGCGGCCGCGACGCGCAGATAGCGCTGCGCGTCCTCGGCGGCCTTCACGGCTTCGTCGAGCGTCAGCTTGTCCGACTCCATCTTCTTGAGCGTCTGCTCGAGCTTCTCCGCGGCCTCCTCGTAGGTCATCTCCTCGCTCACGGCTCGACCTCCTCGACCTTCGCGCCCAGCCTGCCCGAGCCGAGCTGGATCGACACCTTGCGGTT
>CAYWTI010000029.1:0-2418 GCA_964461175.1 uncultured Actinomycetes bacterium | reverse complement strand
CACGAATCGGCGTTCTACTACGCCGAGCGCCAGGCCGCCTGGATGGTGATCGGCTTCGTGGCCCTGCTCGTCCTGTCGAGGATCGACTACCGCCGCATCCGCCCCCTCGCGCCCGCGGGCGCGGTGGCCGCGGCGCTGATGATGATCCTCGTCCTCGTGCCGCATCTCGGGGTGACGGTCAACGGCGCGCGGCGCTGGTTCGACGCGGGGCCGCTCGGCACGTTCCAGCCTTCGGAGCTAGGCAAGCTCGCGTTCGCCGTCTTCGTCGCGCACTGGGTCGACCGCAACTCCCAGCGCATGGGCGACTTCCAGCACGTGTTCGTGCCGTTCGTCGCCATGCTCGCCGGCACGCTTATGCTCTTGCTCCTCGAGCCGGATGTCGGCTCGTCGATCGTAATGGTCGGCATCTTCGTCAGCGCCTACTGGGCGGCGGGCGGACGGCTGCGCCACCTGATGCTGCTCGGCGGCGCGCTCGGTCTCGCCTTCCTCGCCGTGACCCTGCTCGAGCCGTACCGGATGGGCAGGCTCACCGCGTTCAGGAACCCGTGGGCGGATCCTCTCGGCGCCGGCTTCCAGGCGACCCAGTCGCTCTACGGGCTTGCCTCGGGCGGCTTCTTCGGCGTGGGCATCGGACACTCGATCGAGAAGTACGGCTGGCTGCCGGAGGCTCACACTGACTTCATCTTCGCGATCATCGGCGAGGAGACGGGCCTCTTCGGGACCACGCTCGTCATGCTCGGCTTCCTCGTCTTCGGCGTCCGCGGTTACCGTGCAACCCTGCGCGCGCCCGACCGCTTCGGAATGGCGCTGGCGGCGTCGATCACGACGTGGGTCACGTTCGAGGCGCTGCTGAACATGGCGACGGTCACCAACACCCTGCCGATCACCGGCGTGCCGCTGCCGTTCTTCAGCTACGGCGGCACCGCCCTCGCCACGACGCTCGCCGCGGTCGGCCTGCTGCTCAGCATCGCGCGCCACGGCTCGGGCTCGGCATTGAGGAACAATCGGAGCAGCGATGAGACTTTTGATCGCTGGCGGCGGAACCGGCGGGCACCTGTATCCGGCGCTCGCGGTCGCGCGAGCGTTTCGCGTTGAGGAGCCGCAGGGCGCCGTCCTGCTCGTCGGCCGGGCCGGCGGGCCGGAGGAGCGCCTCGTCCCGGCGGCGGGGTTCGAGCTCGAGACCGTCAGCGTCCGCGGCCTGGACCGCGACGCGCCGTGGAAGAACCTCGCGTTGCCGTACCTCGTTCCGACCGCATTCCGCGCGGCGCTGGGTATCGTCGACCGCTTCCGGCCGGACGTCGTGCTCGGGATGGGCGGCTACGTGATGGCGCCCGCGGTCGCCGCGGCGCGGATGCGCGGCATCCCCTACGTGCTGCATGAGAAGGACGTGCGCCCGGGCCTGGCGACGCGCTTTTTCGCCCGCCGGGCCGCGGCGGTGTGCACCACGCTGCCCGGCACCGAGCACCGGTTGCGCAACCAGCACATCGTGCTCACGGGCGTCCCGCTGCGCGACGGATTCGTCGCGCGCACGCCGCAGGTCCCGCCCCGGCGCCTCCTGATCACCGGCGGCAGCCAGGGCGCGCGACGCCTCAACGAGGCGGTGTGGTCGCAGCTCCCGACGCTGACCGAGCGGTTCGAGGAAGTGATCCACGTCGCGGGCCAGCAGGGCCGCGAGGGCGTCGCGGCGCACGCGCGCGAGCGCTACACCGGCATGGCATTCACCGACGATATGCCCTCGCTCATGGCGCGCGCCGACCTGGTCGTAAGCCGCGCCGGCGTCGGCACCATCGCCGAGGCGGCGGCGGTCGGGCTGCCGATGATCCTCGTGCCCGGGACCTTCGGAGGCGGCCACCAGGTCGAGAACGCCGACGCCCTTGTCGCCGCCGGCGCCGCGATCCAGCATCCCGACGGCGATCTCACCGGCCCGGCGCTGGTCGCGTGGCTGGACGGCCTGGACGCGGAGAAGCTCCGTTCGATGGCGCAGGCGTCGGCGCGCCTCGGCCGTCGCGACGCGGCGGCGCGCGTTCTCGCAGTGTTGCGAGAGGCGGCGGGGGCGGCAGGGGCGGCGGGCAAGGGATGAGGGTCCACCTGATGGGCGCGGGAGGCGCGGGAGTCTCCGCGCTGGCGCGCGTGTTCCTCGCCCGCGGCGACGAGGTCAGCGGCTGCGACGTCAAGGAGTCGGAGACGACGGCCGAGCTCGAGGAGGCCGGCGTCAGGATGCAGCTCGGCCACGACCCCGAGCATGTGCTCGGCAAGGACCTGCTCGTCTACAGCGGGGCGGTCAAGCACTCGCCGGAGCTGGACGCCGCGCGCGCGATGGCGGTGAAGGTGCTCAGCCGCGCCGAGATGCTGGCCCAGCTCATCAACGAGTCGGACTCGATCGCTGTCGCCGGCACCGCGGGGAAGACGACCGTGACC
>CAYWTI010000028.1:0-21484 GCA_964461175.1 uncultured Actinomycetes bacterium | reverse complement strand
CCTTTCTTGATCGGCTCGGGCTGCGCGACGACCACCTCGATCGCCTGAGGCTCGGGCTCAGCCAGCGCGACCGGCTGAGGTTCGGGGTGGGGTTCGGCCCTCGGCGCCGGCCGGCTCTCGCCCATGGACACCTTGCCGCTGAACGTCGCGCCGTCCTCGACCGTCAACCGTCGTACCCGCACCTCGCCGGCGACAAGCGACGCGTCGGCGCCGACGATCAGGCGATTTGACGCGGTGATGTCGCCGTTCACCTTGCCCGCTCCCGAGATCTCGATGTCGCCGGTGGCTTCGAGCGCCCCCTCGACGGTGCCTGACACCCGCAGGTCGCCCTCGATGTAGAGCTGGCCGACAAGCCGGTCGCGAGGGCCCAGGACTACCGAGCTGCGCTCACCGTTGGCGCCGTTGCCCTCGGGTACGGGGGTCGCGAGCCTACTGGCCGGACGCCTGCTGCTCAAAGTCGCCCATCCGCACGTGGCCGTTCAGAGTCGCGCCGTCGTCGATCTGCAGCCTGCGGACCTGGATGTCGCCGCTGAGCCGTGCGTTCTTGCCGAGGGTCAGCTTGTCACGCGCGGTGACCATGCCCTCGACCTGGCCCTTCAGGGTCACGTTCGAGCCCTCGAGCAGCGCTTTGACGCTGGCACCGCTCGCGACGTCGATGTTGCCGGTGACGCGGACCTCGCCCTCGACGCGTCCGTCGGCGTGGACCGAGCCGTCATAGATGAGCTTGCCTTCGAGGATATCGCCCGGGCCCATCGAGAACTGCTTGCGGCCGTCGCGCTTGACTTCGCCGTTTTCGACGGAAGCCGTGCCTTCCGCTACCGCCTCCTGAACATCCATGCGTTACCCCCGACTTGGAATTTGCTGCGTCGCGCGGCGGCGCGAACAGGCGCTAAAGGTTAGCCCCTGACGGCTGCGATTTGAGGACAGGAATGTATAGACCTCGGCAGGCTACGTGATGTTGCTTACGCGCACCGCACCGAGCGCCCGCTCGAATCCCCCGAGCGCCCGCTCGACCATCGCGTCGTTTGCGGTCAGGGAGATACGGAACCATCCGGGCAATTCGAACATTCGCCCCGGAAGGACGAAGACTCCCTCGTCCGCGAGGCGGTTCATGAAGTCCAGGTCGTCGGCGATCGGAGAGCGAACCATGACGTAGAACGTGCCTTCGGGGCTCACCGCGTCATAGCCCATTCCGCCCAGCGACTCCACGACGCGGTCGCGCCGTCGCTGCATGGCGGCGACGTCGATGCTGGCATGCTCGAGGTCTCCCATCGCGTACTGCATCAGCGCGTTGGGAAACGTCCAACCGAGCGCGGTCTGGGCGACGAGCAGCGCGTCACGAAGCGCCTCGCGGTCCGGCATATCCGGCGACATCGCGATGTAGCCGATCCGCTGGCCGGGCGCGAGCAGCGTCTTGCCGTATGTGTAGATGAGAAAGGAACGGTCGTAGAACTTCAGCGGCGAGTGATGCTCGCGGCCGTCGAACAGGATGCGGCTGTACGACTCGTCGGAGATGAGGTACACGGGCTGCGGCGCAGCTTCGAGGACGGACGCCAGGGCGCGGAGCTCTTCGGGTGTCAGCACGCGGCCGCTCGGGTTGTGGGGCGTGTTGACGATCAAGGCGCGCGTGCGAGGTGTGATCGCAGCGGCGATGGCCTCGATGGGCAGCTCGAATGCGGGCGGCGCCATCTCGACCCTCACCGGCGCCGCCCCGCACGACAGGATCATCGGCACGTAGAAGAACCAGGGCGGCGACAGATAGATGACCTCGTCACCGGGGTCGAGGATCGCGCGCAGCGTCGACGCGAGGGCGCCGAACGCGCCGGTGGTCATGGCGATGTCGCGAGTGTCGAAGTCGATGCCGACCCTTAGGCGCAGCGACTCCACGGCCACCTTCACGGCCTGCGGATCGCTGAACTTGTACGCGAACCAGTCCTTGTTCTTCGGCGCGGCCCACTTCGTCAGCGCTTGCTGGATCTGCGGCAGCGGCATCTCCTGCGGGTTGCCGAAACGAAAGTCGCATGCATCCGCCTGTGTCGCGCGCCGCTCCAGGGCGAGGTCGTTGACGTGCGCCAGCACCGGCTCGAGGTAGTCCAGCATCGCCCGCACGGTCGAGGAGGTCGCCCCGCTCACGCGAACTCGCCCAGGAGCCCGGCGCTGGTCAGCCCGGTCGCGCGCGAGGACACGGTGATGTACGGCTCGCGGCCGTACCCCTGCTGCATCAGCCGCGGGTGGTCGCGCAGCGCGACCCTCCAGTCTTCGAGCTGGCTCTGGTGACAGTCGATCGCGCGCAATTTCATCATTACCTCGTCGGCGTCAAGCTCGACCACGATGTCGGCGTCGTCCCGCGGCTGAAGCGGCAGCCCGTTCGTTGGTCCGGCCAGGCGCATCGCCTCGGCGTAGAAGTCCGCGACCTGCCGGTCGATGGCGATGTGATAGAGCGCGGGGCGGTCGCCCTCCGTCATCGCGGCGACCGCGGCGTCCGTGCACGCACCGATTGCGATGTGGTCGGGATGTCCATAGCCGCCGTCCGGACCCCATCCGACGACCGCGCGCGGCCGCACCTTCGTGATGTGCTGCCAGATCCGCTCGGTGATCTCCTTCTGGTCCGAGTCTGACACGCCACCGTCAGGGTAATCCCACAGCTCGACGCCGCTCAGCGCGAGCGCAGCCGCGGCCTCCTCGAGCTCGCGAGCGCGGATCTCGGCGAGGTCCTCCTTCTTCGCCCCGGCCGGCTTGCCCATCCAGCCTGCCTCGCCGTAGGTGGCGCACAGAAGGGTCGTGGCGACGCCGTTGCGCGTGTGCCGCAGGACCAGCCCGCCGGCGCCCATCGACTCGTCGTCGGGGTGCGCCATCACGAGGAGCAGGCCACCCTTCTGCTCTTCCACGAAGGGACTAGGGTATGCGGTCTTCCATCTCCCACGCGTGGTCGAGCGCGTGCCACGCGGTGCGGCGGATCGCGTACGGAACCGGCCACCTCGTCTCGGCCGGGGGCTCGAGCAACGCCCGCTTCAGCGCCGAGCGATCCGGCGCCTTGAGCCGGAGGCCCACCGCCTTGCCGTATTCGACCTCGGCGTCGACCACGTGCTGGTACATCTTCTCCCGGTCGCGGCCGCCTCCGCGCGGGCCCTTGCGCAGCTCCTCGGGCGCGCGGGCGCGAACCTGGTCGAGGTAGCGCCAGCACCCTTCCAGCAGCGCCACCAGGCGTTTCATCTCGGCGCCGGTGTGCTTCGTCGATTCGTCTTTCGCCGGCTGGTGCGGAACCCCGAAGTCGGTCGACGTATCGCCCTTCTGCCGCTCCACGACCTCGAACGTGGTCGCGTCCTTCGGGAACTCGACCCGCGCGAGCTTGGCGACCTTGGCGTATCGCGGCGCGTACGCCGCCAGCGTTTCGAGGGCGCTCTTCTCGTCCTTGCCGCCGCGCGCCCACCCCGGCCAGTCGGCGGCACTCGCGAACGTGCGCTTGCCGCCGACCTCGACGTAGACCCGCGTCTTCGTCACACGGCCGAGCTTAGCGAGTGGCGGTTATTTGCTCGCCGTCGGGGTTGCCGCCGGGGACGGGCAGGCCGCGTTCTCCCCTGCCTCCTGGGCCGCCGTCTCGCCCTTCTCGTGCGTGGCGTCCTCGTTGGAGTGGCCGCCGCAGGGGTGTCCGCCAGCGCCCGGACCACCCGGACCCGGCCGGAACGTGCCGTTGTTCTCGGCCTGCTCCTGGGCGGCGCTCTCGCCGGACTCGTGCGACGGAGTCTCGTTGGAGTGGAAGGACGGGCTCGGCGACGCGGCGGTCAGCGCCGCGTTGGCCGACGTAAGCGCAGTGCCGGCGAACGCCGTCGCGCCAAGGACACCGCCGAAGACCATCGCCGCGGCGATGACGGACGCGAAGACGATCACACGTGACTTGTTCATGGCGGCGATGATCCTTGGCGAACCTCAAAACGAGCTTGGATTCGGGTGTGAGTTTCGAAGCTCTAGAGTGGCGGACGTGAAGGTCATCGAACCGGCCACCGAAGAGGTCCTCGCCGAGGTTCCGGAAGCAAGCGTCGAGGACGCCGACAGGGCCGTCGCTCGCGCCAAGGCGTCGTTCCCCGCCTGGCGCGCGGTCAGTCCCGGCGACCGCGCGCGGTTGATGCGGCGCTACGCCTCGGTGGTCGCGGACAACGCCGAGCGCCTGGCCGTGCTCGAGGCGCGCAACGCGGGCAAGCCGATCGGCGACGCACGCGGCGAGGTCGGCATGGTCGCCGATGTCTTCAACTACTACGCCGGCGCGCCGGAGCGGCTGCTCGGCAACACCATCCCGGTCGCGGGCGGCGTCGACATGACGTTCCGTGAGCCGCTCGGCGTGGTCGCGCTCATCGTGCCCTGGAACTTCCCCATCGCGATCACGTCGTGGAAGCTCGGGCCCGCGCTCGCGGCCGGCAACACCGTCGTGCTGAAGCCCGCGGGCCTGACGCCGCTGACGGCGATCGAGCTCGGCAAGCTGGCGCTCGAGGCAGGGATCCCGGAAGGAGTCGTCAACGTCGTCGTCGGCGCTGGGCGCATCGTGGGCGAGCGGCTGGTGCAGCACCCGGACGTCGCCAAGGTCGCATTCACCGGCTCGACCGAGGTCGGCCGGCGCATCGGCGCCCTGGCCGCCGAGTCGATCAAGCGGGTGACGCTCGAGCTCGGGGGCAAGTCGGCCAACATCGTCTTCGCCGACGCGGACCTCGAGAAGGCGGCGGCGTCCGCGCCCATGGCGGTGTTCGGCAACGCGGGCCAGGACTGCTGCGCCCGCTCCCGGATCCTCGTCGAGCACTCGGCCGTCGACCGTTTCATGGCCGCGCTGGAGCGCTCGGTGAAGGCGGTGCGCGTCGGCGATCCGCTCGACGACAAGACCGAGATGGGGCCGCTGATCTCCGCCGACCACCGCTCGAAGGTGGCCGCATATCTAGAGGACGGGGCGAAAGTCGCGATCCGCGGCAGCGCGCCGACCGGCAAGGGCTTCTGGTTTGCGCCCGTGGTGCTGTCGCCGGTCGACCCACACGACCGCGTCGCGCGCGATGAGATCTTCGGCACGATAGTGTCCGTCATCCCGTTCGCCGAAGAGGCAGACGCGGTCCGCATCGCCAACGACACGGTGTACGGCCTCTCAGGTTCCGTCTGGACGTCGAACGCCGGCCGCGCCATGCGCGTGGCGCGGGCGCTCGAGACGGGCACGATCTCGATCAATTCCAACACGTCGGTGCGCGTGACGACGCCGTTCGGCGGGTTCAAGCAATCGGGCATCGGACGCGAGCTCGGGCCGAATGCGCTCGACCACTACACCGAGCTGAAGAACGTCTTCCTTTCGACAACCTAAAGGACAGGGCCCGCGGCGCCCTGGATGACGAGCGCGACCACTTCAGGTGACCCGCCGAACAGCGTGATGTGGCCGAGGCGTTCGAGCTCGAGCATGAGCCGCGAGCCGTTGACCGAGGCGCGGTAGGAGCCTTTCTTCCAGCGCCCGATCTCGTAAAGGTCACCGAACAGCGGCTTGGCGAAGAGGCGGACGTCCACGGTGGTCGCGGCCAGGAACAGCATCGTGGGCGGGAGTGGGTCGGTCATGTGGCGCGTGACGTACGCCCCCCAGTGGCCCAGCAGACCACCGATCAGACGCGCTTTCGTGAGCCCTTTCGGGCGTACGCGCGTGGCGCCGAGCAGCGGCTCGCTGAAGAGAACCGAGCGCACCTGACGGACCACCGACCGGTCCCCTGCGGCCGGCGGCTGTGGAATCTGCACGGCGCAAGTCTGGAGCGGGCGATGGGAATCGAACCCACGTAACCAGCTTGGAAGGCTGGCGCACTGCCATTGTGCTACGCCCGCGTGGCGGCTGATTAGAGTACCGCTCACCAATGCCGGGTTGGATCCTGCAGAACCTGCACTTCGTCGTTGCCGCGATCGTCACGGCTGTGGGTCTGGCGGTCTATTACCGGTGGCGAGCAGCGGCACTTCGACGCACTGTCCTGAGCGGAGCGCCGGTCACATTCAACGCGTTTCTGCGAGGACCCGCCGCACCGTACCCTCGACGGTGGCGCGAGGGCAGAGTCCGACTTGGTCTCGGCGCACCGGTGTGGAAACCGCGATTCGCGGTTATCCGCCGGCCAGTTCAGCTTCCGATGTCGGCCGTCGTCAAAGAGCTCCACCGAGCGTCTGGCATGCGCGAGATCCTCAGCCTCAGCGCCGACTGCATCGTCTTGCTCGTGCAGGGGGACGAAACGACCATCGAGCTCGCAGTCCGGAGTGCTGAGCTCCCATCCGTTCTTCAGGCACTCGAGTCCCGGTCAGGCGGAGGCTGGCGTGTCCCGCCGAGCCTCGCGCTCGATGTCGTGAGGGCAGAGTCCATCCGCCAGTAGATCCGGCAAATGCATGCTTTTGTCGGGTCGGCCGGCGCCTTAGGCCCGCAAATGCATGCACTTGGCGCGGCGGGCAACGGGGAAGTAGCCCGGAGGGGATTCGAACCCCTGATCTCCACCTTGAAAGGGTGGCGTCCTAGACCAACTAGACGACCGGGCCGCCAACGCAAAGGATATTGCCGGCCCGCATGGACCCAAACCCGTCTGGTGGGCGGCGAGGGTCTCGAACCCCCGACCTCCAGCATGTCAAGCTGGCGCTCTTCCAGCTGAGCTAGCCGCCCTGTCGGGAGCTGGGCAGTGGACGACTTATTGTAGGAGCGATGGCTCCATACATCGGCCGGCGCGTGCGCCGCGTCGAGGACGAGCGGCTGATCACCGGAAAAGGCCGCTTCGCAGGGGACATCAAGCTCGACGGCCTCGTCCATGTCGCGTTCGCGCGCTCCACGGTGCCGCACGGTCGCATCACGGCGATCGACACAACGATCGCCAAGGGAATGCCCGGCGTCATCGACGTCTTCACCGCCGCCGACCTGCCCGAGACCGCGAGCGAGCTCAGCGATTGGGGACCCGACGATATGGTCAAGAAGCCGCGGCCGGTACTGAACGCCGACGAGGTCAACTACGTCGGCGAGGCATTCGCCGTCGTCGTTGCGGAGACCCCCTACCAGGCGCAGGACGCGGCCGAGCAGGTGATCGCCGAGCTCGATGTGCTGCCCGCCGCCGGCGACGTCGCCGCGGCAACCGCCGCGGGCGCGCCGAAGGTCCACGAGGACACGAAGGACAACATCGCGAGGCGAAAGACGACGTCCTACGGCGACGTCGCCTCCGCGTTTGGCGATGACGGCGTGACCGCATCGATCCGACTCAAGACGGCGCGCGTCGCCGGCGCCGCGATGGAGCCGCGAGCCGTGACCGCCGCGCCCGACGGCGACGGTCTGACGGTCTGGACGTCGACACAGAACGTCTTCGGCGTGCGCGAGGCGATAGCCGGCGCGCTCGACCTCGAGCAGGACTCGGTGCGCATCCTCGCCGAGGACGTCGGCGGCGGCTTCGGCGCCAAGGGCAGCCCGTTCCCCGAAGAGGTGCTCGTCGCCTTCATCGCGCATCGTCTCAAGCGACCCGCCAAGTGGATCGCGTCGCGCAGCGAGGACGGCGCAACAACCGCGCAGGCGCATGGCTCGCTGATCGACATCGAGCTCGCCTCCGACCGGGAGGGCAAGCTGCGCGGAATGCGCGGCCGCCTGCTCCACGACATGGGCGCGTACACCGCGTCGGGCGCGAGCCAGCCGGACATCATCGTCTCTCACATGCTGTCGGCCTACGTCGTGCCGGCGATGGAGTTCGAGTCGCAGGTCGTGTTCACCAACGCCGTGCCGAGCGGGTTCATCCGCGGCGGCGGCCGGCCGCTCGGCAACTACGCGGTCGAGCGCGCGATGGACCAGCTCGCGCGTGCGCTCGGCATCTCCGCCACCGAGGTGCGCCGCCGGAACATGGTCCAGCCGGAGCAGATTCCGTTCGCGACCGGCTACCCCGGCGGGCGGCGCGGCGTGGTCTACGACAGCGGCGACTATCCCCGCCTGCTGAGCCTGGCCCTGGAGAGGGTGGGCGCGGTGCCCGAGCGCACCGACGACGGGAGGCCGGTCGGTCTTGGGGTCGCGTGCTGCGTCGAGTCGACCGGTTTCGGCGGCGGCGAGCCCGCGCGCCTGCGCGTCAACAAGGACGGATCGGCCGAGCTCTTCGTCGGCTCGACGCCGCAGGGCCAGGGCCACCAGACGATGGCCGCGCAGGTCGCGGCCGACCGCCTCGGGTGGCCGTTCGAGAAGATCCACGTCACCGCCGGCGACACAAGCCACGTGCCTGAGGCGGCGCTGACCGCCGGCAGCCGCAGCGCCGTCCAGGTCGGCAACGCCAGCGCCAAGGCCGCGACCGCGCTGCGCAAGCGCCTTCTCGAACGGGCGGGCGACTTCCTCGAGGCCGACCCCGCGGACCTCGTCATCGAGGACGGCGCGATCGCCGTGCGCGGTACGCCGGCAAAGCGTGTCCCGGTGACGGACGTCGTGCCGGCCGATGGGCTCGAGGTGCTCGAGAGCTTCGATCCAAAGCGGCCCATCACGTTCTCGAGCGGCTGCCACGCCGCCGTCGTCGCCGTCGACCCGGAGACGGGGCAGGTCGAGGTCCTCCGCTACGTGATCGCGCACGACACCGGCAAGGCCATCAACGAGCTGATCGTCGAGGGCCAGATGCACGGCGGCTACGCGCATGGCATCGGCTACGCGCTGTTCGAGGCGGCGGTCTACGACCCCGACGGCGGGTTCCGGACGCCGAGCTTTCTCGACTACTCCATCGTCACCGCCGGCGAGATCGGCGCCGGGCCGGAGCTGATCCACATCGATACGCCGACCGACTCGAACCCGGAGGGCTTCAAGGGTGCGGGCGAGAGCGGCACGATTCCGGCGCCGGCGGCGATCTCGGCCGCGGTCGAGAACGCGCTCCGCAAGCTGAAGCCCGACGCCGTGGTCGACTTCCTCCCGATCACGTCCGACCGAGTCGTCGCGCTTCTCGCGAGCCAAGGCCGGGGATAGCGCTGACCAACGACCCGCGCGCGACCTCGCCGCCGATCAATGCGGGCGGCGTCAACTGGCGCCGCAACCTCGCCGCGCTCTGGTTCGCCGAGTTCACGGCCATCTTCGGCTTCAGCTTCGCGTTCCCGTTCCTGCCGATCTTTCTACACCACGACCTCGGCGTCGCCTCTGGCCGCGACCTCGACCTATGGACCGCCGCGGTGGCTAGCGTTTCGGGGCTGTCGATGGCGGTGGCGAGCCCGATCTGGGGCATCCTCGGCGACCGGTTCGGACGCAAGCCGATGCTGCTCCGCTCCATGCTCGGCGGCGCGATCACGGTCGGGCTCATCTTCGTGGCCCAGGACCCGACCCAGCTGCTCATCCTGCGGTTCCTCCAGGGAGCTACCAGCGGCACCGTCGCCGCCGCCACCGCGCTGGTCGCCGCGGAGACGCCACGAGCGCGTGTCGGCTGGTCGCTGGGCGTCGTCTCTTCTGCGGTGGCGCTCGGCGGGGCGATCGGACCGGTGGTCGGCGGCATCGCGGGCTCGTTCTTCGGCCTTCGGCTCGTCTTCCTGGGCGGCGGTGTGCTGCTGCTCATCTCGCTCGTGCCGGTCGTCCTGATCGTGCGCGAGAGCCCGCTCGTGCCCCGGACCGGCCGGCGCCTCGGCACGCTGGCCCTTCTGGGCGAGGGGCCGGGACTCAAGCGAGCGCTTGCCGTCCTCATCGGCTCGCAGGGCCTCGTGAGCGTGTGCAACTCGGCGACGCAGCAGCTGGTCGTGCTGCGCCTGCTCGAGATGGTGACGAGCGGTGTGTCGGCGGTCAGCGGCTTGGCTTTCGGCCTGTCGGGGATCGCGAGCAGCGCCGCGGCGGTGGGCTACACGCGCGTGACCCAGCGCCTCGGATACGTGCGCACGGCCGCAGCGTGCGCCGGGCTCGTGGCCCTGGCGGTGGCGCTCATCGGCGTCGCGCCGTGGGCATCGGTCGTCGTGATCGGTGTTGGCCTCAACGGGCTGTTCAGCGGCGTCATCATCCCCGCGACCGCGGCGATGATCGGACTGGAGACGCCGCATGCCGCGCAGAGCACCGTCTTCGGCTTCAACGCGAGCTCGGTCGCCTTCGGGTTCTTCCTCGGACCGCTGATCGGCGGCACTGTCGCGGCGACGTCGAGCGTGTCGGCGGCGCTGTTCGTCATCTCCGGTCTTGCGCTGCTGCTGGCCGCCCTCCTCGCAACCGGCGCGCGAGAACCGGCCCGCTAAAGGTATGAGAGGAAACCCGGAGGTGTTCCCGCGCTGACGCGCGGGAGCCCTAAGTCGGTGTGCGTGCGGCTACGCCGCAGGCGCTGCTCTCCTTCCGGTATGCCGTTGGGCTTTTCTGGATGCTGTTCCACATGCGACGACTTGCAGGCGCCTCAGACAAAGCTGCGGCCGGAGTAAATCCGGCCGCCCTAGCGACGCTGGTTTAGGCGGGAGCCGGCTACGCCTCGGGCTGGAAAGGGGCCAGCCGCTCTACGTCCTTCTCCTCGACGTTGACGAACAGCGCCAGGTCGTCGCTCCGCTCGAGCATGCGGCGCGGGAGCACGACCTCGCTCTTGAACCACCCGTCCGGCTGGAGCACGACGCCGACGAGCTGGTCGTCGTCGAAGAGCACGTCCTTCACCGTGCCCAGCCGCTTGCCCGTGCTGCCGATCATCACGTTCTCGCCGCCGTCGATCTCGAGCTCGTCGGGGCCTTTGTTCGCGACCTGCTCCATCCAGTTCGGGAGCTCGGGGCCAGAACCGAGCACGCCGGCGCTGTCCTCCAGCACCTCGGCTACCGACTCACCCTTCTCCCGGTACGAGACGTAGGGAGGCAGCCGGCGCAGATCGGCGGCGCTGAGACCGAGGTCGATGCGCTCGCGCGACACCGTCGTCGCGGCATCCTTCGGGACCACGAACTCGTCCGCGACGAGCCACGAGCCAGGGGCCAGGCGCTGGGGCGAAAACGAGGCGTTCTCACGCACGATGAGCGCGCGCAAGCCGTATTCAGGGCCCACGATCAGGTGGACCAGCTTGCCGACCTCGCGGCCGTCGGCCGCGTACACGTCCGCCCCGAGGTGGAAATCCTCGTCCGCCATGTTCAACCAGAGTATGAGAGGAAACCCGGATGGTTTCCTCTCATCGCCCGGTCGCTTCGCGACGGGTCTGCTCTCCTTCCGGTATACGGTTGGGCTTTCTGAACGCTGTTCCACATGCGATGACTTGCAGACGCTTCAGACAAAGTTGCGGCCGGAATAAATCCGGCCGCCATAGCCACGAAAGTAGCGGCCGGCGTAGCGGCGCCACGGCGCCGCCATCCTCTAATGTGGATCGTCGCCCATGGAGAACCGCACCTCCCCGCCGCCGCAGGTGATCGACTCGAGCAAGACGTACTCGGTGACCGTGCACACCTCGCGCGGCGACTTCGTGATCAAGCTCGTCGAACCGAAGACGGCGCCGCAGACGGTCAACAACTTCGTCTACCTGGCGCAGAACCACTTCTACGAGGGCCTCACCTTCCACCGCGTCGTCGCCGGCTTCGTCGTCCAGGGCGGCGACCCGCTTGGCAACGGCACGGGCGGCCCGGCGTACAAGCTTCCCGACGAGTCGAACCCGTCGAAGTGGCCGCGCGGCACCGTCGGCATGGCGTCAAGCGCGGCGGGCGTCAGCGGCTCGCAGTTCTTCATCACCATCGGCAACGCGCCGTTCCTCGCCGGCAACGGCGTCTACAACCATTTCGGCGAGGTCGTGTCCGGGATGGACGTGGTCGACAAGATCCAGGTCGGCGACACGATGCGATCGCTCGACGTAGCCGCGTCGTGACCCGGGCCCTTGCCGGTGCGGCCAGGGTGGCCGCGGTGGCCGCGTTCATCGCGTTCGGCGCCTCGGCCTGCGGCTACTCCGACCCCTACGCGAGCACCGGCCCCATCGCCAACGAGAGCCCCAACCCGTCGGCGTCCGTGCTGCCCAGCGGCTCGCCCGGCGCCGATGACTGCAACGCCGGCAACGGCCTCACCGCCATCACCTACCCCGACGGCCTGAAGGTCATCGACCTCAAGACGGGCACGGGTGCGGCGGCGATCTCGGGCGAGAACGCGGAGGTCCAGTACACGGGCTGGTTGACTAACTGCCAGCAGTTCGACTCGAGCCGGAACGCGGGCCGGACATCGTTCACGTTCCAGCTCGGCCAGCAGCAGGTCATCGCCGGCTGGGACGAAGGCCTGCTCGGCATGAAGGTCGGCGGCAAGCGCAAGCTCATCATCCCGCCGGAGCTCGCGTACGGCTCGCAGGGCCAGACCGACCAGCAGACCGGCGCGACGATCATCCCGCCCAACGCGACCCTGATCTTCGAGATCGAGCTCCTGAGCCTGAAGCCGGGGCCGAGCCCCTCGCCGAGCCCGTCTCCGTCGCCGTCGCCGAGCGGATCGCCCAGCGCCAGCCCCTCCTAGGCGCTAGCTCAGGTTACGGTCAGCTTCCCCGACATCCCGGCGCTTTCATGCCCGGGCTGGGAGCAGAAGAAGGTGTAGTCGCCGGCGGGGATGTTGTCGACCGTGAACGTGGTCGAGTCGCCGGCGGAGATCAGGTCGCTGATGGCGATCCGGTTGTTGGAGCTGTCGCGGATCGCCAGGTCGTGCTGCAGCGAGCCGCTGGCGTTGACCAGGAAGAACACCACCTTGCCGTGGGGCACCGTGATGCTGCTCGGGTCGAAGTGAAAGTCGGTCATCGTGACCTTGATCGACCCGGCCGGCTGCGCGGCTCCGCCGCCACCACCGCCGCCGCCGCAGCCGGCAAGGAGAGCGACGGCGACGAGCGCGATCGCGAGCGCTCTCACCGGAAGGCGGTGATCCCGAGGTAGAGGATGCCGAACAGGAAGAACCACACCACGTCGACGAAGTGCCAGTACAGCGTCACCGCCGCCGGGCCGACGTGGTTGCGCGACGAGAACTGGCCGCGCGACGCGCGGTAGAGGATGAGCGAGAGCAGGATCAGGCCGCCCAGGACGTGGGCGCCATGGAAGCCCGTCATGATGAAAAAAGCGCTCGCGAACGTGTTGGCAGTGAGGTTGAGCCCTCTGCCGAACGCGCTGTAGAACTCGTACGCCTGCCCTATCTCGAAGATCACGCCCAGGATGATCGTCAGCGCCCAGAGCATGTAGAACTGGCGCCGGCGGTCGTGGGCCAGACCCTCCAGGGCGAAGTGACACGTCACGCCGCTGGAGGCCAGCCAGATCGTGTTGAAGAACGGGATCGGCCACCAATTGACGTAGTACTCCGGGGTGTTACTGGGCGCGATCGGCGGCCATATCGGATGCGAGCCGACCATGTAGAAGTAGGTCGCGAAGAGGCTCCCGAAGAACATCACCTCGGAGGCCAGGAAGATGTACATGCCCATCATCCCGGGCTTGATCGAGGGGTATTCGGGGACCGGCTCCCGCGGCATCGTCGCTACGGCCATCAGCGGTGCACCTCGCCGTGCGGTGACGCCACATCGGCCGGGAACATCCTCACGTCCTCGACGAGCACCCAGCCGACGACCCCGGTCAGGAAGATCAAGCCGCCGATGACGGCGAGCACGATCCGCGCGACCGCCGGGAACGGGATCGCGCCGAGCGCCAGGAACAGCGCGCCGAGGCAGATCACGAAGGGCCAGTTGCTGCTCGGAAAGAGGTGGATGCCCAGCTCGTGCGCGCGGGCCTCGTAGTCGACGAGCGGTCCGCCGTCGGCGGCGGGAAGCGCGAGGTCGAAGCGCGACACCTCGTCCCGGCCCGGCGCCGCGTCGCGCCACGCCTTGAACGCTTCTGACGCCATCGTGCTCGACGGCCACAGCTTGTAACCGCAGTTCCTGCAGTGGTCGACGAACCGCGCGGTGACCAGGCCGCAGCGCGGGCATTCGACCGAAAGGCTGGGGTTCGACACATCGACGTAGCGAGGTCTACGGGCTACCGCCACAATCGATTTGGATTCTATCCGGTCGCTTTGGCGAAGTCGGTGGGCGCGCTCACAGGCCGCGGATCGGCCCGCCGATATACTTCTGGGTCGTGCCAAGAAGCGCTCGCGCGCTCCTCACCACCATCGCTCTGGCCGGCCTCGCCGTCACGCTCAGCTCGTGTGACGTCGGCGGCATCTCCCCCATCTTTCCGAACCCGGTGTCGCCGAACGGCAAGGACATCTACGACACCTACATCGGCATCTCGATCATCGCCATCATCGTGTTCATCGGCGTCGAGGCGGCCCTCCTGTGGGTGGTCCTTCGCTACCGGCGCTCGGTGCAGCCGCCGGGCTACGTCCCCCCGCAGGTGCACGGGCACAATGGTCTCGAGGTCGCGTGGACGGTCGTCCCGCTCCTGATCGTGCTCGGCATCGCCGGCTACAGCTTCGCCGAGCTGCAGCGCGACTTCCAGCCCATCAGCAACCAGCAGATGACGGTCGTGGTGAGCGCCCACCAGTTCGGCTGGTCTTACGACTACGGCAACGGCGTGGTCGTCGACCAGGAGGGATCGCTGACGACCGACGTCCAGCCGTTCGTGGTCCCGACCAAGACTTTGATCAAGCTTCAGATCCGCGGCACCGACGTCATCCACTCCTGGTGGGTGCCGGCGATCTCCGGCAAGACAGACGCCGTTCCCGGCTACGACAACTTCACGTGGCTCAAGATCGACCAGCCGGGCAAGTGGACCGGGGAGTGTGCCGAGCTCTGCGGCGTAGGCCACGCCTCGATGCGAATCATCGTGCAGGCGATGGATCAGTCGGACTTCGACACGTGGATGTCGCAAAAGAAAGCGGCGGCGAATTCGTCGCCCTCACCCTCACCCAGTCAGTAGCATTTAGATTCGGATGGCAACCACTGCCCTTCCACGGCCCAAGGCTTACGACGACACCTTTTTCAAGCCGATCAGCCTCTGGCTGACGACCACCGACCACAAGCTGATCGGGATCATGTACATGGTCACCGCGGTCATCAGCTTCGTGATCGGCGGGATCCTCGCGCTCGTCATCCGCCTCCAGCTCGCGCAGCCGAACCTCCAGATCGTCGATGCCGAGACCTACAACCAGATCATCTCGGCGCACGGCGTGACGATGATCTTCTTCTTCGTCACCATCTTCGTGACCGGGATCGCCAACTACATGGTCCCGCTCATGGTCGGCGCGCGCGATATGGCCTTCCCGCGCGTCAACCTTCTCGGCTTCTGGCTCGTGCCGGTGTCGATCATCCTGTACTACTCCGGCTTCTTCACCGGCCACGCCCTCGACGCGGGCTGGACCGGTTACCCGCCACTGACGGAGGCCGCGTACCAGAACAAGAGCCTCGGCGTCGACTTCTGGGCGATGAGCATCATCGTCTGGGCGATCAGCGGCATCATGGCGTCGACCAACTTCCTCACCACGATCGTCGCCCTGCGCGCGCCGGGCATGCGCTTCTCCCGCCTGCCGCTCTTCGTGTGGGCGCAGATCTCGACGTCGATCCTGCTCCTCGTCGTCGGTGCGCCCCTGGCGGCGGCGATGATCCTCCTCGAGTTCGACCGCCAGTTCGGCACCGCCTTCTTCACGACGCAGGGCAGGCCGGTGCTGTATCAGCACCTCTTCTGGTTCTTCGGCCATCCCGAGGTCTACGTGATGATCCTGCCCGCGTTCGGCATGATCTCCGAGATCGTCCCTGTGTTCGCGCGCAAGCCGATCTTCGGCTACATGTCGATGGTCGCGGCGCTCTTCGGCATCGTCTTCCTGTCGATGACGGTGTGGGCGCACCACATGTTCACCGTCGGCATGAACACCTACGTCGAAGGCTTCTTCATGCTCATGACGATGCTGATCGCCGTCCCGACCGGCATCAAGTTCTTCAACTGGATCGCCACGATGTGGTGGGGCTCGATCGAGTTCACGGTTCCGATCAAGTTCGTGTTCGGGTTCCTCGCCACGTTCCTCATCGGCGGCATCACCGGTGTCTACCTCGCGTCAGTGCCGGTCGACACGCAGCTGCACCAGTCCTACTTCGTCGTCGCCCACCTCCACTACGTGCTGTTCGGCGGCAGCGTGTTCGCGATCTTCGCCGGGATCTACTACTGGTTCCCCAAGATCACCGGCCGGCTGCTGAACCGCGCCCTTGGCGAGTGGCACTTCTGGCTCACGTTCATCGGTTTCAACGGCACGTTCCTGATCATGCACACGCTCGGGCTCGAGGGCATGCCGCGGCGCATCTGGACTTACTCCAACGAGGCGTGGGCGGCCACGAACACGATCATCACGGTCTCGTCGTTCCTGATCGCGTTCGCCGTCCTCATCTTCCTGATCAACATCGTCCACAGCTGGAACCACGGCGAGATCGCGGGCAACGACCCCTGGCTCGGCAACACGCTGGAGTGGGCCACCACGTCACCGCCGCCGCCCTACAACTTCGAGCGCGTGCCGCCGGTGCGCAGCTTCATGCCGGTGCGTGACCTGCGTGAGTCCGGCGAGCTGATCGAAGACCCGCCGGTGGTCGCCCCCGCCTAGTCTTCCGGCTTCCCCTCGTCGGGGTGGCGGAGAGCCTTAAGGCCTGAGCCGGCGCTCCACCGCATCATCCGCCGGTCTTTGCCGAAGCTGATGAACCCCACGCTCTCGATGTCGACGCCGAAGGCGTGGTACGGCTCTGTGGGCCGCCAGTCGATCGCCGCCTCCTGCGCGTCCTCGAGCGCCCGCTTGCGTTTGGGATCGGTGACCTCGACCGCGCGTCCGTAGAGCTTGAGGTCGCCGTAGGGCGCGTCGTGGTGGACCTGCGGCGTCGCCACGGTCAGCCGCGGATCGCGCAGCAGGTCGAGCGCCTTCTTCGAGCGCCACATCATGCCGAGCATGAGCTCGCCGTCGACGATGTACGCCTCGCAGGGGCTGATGCGCGGCCAGCCGTCGGAGCGGAGGGTGCCGAGGATCAGGATGCCCGTCTCGCGCAGCCGCTCCTGACCGAAGGCGGCGAGCTCGGGCGCGCCCGCCGCGAACTCGCGCCAGCTACTCGTGGGCCCGGTGCTCTCCGGCGGTCTCCGACTCGACTGCGTTCTCGGCCGCGCGGTTGCGGGCGTCGCCGCGGAGGACCCACCAGCCGAGGCCGACGACGCCCAGAGCGGCGACGAGGAACGTGATGCTCATCCACAGCCACGCGGGCACCCACTCGCCTGCGAGAAAGATCACGGGTCAATTATCGCGGAGCCAGATCGGCGGGTTAGGGTGTTACCAAGTTGACCCCGATGATCAACCTGATCGACATCGTCATCGTCGTGGCGGCCGTGATCGGCCTTGCCAACGGCTACCGGCGCGGGTTCTGGCTCTCCATCACCCAGTACCTAGGCCTCCTCCTCGGCGTGATGCTCGGCGCCGCGACGGCGCGCTACGTGCTCGACTACCTGCAGATCAACAACTCGAGCGCGCGGCCGCTCGGCGCGGTGCTGGTCCTCGTCATCGGCGGCAGCCTCGGCTCGAGCATCGGGTTCGCCGTCGGCGAGCCGATCCGGCGCAGGATCCTCCGCACCGGCGTGCACACGTCGACCGATTCGGTCGCCGGCGCCGCTCTGTCGGCGTTCGCGGTCCTGATGATGTGCTGGTTCCTGGGTCTCAGCTTCTCGCGCGGCCCGGTGCCGGAGATCGCGCAGCAGATCCAGCGCTCAGCCCTGCTGCGGGGCCTCGACACGCTGGCCCCGCGTCCACCCCCATTCCTTGCCAACGTCGCGCAGGTGCTGGCCGGCGTGCAGTTTCCACCGGTGTTCGCCGGGCTCGAGCCGACCGGGCTTCCCGGAGCGCTGCCCATCCCATCGTCGATCGACACGCCCGGCGTGAAGAGCGCGGCGCAGGTCGTGGTCAAGGTGTCGAGCGTGGGCTGCGGCGGCATCGTCACCGGCAGCGGGTTCCCGGTCGGCGACGGCTACGTCGTCACAAATGCGCACGTCGTCTCCGGCACCGCATCGCACAGCATCACCCGCCCCGACGGCGGCACCTTCCGCGCCGAGGTGGTGTACTTCGACCCGGAGCGCGACGTCGCGGTGCTCTACGCGCCCGGGTACACCGCGCCGGGTGTGGTGTTCGGACCGGGCGGCCGCGGGACGCAGGGCGCGGTCATCGGCTACCCGGGCGGTGGTCCGGAGAAGACGGTCCCGGCCGTCGTCGACGGATCCATCTCCGCCACCGGCCGCGACATCTACAACGAGAACCTCGTCACCAGGCAGATCTTCGTCCTGCAGGCGAGCGTGCATCCGGGCAACTCCGGAGGCCCCCTCATCGACCTGCAGGGACGCGTGCTCGGCGTCGTCTTCGCCACGTCGGCGAGCGATCCAAGCCAGGCCTACGCGCTGACCGACGACGAGATCGCCTCCGACGTACGCGACGCCGAGGCGAACCCCGAGGTCAAGGACACCAGCCGCTACGACTGCGCGGCCTAGCCCTTCTCCGGCTCCTCGGGCTTGCCTTCCTCGATGAGCATGACCGGGATCCCGTCGACGATCGGATAGACCACCCGGCAGCTCGGACAGCGCAGCCCGTCGGGCTCTTTCAGCTCGACTTTGGTGTGGCATTTCGGGCACGCCAGGACTTCGAGGAGTTCTTGAGAGATCACGCGCGCATGGTAGTACGGTTTCGCCTGTGATCCTGCGGCGGCTCTACCTGTACCTCGTGTGCGCGGCGTCGCTCGTCGTGCTCGTCGCCGGCCTCGTGCTGCTTGGGGGCACCATCCTGCTGTTCGTCTTCAACGACCCGAGCGCGGATTCGAGCCGCGGCCAGCTCGCGATCTACACCGCGATGACGGTCGTGGCTCTCCCGGTGTGGGGAGCGCACTTCTTCTTCGCCCAGCGTTTCGCGTCGCGCGATCCCTACGAGCGCGCCTCGGCGCTGCGCCGGCTGTACGTGTACTGGGTCTGCCTGGCGACGTCCGGTGCGACCGCCATCGCCGGCGCGTTCCTCGTCACCCAGCTGCTGCAGCCGGCGCTCGACAGCGTGCCCACCAGCTGGCTGTCGGCCGCCCAGCTCGGCTGGGCCGTCGTCGTCTTCGCGGGGGTATGGGCATTCCACTTCTGGCTGGCCTGGCGCGACCGGGCGTCCGCCGGGGAGGAAGGCGCATCGGCGACCCTGCGCCGCTGGTACATGTACATCGCCCTGCTCGCGGGCCTCCTCATGATGCTGGCGGGCACGAGCGCGCTGCTTCAAGCGGCCTGGACGAAGCTTGCGATCGGCGATGTCGACTACCGGGCGTATTCGCTGGCGGGGCCGGCCGGGCTGGCGGCCGGCGGCGCGTTGCTGTGGGGCGTCCACGCGCGCGTGATCGCGATCAAGCACCTCACCGACGACCGCCACTCGGCGCTGCGCGCGCTGGAAGGCTTCATCGCCGTGGCGTTCTCGATCGCGACCGCGCTCACTGGCGCGAGCCTCATCCTCTACTACCTGCTCGCGCGCGCCCTCGGCGTCAGCAACCCCGGCAACGCGGGCACGAACATCCTCGCCGCCGCGGCCGGACCTGGCTCGCAGCTCATCGTGTACGGCGTCGCGTGGGTGCTGATCAGGCGCCGCCTGACGCGCGACGCGGGCACGCAGGAGGCCGACCGCCAGGCTGCGATCCGCCGCCTCTACACAAACCTCGCCTCGCTCATCTCGCTCGCGGCCTGGTCGATCGGCGCCGGCTGGCTGCTCTGGACCCTGGGCGAGCAGATCGAGGCGCCGATCATCGGAGTCACGGCGGACGACTGGAAGAACCCGGTCAGCGTGTCGGTGACGCTCTTCGCGGTCGGTGGAGCGGTGTGGCTCGCCCACTGGCGGCACGCTCCCTGGGCGGCCGACAGGCAGTCGTTCAGCCGCAAGCTGTACGTCTGGGCCGCGCTTCTAGGCAGCGTCCTCGCCGTGCTTGCGTCCGGCGTGGCGATCGTGAACACGGTGCTGCAGCAGGTGTTCAGCGCCACGCCGGCGCTGGCGGACAGGAGCAACCTCGACTTCGCGCACTGGCTGGGCGTCGTGATCGTCGCGGCCGCCGTCGGCGCGTACCACTGGCGCGTCCTGCGCGCCGACGCCGCCGCCCGCCCGGCCCGGCCCGTCGTCGCGGCGCCATCGCCGGCGCGAACGGTGGTCGCCGAGTCGACCCAGGTGAAAACGGCCCCGAAGGTTGCCCCGGAAGTGGAGTCGCTCGGTCCGCACGCGCGGCGCTACACCCTGGTCGTCACCGACGTGACCGACGACGACGTCCACCAGGCGCTGTCGAACCTGCCGCCGCAGGCGAACTATCACCTGACGCCAGACGAGCAGCCCGTTGACGGGCACTGACCCGCGGACCCAGGCCTACCTCGACCTGGTCGACTGGCGGCGGCGCGTCGGCGACCTGTTCCGCCTGACCGGTGACGACGCCGCCGCGCGCTTCCGCCGCGGCCGCGACGAGCTGTTTCGAACGCATCCGCAGTCGCCCATCGAGCCGGAGGAGAGGGTCGCGTTCGCTGGCCTCCGCTACTTCGACTACGAGCCGCGATTTCGCGTCGCGGCGCGCATGGAACCGGCCGATGGCTCGGAGCTTGTCATCGACACCGGCGGCGAGGACGGCGCCGTTCGCTACCGCCGCGCCGGCAGCCTCGTCTTCCAGCTGGACGGCGAGGAGAGCCGGCTGACGGTGCTCAGCCTCGCGCAGTACGCGGGTGGGCTCTTCGTGCCGTTCCGCGACCTCACCTCCGGGCGCGAGACGTATGGCGGCGGGCGCTACCTTTTCGACACCGCGAAGGACACCGACGGGCTCGTGCTCGAGGTCACCGCGGGTTCGGCCGACGTGATCGTCGACTTCAACTACGCATACAACGCGTCGTGCGCGTACAGCCCGCGCTGGGCGTGCCCGCTGGCGCCGCCGGAGAATCACCTCGCCGTCGCGGTGCGCGCGGGCGAGATGGTCTACAAGCGGGGCTAGGCCGCGACCGAGCTGCCGCGCACGGCCTTGATGACCTCGCCGGCCCGCTCGATGGCCTCGACGGTCGGCAGGGTCGGGTTGTTGAACGTGAACCCGCCGAAACCGGCGTCGAGGTACGGTCGGAGGATATCGGGCGCCTCGTCGAACCTCGCGACGCGCACCATCGCTCGCCGCTCGGGAGGCAGCGATTCGGTGATCGCCTTTGCCTGCTTCTCGTCGTCGGTGAGGACGAGCCCGATGCCGAGCAGGATGGTGACGTCGGCGGGATTCCTCCCCACCTCGGCGCAGTGCTGCTCGAAGACGTCGCGCTTGCGCTTCAGATCCTCGAGCGGGCCGCCGAACCAGTGGCCGATGTCGCCGTGCCTCGCGAGGATGCGCAGCGTTCGCTTCTCGCCGCCGCCGCCGATGAGGATCTTCGGGCCGCCCTTCTGCGCGGGCCGCGGCACGTTGAGCGCGCGGTCGATGCGGTAGAACTTGCCCTCGAACGACGGCCGCTCCTCGGTGAACATGAGCTTGGCGATGGTCACCGCCTCTTCCAGCCGGTCCATGCGCCGCGCGATGGGCGGGAACTCGATGCCGTAGCCGGCGTGCTCGTCTTCGTTCCACGCCGCGCCGATGCCGAGGATCGCGCGTCCCTTGGAGATCACGTCGAGCGT
>CAYWTI010000027.1:0-8359 GCA_964461175.1 uncultured Actinomycetes bacterium | reverse complement strand
GGGGTCGAGGGCAACGGCCAGAGCGAGCTCATGGAGGTGCTCGCCGGCACGCGCCATGTGAGCGGCGGCCGCGTCCTGCTGGGGGACCGCGACATCACCACCTACGACGCGCGGACCGAGCGCGACGCGGGCGTGGCGTTCATCCCGGAGGACCGCCGCGGCACCGGCCTGGTGCTGGGCTTCTCGATCGCCGAGAACTCGATCCTCGGGCGCGAGAGGTCGGCGCGGTTCTCGTGGCACGAGCTCGTGCTCCGGCTCGTCGCCATCCGCGACTGGGCGCGCGGCCTGGTGAAGGAGTTCGACGTGCGCACCCCGAGCATCGACACGGCGGCGCGCAACCTGTCCGGCGGCAACCAGCAGAAGGTGATCGTCGCCCGCGAGATGGGCAGCAAGCCAAAGGTGCTGCTCGCGTCGCAGCCCACGCGCGGTGTCGACATCGGCGCCATCGAGTTCATCCACCGTCGCATCGTCCAGCAGCGCGACGAGGGGGCGGCGGTCCTGCTCGTGTCCGCTGAGCTCGACGAGGTGCGCTCGCTGTCCGACCGGATCGCGGTCATGTACGAGGGCCGGATCGTGAGCTTCGAGTCGCCGGAGACGCCGGAGGAGCGCCTCGGCTTGCTGATGACGGGCGGCGGCAAGCGCGAGGGGGCCGCGTAGGCGTCAGGAGCCCGCGTTTGGCGACAAGCGCGCCACACCACCCCCTTGACGGGCCGCGGTTGTCGACAAGCGCGGAGCTAGATCTTCTCGAGCGCCGCCGGCAGGTCCTTGATGCTGCCGAGTCGCAGCCAGCCGTCCTTCGGCAGCTCTTCCTCCGCCACCTCCTCGTGCGCCCAGGTGACCTCGTACGGGATGTGCACCGCGCGCGCGCCGGATTCCACGACGGGCAGGATGTCCGAGCGGACCGAGTTTCCGACCATCACGAACTCATCCGGTCGAATCGCGCGCCGCTTGAACACGCCGCGATACGTGTCGACGTTCTTCTCGCTGACGATCTCGACGCCGTCGAAGAAAGGCACAAGGCCTGACCGCGCGAGCTTGCTCTCCTGGTCGAACAGGTCGCCTTTGGTGATGACGAGCAGGTCGTAGCTCTGACCCAAAAGGCGCAGCGCGTCCTCGACGCCGTCGAGCAGCTCGATCGGATGCATCAGCATCCGCTTGCCCCAACCGAGGATCACGTCGAGGTCCCGCGCCGGGATGCGACCTTCCGTCATTTCGATCGCGGTCTCGAGCATCGACAGAGTGAACGACTTGACGCCGTAGCCGTACATCGACAGGTTCGCGCTCTCGGTCTGGGCCAGCCGCGCGTCGACGTCCGCGCCAGGCACGTGGCGCCCCAGAAGCTCTCGGAATTCCTGCTGTGTGATGTGGAAGCGCGTCTCGCTGTGCCAGAGCGTGTCGTCCCCATCCAACCCCACCACGCGAACCTTCGCCATCGCGACGAAGGATTATCGCGGGCTCAGGGCCAGGTGCTCTTGACGAGCTCCCAGTTCAGGCCGCCTTCGAGGGTGCGGTAGACCTCGCCGCGAATGGTGGCGTAGCCGACCTGCGGGGTGGCGAAGACAAAGGTCGAGGCAACACCCGCAGCATTTTGGTAGCCGCTCGACCACCCATGCCACGTCGCGCCGAGGTCCGTCGATTCCTCGCCGGTTCCGTCGTTTCCGATCAAGAGCCATCTCTCGATCTCCGGAAACGTGACGCGCAGCGGGGACTGCGGGAGTGTCGCCAGGTACGACCAGCTGACGCCGAGGTCGGTGGAGCGGAACACGAAGCCGGCGCCGTTGCCGTCTTGCGCCACCGCGTAGACGACGTTTCCAAACGCCTTCATCTGCACGACCTCCAGCGCGTTGCCGCTGCCGTCGGTCGTGAAACCAGGGGGATCGGGCAGGCGGGACTCCGCCCACGTCTTGCCGCCGTCCGCGGTGCGGATGATCGTGGGCGGTGAGGCGGTGTCATGGCCCGCCACGAAGCCGTGACCTGGGTCGTAGAAGTACGTGTACTCCTTGCACTGGTCGAAGGGCAGCCCGCCGGGCGGCCTCAGATCAGGACCGACCTCGGTGACGAGGCTCCACGTCGCGGCGCCGTCGTGCGTCGTCCACAGCTGCGCCCCGGCCTGGCCGCACTGCGTGCCCGGGACACCTGGGAACAGCGCGTAGCCGACCTGGTCGTTGGTGAAGGAGATGACGGGGTTGCCGCCTCCACCCTGGTAGGGAACCCATTGGCGGCGCTGCCACGTCCGACCCTGGTCGGTGGAGCGGAACAGGTAGCCGCCGGCGACCAGCGACCAGACGACGGTGTCGGTCGGCGCCGAAAGCTGCGCCTCGCTGGGCATCGAGATGACCGGCGGCGACGCGCTCGGCAGCGGCTCGGGGACCGCCCACGGCGTAGCGACCCTCGCCCAGTGCGCACCGCCGTCGACGGTCTTCTGCAGCAAGCTGCCGCCTTCCGCATAACCGGTGTTCGCGTCCGCGAAGACGATTTGCGAGGTGCCGGCCGAATCGGGGCTGAAGTCCGAATCGTAGACGTGGAACTGCTGTCCGCCGTTGACCGACTCGAGCGACTGCCCCGGCGCGATCAGCGTGAGCCAGCGCGACTCGGTGACCATGACCACGTCGCCGGCAAGCTTCTGCTTCCACGTCCAGGTCGCCCCGCCGTCTCGCGACGTGTAGATGAAGTCGCGGTCGTGCCAGCTCTGGTCGTCCTGCGAGCCCGACGCCTGCATATAGAGCGTCTGGCCGAAAGCCTTGATCCAGTTGACATGGAGGCTGAACCCGCCCGGGCTCGTGACAAAGATCGGGTTGTCCGGAACCGTGCTGCCGACCCAGTGCTTGCCGCCGTCCGCCGTGGCGTAGACGGTCGGGCGGTGATTAGGATCCGAGGCGGTTACGAAGCCGTGGTTGGGATCGGTGAACCAGACGCCATCCTTGCACTGACCCTTCGAGGGGATCGAGCCTAGGTCCTGCCATGTCCGCGCGCCGTCCGTCGTGTGCCATACCTCGGCGAGCTGCTCCTCACACTGCGTCGCCGCCGAGCCGGGTGCGAGCAGCCATCCGTCGCTGCCGTCGACGAAGCTCATCCTGCGAAAGTTGCCGGGGACGGCCCTCTCCTCCCACGTCGTGCCGCCATCGGTCGACCGATACAGCGTCTGGTAGTCGACCAGCGCCCAGACGACGCCAGCCGACGGCGCGCTCAGCTGGACTTCCCCAGGCAGGTTGATGGGTGACTCGGTCGGAAACGGGCTCACGGACGGAACCGAGCGAGCGGCGCTGGCAGCGCCGCGCCCGGCCGCGTGGCGGTAGGCGACGAGGGCCCCCACGGAGGTGGCGGTGACGATGGTGACGACGACCACCGCGACTGCGGCCGCCCACGAGCCGCCAAATGCCACTCGTCTTGGTGCAGGGGTCGGACCCTGGTCGCTCATCAGCCTCACGCCGTTCTACGCGCGCCGAGCGGGTTCCGTTACGGTGCAACAGCCGGAGCTGGGTAGAGAGCTAGAGCAGTGGTTTCCAGCGGCGGCGGAACTCGCGGCCCTGCCACCACGGTCTGACTCGCGGCCGCAGCGCCAGCAGCAGCTCGAGCGTCCCCGCCACCCATAGGCCGCCCAGGCAGTACGCGCCCAGCACGTCGGTCGGCCAGTGCTCGCCCATGTAGATGCGCGAGGGTCCCATCAGCAGGACCAGCGCTGCGAGAAGCACGAGGACCGCGTTGCGGAGAAGCGAGCTCGACCACACGATCCAGACGACCCCGAAGGTCGTGCCGAACAGCACCGTGGCGAAGATGACGTGGCCGGACGGAAAGCTGAAGTCGGCCAGGTGGCCGGCGAGGTGGACGTAGTTAGCCGTCGGCCGCGCCCTCTGCACGACGTCCTTGGTCAGGTTGCCGACCTCGCCCGCGACCAGCGTGGAGATGACGATCACCGCCGCCTCGAGTCGCAATCGCAGCGCGGCCAGCGCGCCCGCGATTATCACCACGCAGGCGATATCGAGCGGAGCCCAGCCGAGGTCGCTCATGTGCAGCAGGATCCAGCTCACGACAGGCAGGTCGATGCTCTGGATCGCCAGCGCCACCGGGAGGTCGAAATGCGTGATGACGTCCTCCTGGCGGACGAACACCGCCAGGACGACGAACCCGGCGGTGGCGGCGAGCACCGCGGCGGCGTAAACCGCGGCCAGCAGCCGGCCGCGCCGAGCTTGCTCGGGCGGGCTCTCCTTGGGCGCGGTGACGGGCGCGTTGGCGGCCATCGCTAAATAGTCAAGGTCCCGGGTGCGCCTGAGTACCGTATTTTTGCCCTCCAACCCCGTCCGAGCGGAGAGCCCCACCCTCGTTAACCACGCGTTTTGGGCCAAAACACGTGCGTCGCGCTGCCAAATAGACGCGTTTGGGCCCAAATCGACTGGATGCTGGTGGCCGCGAGCTCGCACTGCTCAAACCGGATGCCGTGAGGCGGCGGCTGGAACAAACGCACCGAGCTTCTGGGTAGGAACTGAGACATGAAACCCCTGGACGGAATCCACCACATCAGCGCCATCACCTCCGACGCCCGCCGCAACCTCGACTTCTACACCGGCGTCATGGGGCTCCGCCTGGTCAAGAAGACCGTCAACCAGGACAACCCGGCCGTCTACCACCTCTTCTACGCGGACGAGGACGGCAGCCCGGGCGCCGATCTCACTTTCTTCGAGTACCCCGGCCTCGTGGGCGGCCGCGCCGGCGCGGGGATGTTCCACACCATCGCGCTGCGTGTCGGCTCGGACGAGGCGCTGGAGGTCTGGGCCAGGCGCCTGGCCGCCGCCGGTTTGGATTCCGTCCGCGAGGACGGCCGGCTCCGCTTCGCCGACCCCGAGGGCCTGGGCTTCGAGCTGATCGCTGACCGCTGGGACGACCGGCCGCTGACGGCGCGTCACCCGGAGATCCCGGAGCGGTTCGCCCTGCAGGGCTTCGCCGGCGTCCGTGCGTACACGCGGAACCCGGAGTGGAGCGCCGGATTCCTGAGCTCGACGCTGGGTTTCACCTCTGGCGATGGGCGCGCCTTCGAGGCGCGCGGCCAATCGCGAGGCTCGTTCTACGCCTACGACGAGGCCCCGTCGGTGCGAGGCCTGGGAGGCGCCGGCACCGTCCACCACGTGGCGTGGGCGTCGACGATGGACGACCACACCGCCTGGCGCGACCGCGTCATCGAGGGCGGCGGCGACCCCACGCCGGTGATCGACCGCTTCTACTTCCGCTCGATCTACTTCCGGGAGCCGAGCGGCGTTCTGTTCGAGATCGCCACCATCGGTCCGGGCTTTGCCGCTGACGAGCCGAAGGAGCACCTGGGCGAGCGCCTGTCACTGCCCCCGGCCTTCGAGCACCTGCGCGCGCAGGTGGAGGCGAACCTGACCCCGCTGCCGGACCCTAGGCGGCCATCAGGAGCTCGGCCGGCAGCGGCAGCATCCGCAGACCGCGGATAGCGTCCATCGCGTCGTCGACCGTCACCTGACGGCGGCGGAAGTTGCGCAGCGCGAACCTGTCGCACGCCGTCTCGGCGCCGGCCCGCTTGCCGCGCATCTCGCGTAGGTACCAGTGCAGCCACTCGTGCAGGTAGACGAAGCGCAGGACATCGCGGCGCGTGCGAAAGCGCACCTTCTCGGACAACCACGCGAATCTCATGCCCTCCCCACGCTTGCGCCGGGCGTTGAAGTACACGACCTCGTCGAAAGGCCGGAACGGCTCCGGCACGCGGACGATGATCCGCCCGAGGTCGAACTCGCACAGGCCCGAGAGGTGCGGCCGCGTGCGGTACCGCAGCGGCTTGATGACGACCCTGTAGTCGCCCGGCGACGGGAGGCCGGAAAGCGCCCGGCGCACATCAGCGACCTTGAAGCCGGCGAGGTCGCTGCGCACGGTGAGCCCGCCCGTGTGCGCCCGGACCTCGCGCCGCTCCAGCTCCGCCACCGCCCGCGTCACCGCCTGGGGATCGAAGTGCAGCTCCTCTGCGAGAGGCACCGCCTGGCGGCGAACCGTCGTCCGGGCGGGGAGGATCAGCAGGCTCATGGCTGCTAGAAAAGCGCCCATGGCAACCCCTCTACCCGCCGGGGTCTGGGCGACGCTCGCGCGTTCTACGGGTGGGTGTTTTGCCCGAATCTCGATCGGGAGTGGCAGCATGCCTGGAAAGAAGCACGGGCCGTCGGTCAAGAAGCCGAAGACGTACGAGGCCTTGCGCGACAAGGGCATGAGCAAGTCGCGCGCCGCGCGCATCAGCAACGCGCAGGCCAAAAAGAGTAAGTAACGCCGAGCAAGTAACGCCGGCGTATGCGCTCACTCCATGATTCACGGGTGAGCTCCGTCCGCCTCGAGTCCGTTCGCCGCAAGAGCGGCGGCCGCATCCACCTGACGCCGAAGGTGCCGCGCAGCGGCGACGTGACCACGCTCTGCGGGCAGACGCTCGCGGCCGGCTCGTACGCGGCCGTCGACGACACCGCCGACTGCACAAACTGCATCCGCCGCTCGAAGGACCAGGCGCGCATCTCGGGCGCGTTCTTCGCCCAGGAGGAAGGTTCGGAGCTCCTCCGCCTCTCGCTGGAGCAGGCGCGCTCGCGCAAGCCCGACCTTCGCGTGCTGCCGCAATCCGCGGCCTCCGCCCGCCAGCATGAGAAACCTGTCGAGTGGCCCGAGCCCAAGGCGCCCGCCGACGAGACGACGCCGGACCAGGTCGGCGAGCTCTTCACGCGTGGGTTCAAGCAGTCGGGCGAGGGCGTGTGGAGAAGCCCCGAGGGCGTCATCGTCCGCATGCGGCGCAACCGGGGCGAGTGGCGGTTCGCCGAGATCGTCTTCGACGGCGCGGTCATGGCGACGCGCGTCGAGGACGGGATCCGCCTCAAGGCCGGCGATGTCGAGGTCAGCCCCGCCGGCGACGGCTACGAGGTCCGCGTCAAGAAGAAGGGTTAGCGCGCCCTTATCGTTGCCGCGTGCAGCGGATCGCCGACTCGTTCTCGTGGCCGTTCCGCGCTCCCGTTACCGCCTGGATCGCCGGCAGTCTTGCGGTCCTCCTGCTGCCGGTCGAGTTCGTTCACCTGCTGGGGTACGCGGTCGCCGCGACACGCGCGGCGCAGCGCGATGAACCACCGCCTCGCTGGAGCTACCGCTGGCCCGCCATCGCCGATGGACTCTGCGTCGGGACGGCTGTGCTCGCAACCCTGCTGCCGTTCGCGGTCCTGTGGTTGCCGCTGGCAGATCTCCTCCACGGCCTCGGGTCCGTGGCCGGCGCCGTCGCATTCTTCGCGCTCGCTCTTCCGTGGGGCCTTGTCGCCCTGCTCGTGCTGCCGCACGCGACGGCACGGTTTGCCGCCACCGGCAGGCCATTCGACATGGTCGACTTCGCCGCCTCGCTGCGTTCGGTGCGCCGCGACTTCGCGACCTGGAACCTCGTCGTCGGCGCGATCGTCACCGCGTGGGCGGTCGGCCTTGCGTGCGCCGCGCTCCTGTGCGCCGGCGTCCTGCCCGGCGTGTTGTACGCGATCCTTGTGAGCGCACATGCCTGCGCCGCGCTCGCGCGTCCCGAAGGCGCGCGTAAAGGTCCGGATCCATCCGCTCGGTGACACCGCGCTGCTGGCCGAGCTCGGGACGCGACTCGACACCGCGCTGAACACGCGCGCGATCGCGCTGGCTGCCGCGCTGCGGAAGCGCCGCGACGTGCGCCGCGCGCTCGCCGCCCACGGCACCGTGACCGTGCACTTCGACCCTGACCAGGTCACTCACGATGCGTTGGGAGCAGCCATTCGCAGGCTCGCGCAGCGCCGGCCACCTGTCGAGGAGCCCGGCCGCCTCCACCGCATACCGGTCGTTTACGACGGACCCGACCTCGAGGCGGTCGCCGGCGCGCTCGGCCTCTCGCCGGCTCGCGTCGTCGAGCTGCACCAGCGGCCGATCTACCGCGTCTTCCTCGTCGGCTTCGTGCCGGGGTGGGCGTACATGGGTCCGCTCGCCGACGAGCTCGTGCTCCCGCGACGCGCGGTCCCGCGCACCCAGGTCCCGGCGGGCGCGGTCGCGATCGCCGAGCACGAGACAGGCATCTATCCGCTGCCGAGCCCGGGCGGCTGGCACCTCATCGGCCGCACCTCGGTGCGCCTGTTCCTCCCCGACTCGGACCCGCCGAGCCTGTTTCGCATCGGCGACCGCGTCAAGTTCTTCGCCGCCGGCGCATGACGCTGACCGTCCTCAAGCCCGGACTGCTCACATCGGTGCAGGACCTCGGCCGCCCGCACGCGGCCGCATCAGGCGTGACGCCCGGCGGCGCCATGGACCGCTTCGCGCACTCGGCGGCGAACCTGCTCGTCGGCAACGACCGGTCGGCCGCGACGCTCGAATGCACGATCGCCGGCCC
>CAYWTI010000026.1:0-2742 GCA_964461175.1 uncultured Actinomycetes bacterium | reverse complement strand
GCGGCCATGGCCATCCACATCAGCCAGCGGTTGAACCGGAATCGCATCAACATCACTCCAAGAAACGGGCTTCGGACAGGCCCTACTTGACTGGCGGGCGGTGAGGTGTTATCTCCCACGGGATCGGGCCGCCGCCCGGCGGCGCCGTTCTTGGGAGGGGAAGCGTGTGAGCACTCAAACCGCCGGCTCGGGGACGGGGCTGCAGAAGGACGCCATCGGCCTGGCGCCCGTCCTGTTCCAGTCCATCACCCACATGGCGCCTGCCGCGGCCGTGGCCTTTTCGATCATCTTCGCCGTCACCTACGCCGGTGGCGCGACGCCGCTCGCCGTCCTGCTCGCGCTGGTCGCGTGCCTCTTCGTCGCCATCAGCATCGGCCAGCTGGCCAAGCACCTTCCTTCCGC
Organism: uncultured Actinomycetes bacterium; assembly: GCA_964461175.1. Classification (GTDB taxonomy): domain Bacteria; phylum Chloroflexota; class Dormibacteria; order Dormibacterales; family Dormibacteraceae; genus 40CM-4-65-16. Next base: position 2,340 of record CAYWTI010000026.1, on the reverse strand, counting down.
CGGCGGCCTGTACACGTACAGCGCGCGCGGGCTGCACCCGACGGTCGGCTTCTTCGTCGCCTGGGGCTTCATGCTCGCGGAGCCGATCGTCGCGCCGCTCCTCTACATCGTGTTCGGCAACGCGCTGAGCTCGTACCTCAACGCCCACTTCAGCACCCCGACGTGGCTGTGGGTGCCGTTCGCCGCCATCGCGGGCATCGGCGTTTGGGCGCTGGTGTACCGGGGCGTCCGCATCTCGACCGAGACCGGCGTCGCGCTGGGGGCGTTCGAGATCGTCGTGTTCCTGGCCCTGGCCATCACGCTGATCGTCGCCGCGGGCGGCAACAACACCCTCGCCGTATTCAGCCCGAACACCGGCAACTCGAGCGGCCTCGGCTCGGTGTTCGCGGGCATGGTCTACACGGTCCTTGCGTTCATCGGCTTCGAGGCCTCGGCGCCGCTGGGGGAGGAGGCGAAGGACCCGAAGCGGACGATCCCGCGCGCGGTGATCCTCTCCTGCGTCCTGATAGGCGTCTTCTACCTGATCTGCTACTACGGCGCCATCGTCTACTTCGGTCCCAACCAGGCCGCCGACCCGAAGAACGGCTTCTTCGCGTTCAACGGCGGCGACCCATGGGACGGGCTCGCATCCAAGCTCTGGGGTCCGTTCTCCATCCTCGTCCTGCTCGCGATCCTGAACAGCGCGTTCGCGAACTCGAACGCCGGCGCAAACGCGGCGACGCGGGTCGGTTTCGCGCTCGGTCGCGTCGGCATCCTGCCTCGCGCGCTGGCGCGGGTGCATCCCACCTTCAAGACTCCGACCATGGCCATTCACGTCCAGGGAGTGATCGGCATCGTCGTCGCGGTCGGGCTGGGGCTCGCGCTGTACAACGTGGGCTCGACACCGTCGCCGCTGAACGCCTTCGCGCTCCTGGGCACGATCGCGACGCTCATCGTCGTGTGCATCTACATCCTCACGAACCTCGCCAACATCGTTTTCTACATGCGCGAGCGGCGAAGCGAGCTGAACATCCTCTGGAACGTGATCGTCCCCGTGCTCGGGATCCTGATCTTCATCCCTGTGCTCGTGGCGGCGTTCGGCATCGACTTCGGCGGCCTCGGGATCTCGCCGCTGACGCCGCCCGCAAACGCGGCGCCGTGGATCGTCATCGCCTGGCTGCTGATCGGCGTGATCGTCTACTTCTACCTCAACGCCCGCTCCCCGGCGAGCATCAAGGAGACGGCGAGCACCTTCATCGAGGCGTGAGCGTGCGCTAGCGCGCGGAAGACCGCGGCGGGCCGGTAGGTTAAGACCTGCTGTGACCCGTCGCGGTCTTGCCTTGTTCCTCGCCATGTGCGTGATCTGGGGGATCCCATACCTCCTGATCCGCGTCGCGGTCAGCGAGGTGTCGCCCGCGATGCTCGTGTTCGTGCGCACGGGCTTGGCCACTCTCATCCTCGCGCCGCTCGTATTCGCGCGCGGAGGGCCGCGGGCGATCGGCTCGCGGTGGCCATGGCTGCTCGCGTTCGCCGCCGTCGAGGTGGGCGTGCCGTGGTTCTTCCTGTCGAGCGCGGAGCAGCACATCACGAGCGCGCTCGCCGCCCTGCTCATCGCCGCCGTGCCCCTCGTCGGCGCGGTGATCGCGGCGGGATTCGGCAACCGGGAGCACTTCGGCCTCGTCAGCCTGTCCGGCCTCCTGCTCGGGCTGGCCGGGGTCGCGCTCATAGTCGGCTTCGACCTCGGCGCGTCGAACATCGTCGCCGTGCTCGAAGTGGGAGTGGTGGTCGTCGGTTACGCCCTCGGCCCGGCGATCCTCTCCCGGTACCTCACGGGCGTGCCGTCGGTAACCGTGATCGGCTGCGCCCTGGCGCTGTGCTGCCTCGTCTACACGCCATTCGCGATCGCGACGTGGCCCACGCACCTTCCCAGCGTCGCCGCGCTCGCCGCGCTGGGCGGCCTCGCGGTCGTGTGCACGGCGATCGCGTTCCTGCTGTTCTTCGCGCTCATCGCCGAGGTCGGCCCGGTCCGGTCGACGGTCATCACGTACGTGAACCCGGCGGTCGCCGCGATCGCGGGCTTCGCCGTTCTGCACGAGAGCCTGACCCTGGCGATGGTCGCCGGCTTCGCCCTGGTCATCGCCGGCTCGGTGCTGTCGACGCGGCGCGCGGCGGCTCCCGAACCGCGAAGGGAGGCGGTCGAACAGCCGCTCGGCTGACGTCGGGCGTTCTCGTTCCGATGAAGCCGGCAGGCTGGTTCTTCGCCGCCCTCGCCGCGGCCGCGGTGATCGGGCTCAGCGCGTGCGGAGCCAGCTGCGACTCCACCTCCCGGGTCGCCGGCATGCCGGTGATCGCGGCCGGCTC
>CAYWTI010000025.1:0-10958 GCA_964461175.1 uncultured Actinomycetes bacterium | reverse complement strand
GTAGACGGTGAGGACGCGCGCGCGCGTGGCGGCGGCGTCGATCATGCGGTCCGCGTCGTCGACGCTGATCGCAAACGGCTTCTCACACACGACATGCTTGCCGGCGTGGAGCGCGTCGAGCACAGGGCTCGCGTGCGCGCTAGGCGGCGTGCCGACGATGACCACGGCGACATCGTCGTCTGAGAGCAGCGCGGCGGGCGACGAAAACGTGCGCACGCCCCACTCTTGGGCAGCCGATTCACGCCGCTCCGCGTTCAGGTCGCACACGCCGGCGAGCCGCAGGCCGGTGGTCGCCGCGAGCGCGGCGGCGTGGTCGCGGCCGATGGCGCCGTAGCCGAGCAGGCCGACACCGACCTCGGGCGCAACCGCCGCGCCCCCGGCAAAGAGCACTGCCCGGTTCAGGAGCCTCTCGTACGTCGAGCTGCCGTCGTCGTGCAGGCCGAGGTAGACGACGCGCCCGGCGCCGGCCTGGCGCTCGTAGGCGACGACCTGCTCCGTGAAGCGCCAGCTCGCGCGGCACAGGATCGTCGCCGCGGCCGGCGGGCCCTCGGAGAAGTAGAGACGGTCGCGGATCTTCCACTCGGTCCCCAACCGCTGGGTGACAGGATGCGTCGCGTCTGGGCGCACGACCAGCTCGGTCTCGCGGGCGGGGCCGGTGGGCACCCAAGCGGCAAGCTCGCGGATTGGTTCGGACACGGACCACGTCGCGAGGCTGTCGCCGACGAGGACCAGGCCGCCGCCGCCGCGGACGAATTCGCTCAGCGCGGCCGCCTCGTCGAGGCCGATCTCGTGCGTAGTCGCTGCGACCACTACGCGCTCTCCGCGCCCAACTCCTCGTTGGACGACGTCAATCCGGCGCGGATCCAGGCGCAGGCGCCGGTCGGCGATCACGCGCACCGGCAGCCGGTCACTCATCTACGCCGCCCTCACCTCCGATGTCCTGGTGATCGCGCGCAGGACTTCGAGCGTCTTCTGCGCCGCCACCTCCCACGTGTAACCGCCGGCGCGGCGGATGCCTTCCTCCCCCAGCCTCTTGCGCAGCGGCTCGTCGGCGAGCAGCCTTTCCAGCCCGCCCGCGATCGCGGAGACGTCCTCGGGGTCGACGGCGACGACTGCGTCGCCGCCCAGCTCGGTGAGGGCGCCGCGGTTGCCGACGACTGCGGGCACGCCGCGCGCCATCGCCTCGAGGAGAGGAAGACCGAAGCCCTCGTACAGGCTGGGAAACGCGAGCACCGAGGCTGATGCGTAGAGGGCAGCCAGCGTGGGCTCGTCGACGTGGCCGAGGTAGCGGACTCCCGGCTCGGCCCTGATGCGGTCGAGGGTGTCGCCGTACGCCCAGCCCGCGCGGCCCGCGATCACGAGCTGGGGCACGCCCGGGCGGCCGTTGATGATGAACGGGACGGCACCGCGGCCGCGCAGCTGCCGGTAGGCGGCCAGCAGGCGCGGGTAGTTCTTGCGCGGCTCGACGCTGCCGACGGCGAGGATGAACCCGGGGTCGAGCCCGTCCGGAAGCGGTCCGGCTTTGGCCGGCGCGGGCACCCCCTCGGGGACGACGCGGGTCCTGGTCTCCAGGCCCGGGGTGCCGTAGAGGCGGAGCAGGTCGCGGCGGGTCGTCTCCGACGGCACGAGGATCGCGGCGGACTGCCGCAGCGCGCGCGGCAGCACGCCGCGAAAGTACGCGCGCTGCTGCCACGGCACCTCGCGCGGACGGATGCGGAACGCGAGGTCGTGAACGAAGGTCGCGGCCGGAGGCGCGCCGGTTCGACGGAACGGCGGGCTCGGCCAGAACGGATAGAGGATCGCGTCGACCTCGAGCATGGGCTCGACGGCGGGCAGCCACCTTGTCTTGATCGCGAGCTCATGCCGGTACGGCGCGAAGACGGCGGAGCACTTCAGGTCCCGCAGCGCGCCCGGCCGCTCGCGGCTGCAGACGAGCACGATCTCGTCACGCCGCGCGACCCCCACGAGAGCGCGCGCCAGCTCGACCGCGACGGTGACCATGCCGACGCGCTGCGGCCGCCAGCAGGCGGTGACGTCGACGGCGTAGCGGGCCATCTACACGAATCTAAACACGCTCGAAAATTGTTGCGCTGCCGTCTAAAGGGCAGACGTAAGATAGGTCGTAAGCGAAGTTAGCCCTCCCTCCTTTCTGAAGGTCCTCTGCCCCCCGGTGGAGGGCCTTCCCTTTGCCGGCGACGCCGCTCAGCTCGTGTCCGAGGCCCTGATCGCGAACGCGCAGTCGAACGTGCCGGTCACCGACCCGCACTCGACCTCCTCTACGTACCAATCGTTGGCCAGGCCTGCCCAGCGCAAAATCGTCTCGATCTGCGCCGTCCACACGTGGCACGACTTGACGGTCTTTATGCGTCCGAGCGCGAACATGTTCGAGAAATGCACCAGCCAGAACTGGTGCTCGTCGACCTGGAGCCATGCGTGCGTGTGCTCGCCGCGCACGTTGTCCATCGCCTCGGAGAAGTTCTTGACGACGTTGGCGAGCTTGCGCTGCCGGCCGGGGACGAACCGCCGCGGGCTGCCAAGGCCGTGCCTTCCCTCGGCGAGCCACCGCTCGGTCGCGCGCCGGCCCCACGCGCGGATCATGTCCTCCGACTCCGGTCCGTAGATCGTCTCGAAGGCTTCGTTCAACCGGCTGAGCGACTCCACCGGTGACGAGAGCTGGTCGTCGTGCGGCGCGTCCTGCTCGATGTACTGCACGAGCCCGGCGGCGTAGGCGACCTCGGGCCAGCGGTCGCCGGTCACGTCGCGCGCCACATGCACGAAGTTGCTGAAGTGCGAGTTCAGCGTGAAGCGGCCGCGTGCGCGCGCCGGCCGGACGCCCATGAGCTCGAGCGTGCGGATCGTCGACGCGCCGGCCGACGTCGGCGTCGGCGGCGGCGAGCCGTGCAGGAGAGGCGGCGGGGGAGCCGGCCGCACCGCGCGCATCGAGGTGGTGTCGGGTCCGTTCGCGGCCGTGGCGGGTTTCGGGAGCACGGCAACGCCGCCTGGCGCGGCGGGCGCCGCAGCCGCGGCGGATGGGACAGAAGCCGGCACGGGGGCAGCGACGCCCGGCGGCGTCGCCCGCCGCTGCGGCAGCCTCGCCATCTGGGCCAGGAGCTCGCGCACGGTTTGCGGGCGCTGCCCGGGATCCTTCGCCAGCACCTTCGCGAGCAGCACGTCGAGCTCGTCCGGAAGGTTCGGGTTGATCTTCACCGCCGACGGGATCGGCGTGTTCACCGTCGCGTACGCGACCTCCATCCGGTTGGAGCCCGTGTACGGCAGGCGACCCGTCAGCATCTCGAAGCACAGCACGCCCATCGCGTAGATGTCGGCGCGCTTGTCGACGTCGTGCCCCATCACCTGCTCCGGCGCCATGTAGCCGGGCGTGCCGATCGCGAGGCCGATCGTCGTCAGATGCGTCGGCTGGCCCGCGCCGCGCGCGAGGCCGAAGTCGGCGAGCATCGCGCGCCCGTCCTGGTGGATCAGCACGTTCGTCGGCTTGAGGTCGCGGTGGACGATGCCGGCGTCGTGCGCGTGCTGCAGGCCATCGCCGATCTCGCGCAGGTACCGCCACGCCGTCAGCGTGTCCATCGGCCCGCGGTTGAGGACGTCGCGCAGCGTGCCTCCGCGGATGAGCGGCATGGTCAGGAACGCGTTGCCGTCGATGACCTCGAAGTCATAGATCGGCAGGATGTTCGGGTGGTCGAGCTTGGCGAGGGTCTTGGCCTCGGTCTCGAACCGCTTGACGAAGCCCTCGTCCTGGAACAGCTCCGACGACAGCGCCTTCAGGGCGACCTCGCGGCCCAGCGGCTGCTGGATGGCGCGGTAGACGACCGCCATGCCGCCGCCGCCCAGGCGCTCGACGATGTCGTAGTTCCCGAGGCGGGTGCCGGTCAGGTCCTTCACGACGACTTCGCCTTGGTGTAGCTCTCGACGACGGCGATCAGGTCCGCGAGCCGGAACGGCTTGCTGAGCACGTTGTCCGCGCCGGCCGCGAGGAAGCGCTCGCGGTCGCTCGACATGGAGTGCGCGCTGGCGATGACGATCGGCAACGTCGGGACCTCGAGCTTGATGCGGCGCATCGCCTCCAGGCCGTCGATGCCCGGCATCGCGACGTCCATGAGGATCATCGCGGGCCGCTGCGCGAGCGCGATGTCGACCGCCTGCAGGCCGTCGCCGGCGATCAGCACGGCGTAACCCGCCTTCTCGAGGACGCGCCGGCACAGGCGCTGCGCCACCTCATTGTCGTCCGCCACGAGCACCGTGTAGATGGGCGCATCAGGCATGGCGTGGCTGCAGGGCGGTCGCGCTCTCTGGCGCCAGCGGGATCGTGAAGTGGAAGGACGAGCCGTGGCCGACGGCGCTCTCCACCCAGATCTTGCCTCCGTGCATCTCCACGATCTGCTTAACGATCGTCAGGCCAAGCCCAGTCCCGGGGATCGATTGCGCCGCGCCGCTGCGCACGCGACGGAAGCGCTCGAACACGTGACCGATCTCTTCGGCGGGAATGCCGATGCCGGTGTCGGTCACGCTGACCAGCGCGTAGCGTCCTTCGGCACGGCTGGAGAGCGTCACGGTCCCCCCGTCGGGTGAGTACTTGACCGCGTTGTTGACCAGGTTGCTCAGCACCTGGATCAGGCGGTCGCGGTCACCCGACACGATGGGCAGCCGCGGGTCGAGGTCGGACTTGAACTCCACCGTCACCGCCGACGGCGCCGCGCGAGAGATCGCCTCCATGACGATGTCGTTGATGTCGACGTCGGCGGTGCGCATGGTCATGCGCCCCGACTCCATACGGTCGAGGTCGAGCATGTCGCCGATGAGGCGGTTGACACGATCGGCGTCGTTGAAGATGTAGCCGCCGTAGGCGCGGACCTCGTCAGGCTCCAGGCCGCCGTCGCGGATGAGCTCGCTGAAACCCTGGATACCGGTCAACGCCGTCCGGAACTCGTGGCTGACGATGCTCAGGAACTCGCTCTTGGTCTTGTCGAGCTTCTCGAGGTTGGAGTTGGCCTCGCGTTGCGCGTCGAGCGCCTCGGTCAGGCGGTCGGACGTCTCGCGGATCGCGGTCACGTCCTCGACCATGACCAGCACGTGCTCCGGCGTTCCGCTCGCGTCGGGGATCGTCGTCGCCGTGAGCTGCAGCCAGAGCCACGTGCCCGACTCGGTCGCCGCGCGGATGTGGATCGGGCTCGGGTCGGTCGCGCCGGCGAGGAACGGCGATTTGTGCACCCGCGACGCGGCCAGGTCGTAGGCGCGCAGCAGCTCCGGCCACGCGGTCGTGCGCATCGTCTCGTCGTCGTGGCCGAGCATCGCGAGCAGCGCGGCGTTCGCCTCCAGGAGATCGCCGCCGGTGCCGATGCGGGCGATGCCTATCGGCGACCTTTCGAAGATGGCCCTGTGGTCGGCCTCGCTCCGCCGCAGCGCCTGCGCGGTCTCGGCGCGGTAGGCGAACTGGCCGAGCTCGACGCCTGCGGCGGCGTAGAGCGCCAGCTCCTCCTCGGCCGGGTCGTGCTCCTCCCGCGACACCAGCTCGACGACGCCGACGACGTCGCCGTTCTGGATGGTCGGAAAGGCGACCGCCGAGCGGATCTCGGCGAGCCGCGCCGCAGTCGCGGGCTTGTAGTCCCTCGCGCGCTGCACATCACGCTCGGCCGCGACCAGGCCCGCCTTCCACGCACGGCCGACGAGGCCGGCCGGTTCGGTGACCACGACGCCGCGACTCGCGTGCAGGAACGCCTCGAGCATCGGGTCAGCCGGCGTCCACGAATGACGGACGCGAAGCGACTGACCTTCGGGCTCGAGCGCCCAGTACTGTCCCGCCGCCCATCCAAGGCGTTCGCAGAGCTCGCGTAGGACCTGTGGCATCGCCTGCTCGAGGGTGGCCGCGCTGACGATGACGTGGCGCAGCGCGCCGATGGCAGCCTGCAGGCTGTCCGCCTTGCGGCTGGCCGAAAGGTCGGAGGCCTGGACGAGCACCAGCGGCTCGCCCGCGGCCGTGTTCGGCACGCGGAGGAGAAGCAGCGCAACCGGAGCGGCCGTGGCCCGCGCCGCAACCTCCGCCTCCCACCGCGTCACGTCACCGTTGCGCAGCATCTCGAGAGCGCCCGCGACCGCGCCCTGGTCGGCCTCGGCGACCACTGCCTCGAGGCTCGTGCTCGCCGCCTCGCGCCCGACACCGAGCAGCGAGGCCAGGCGCTCGCTCGGCTGGACGAGGGAGCCGTCGAGCGTGGCGAGGCCAAGGCCGACGCCCGCCGATTCGACGGTCGCGCGCAGCCGGCGCTCGCTCGCGGCGAGCTCTTCGACCCGCCGCTCGGCGGCGGACGCCGCGCTTCGCGATTCGCGCATCCATTCGCTGGTTGCAACCGCGACGCCGGCGAGCACGGACGCGAACACCACGACCCCCAGGTAGACGGCAAGCGCGACCGACGGCTGAGTCGCGGCGACCGCCGTGACGCTGAGAACGGAGGCCAGGATGGCAGCGGCGAACGCGAAAGGTGTGACTCGGCGTACCACGAGTCGGGTCCATGAAAACGGCACCCCACTCCTTGGCAAAACCCCGGTACCTTCGCCCCCCCTGGCGGGATCGAGCGTGCGCAGGGGTCACAGTCTAAGGGCGCTCCGAGCGGGTTCAGCCGCCTTAACCGGGGAAGGTTTGCGCCCTTCCTCGAGGGCCTACAAACGCCTCAGCGCCAGCACCGTCACGTCGTCCGCGAGCTCCCTGCCGGCGGCCCCGCGGGCGAGCGCGTCGACCATGCCCTGGGCGTCCGCCGCGTGGCTTGCGTCGTACGGGAGCTGGACGTCCTTCGGCCCGAGATCGGGGCGGAACTCCAGCAGCCCGTCGGAGAACACGACCAGGGTGTCGCCCGGTTCGAGCGTGACCCGGCCGCCGGCAAAGCGCGTGTCCGGGAACATGCCGATCGGCGCGCAGTGCGCACTGAGCAGCTCCTGGCCGCCGCCCGCCCGCACCACGCGGGCGTGCCCGTGGCCGGCGTCGACGTACTCGACCTCCCCGGAACGCGGATCGAACCGGCAGTGGAACGCCGTGACGTACGCGTCGTTGACCGACAGCGCGGGCGACATCACCGCCGCCGCCTGCTCGATCGCCGCCTCGAGGGGGTCCACGCCCTCGACGCCGCGCAGCGCGGCGCGCGCGGTCGCCATCATCAGCGACGCCGGCAGGCCCTTGCCCATCACGTCGCCAAGGGACAGCGTCACCTTGCCGTCGCGTGTCGGGTACCAGTCGTAGAAGTCGCCGCTGATCTCACGCGCGGCCTGGAAATGCGCGGCGATCTCGAAGCCGTCGCCGCGATACGGCGACGCCGGCATCATGCCCGACTGCATCTCCGCCGCCCGCCGCATCTGCTCGACGCGCTCGGCGACGAGGGTCTCGAGCCGGTCGACGTTCGCGCGGTTCTCGATCTCCACCGAGCGCCGGCGGAGGTTGTTGACGACAAGAAGGTAGAGCTGCGTTGCGCCGACGGGCTTGACGTGGTACGCGTACGCGCCGTGCTCGAGCGCGGCGGTGCCCAGCTCCGGATCGTCGACGCCCGAGATCATCACCACCGCGGTGTCGGGGCGCTTGTCGCGCAGGCTCTCGAGCAGGCCGTAACCGGACTCGTCGGGCAGGCGCACGTCGAGCAGCGCGATGGCGTACTCGTTGCTCTCGAAGAGCCGTCTCGCCTCGGCTCCGTTGAGCGCGATGTCGCACTCGAATCCGCGGCTCTTGAGGTTGCGCGCCATCACGCGCGCGAGCGGTTCGTCGTCGTCGACGACGAGGACCTTCTGCGTGCTCTCGGCGATCGCCACCGGCAAGCAGTCTAGTGGGGGTGAATCGCCTCTCTTCTGCCATAAACTCGTTGCCTCATGGCACTCGAAGTCGAGACCAGGCCCGCAGTCAACGGTGTGACCGTGCTCGCGCCGACCGGCAGGCTCGACGTCGCGGGCGCGCCGGCGCTGCGCGACGCGATCGGCGAGGCCGTTCGGAACGGCCCGCCGAAGGTCGTCATCGACATGGAGGGGGTCAGCTTTGTCGATTCGACCGGTCTCGGCTCGGTGATCGCGGCGTTGAAGCAGATTCGGAGCAGCCAGGGCGAGCTTCGGCTCGCCGCTCCGAACCAGCAGGTTCGCGTCGTCCTCGAGCTGACGACCCTGGACCGGGTCTTTCCCTACTACGCGACAGTCGAGGAAGCCCTCACCGGCTTTTGAGCCGATGCAAGGGCGCCGCCAATTTGAATTCAGCGCCTCGTTCTCGGACCTGGCTGAAGGGCTCGACGTGCTGCACGCGTCGGTCGAGCGCCTGCGCCGCGCCACCGGACGGGCCGCGAACGACCGCCCGTTGATGCTGTTCGAGACGGCGCTGGGCGAGATCGGCAGCAACGTCCTGACCCACGGCCGCCCCGCGGGCACGGCCCGGCCGGTCGAGTACGCGCTGCGGCTCACTGGCGACACCGTCGAGGCGTCGCTGACGGACACCGGCCCGCCGGTGCACGAGCATCTCGAGAACCCGATGCCGGGAGTCGACAAGGAGAGCGGCCGCGGCCTCGCGCTGGCGCGCACGCTCCTCGACGACTTCGGCTACGAGCGCGACGGCGACGTCAACCGTTGGCGGTTGGTGAAAAAGCTTTGAGCCAGCACATGCTCGAAGATCCGGGGCGGGCGCTCATCCACGAGTTTCGCAACCTGCTCGCGGTGATCGTCAACTACAGCGAGCTCATCGCCGAGGAGACGGCCGACGCCGAGGCGGTCAAGGCCGATATCCAGGAGGTCCGCGCCGCCGCCGAGCGGGCGATCGCGCTGACGGAGAAGCTGCCGCGACCCGGCCCCAGCACCGGCCCGAGCACGGGCCAGTGACCGTCGCGCGCCGCGCGGGAGACCGTCCCTATTCGGTGTTCACCCACCGCGACGTCGCGCTCGTGATCGACGACGACGACCAGGTGCTGCGCCTCGTCAAGCGCGTGCTCGAGCGCGCGGGGTTCGAGGTCGTGACGGTGGGCGACGGCCACGCCGCGCACAACGCCGCGGTCGAGTGGCGGCCGGACATCATCCTGCTCGACCTGATGCTGGGCGACGTGACCGGCGACCAGATCATGGCCGAGCTGCGCGAAGACTTCCGGACGCGCCTCGTGCCCGTCGTGTTCCTCACCGCGCGCGACTCGCTCAAGGACAAGGTCGAGCACCTGCTCGGCGGTGCGGACGACTACATCACCAAGCCGTTCATCCCGGAAGAGCTGGTCGCGCGGCTGCGCGCGGTGATGACACGCTCGACGTCCGCCCGCGGCCTGAGCCCGCTGACCGGCATGAGCGGGAACGCCGACATACTGCGCGAGATCAGCCGCCGCCTTGGACAGCACGTCCGCTTCGCCGTCCTCTACCCGGACATCGACGCGTTCAAGAGCTACAACGACCACTACGGGTTTCTGCGCGGCGACGACGTGATCAAGGCGCTCGCGACGATCATCCTCGAGGTCCTCGAGGAGAACCACTCGCCGCAGCACTTCGCGGGCCACGTCGGCGGCGACGACTTCGTGATCCTCACCGAGCCGAGCATGGCGGAGACGATCGCGACCGAGATCACGCGCCGCTTCGACGAGGCGATCCCGGCGCTCTACGACGCGATCGACCGTGACCGCGGCTGGATCGAGTCCGAGGAGCGCAACGGGAACATCCTGCGCACGCCGCTGGTGTCGGTCTCGATCGGGATCGTCATCGCCGAGCCGGGGAGCTACTCGACCGCCGCCGCGGTGGCGGCGCGAGCGTCCGAGGTCAAGGGCGTCGCCAAGCGGATGCCCGGCTCCAAGTGGGTGCTGGACCGGCGCCGTCCGCCGGAGCGGTTCGCGTGAACCTCCGCACTTCATTAAGGAAAGGGAGCGGCGCTGGCCCGGTGCTAGCATCCGGGCGCCCGAGAACGCCGAAGCAATGAGCGAGGTCACGACCGTCCTCCCGCCCGGTCAGTCCGACGACGCCCGCCAGCGCCGGACCAAAGTCGTCGTTCACCGCCTCGACGGCGGCCTCGAGGACGGCGAGTCCGACGCCCGCACGGTCGCCGGCGAGGGCTTTCCGCTCTACTCCACGCACGAGCCGTCGCGGATAAGGATCGTCCCCACGCGCGACATCAAGTACGTCGTGTTCGGAAGCGTCGACGACCCGAACCTCGAACCCGACCCGGGCGACGAGAGCACCGCGCGCAAGGCCATCCTCCGCTTCAAGGACGGCGAGTGGATCGCCGCTTACATCGAGCCTAGCCCGCAGCCGTTCGCCGACGGGGTGCCCATCAAGATCCGCCTCCCCGACATCCACAAGGTCATCCCGGCGGTCGCCGTCGCGGCGTCGCTCCTCGACACGCAGTTCGTCGACACGTGGAGCGTCGCGGCCGCATCGGCTGCCGCGCCTCCGCCGGGGACCCCGCGGCGCCGCCGCTCCGACTTCATCGAGGCTGCCGCGCGGCAGGGCCGCGACCTCAACAAGCTCGCGAACGACTTCCGCGACCGCCTGGCACTGATCCGCGACGCGGGGCTCACGACCGGCGACACGATCGCTTTCTCGCGCGCCGTGCGCACGCACCTCGACCGCTTCCTGCTCGACGACAACATCGTCCTCAACCCGCAGGAGAAGTCGGCGCTGGCCGACATCATCCTTCGCGCCGCGGTCGGCTACGGCCCCCTCGACAGCCTGCTGCACGACCGCTCCGTGAGCGAGATCATGGTCAACGGCCCGGACCAGATCTTCATCGAGCGCCGCGGCGTGCTGACCAAGGCCGAGGTCCGCTTCGAGGACGAGAACCAGCTCCTGGAGACGATCCGGCGCATGGTCGCGACCACCGGCCGGCACATCGACGGCCTCAACCCGATGGTCGACGCGCGCCTCCCCGACGGCAGCCGCGTCAACGCGATCATCCGCCCCGCCGCGATCCACGGCCCCGCCCTGACGATTCGCAAGTTCAAGGACGCCGTCCTCGGCATCGA
>CAYWTI010000024.1:0-29538 GCA_964461175.1 uncultured Actinomycetes bacterium | reverse complement strand
TGAAGCCGGGCGACCAGCTGAAGGTCAAAGGCTCGGATGGCGTCTTCGACGTCGTCCTCGACGCCTCCAAGGTGCGCCCGGTCCCGTCCTGGCTGGCTTTCAACACGGACGAGAAGTCCGCGAAGATCCTCGCCCGGCCCGAGCGCCACGAGATGGAGCCGGGCGTCGAGGAACAGCTGATCGTCGAGTTCTATTCGAGATAGTCGGAGGTAATTGAATCCAGTTGGCGATTGACACCCAGATCACCGTGAACCCCCAGGTTCGCAAGCTCGAGACGAGCGCGAACTACGGCAAGTTCGACATCGAGCCGCTCGACCCCGGGTTCGGCACCACGCTCGGGAACACGCTGCGCCGCGTCCTGCTCTCGTCCCTGTGGGGCGCCGCCATCACGTCGATCCAGATCGACGGAGTGGCGCACGAGTTCACCGCCATCCCGCACGTCAAGGAGGACGTGACCGAGGTCATCCTCAACCTCAAGAAGCTGCGCCTGAAGACGTTCACCGAGGACCCGATCACGCTGCTCCTCGACGTCAAGGGCCCGGCCGACGTGCGCGCGTCGAACGTCCAGGCCACGTCAGACGTCGAGATCGTCAACCCCGACCTGTACATCTGCACGCTGGCCGCCAAGGGCCATCTGCGGATGGAGCTGAACGTCGAGCGCGGCAAGGGGTACGTGCCGGCCGAGCGCAACAAGCGCGAGGGCCAGCCCATCGGCGTCATCCCGATCGACTCCATCTTCTCGCCCGTCGAGAAGGCGAACTTCGTCGTCGAGAAGACCCGCGTCGGCCAGTCGACGGATTACGACCGGCTGATCATCGAGGTGTGGACCGACGGCACGATGTCGCCCGAGGAGGCGGTCAGCCACTCGGCAGAGCTGTTCACGCAGCACCTGAACCTGTTCGTCAAGTTCCGCGACAACATCGAGCGGCACGAGCAGGAGCGGAGCGGCGAGAAGTCGGGCCAGAACCGGCTCATGGACACGCCGATCGAGGAGCTCGACCTCTCGGTGCGGGCGTTCAACTGCCTCAAGGCGAACGATATCCAGACCGTCGGCCAGCTGCTCCAGAAGCGCGAGGAGGAGTTGCTTGCGCTGCGCAACTTCGGGCGCAAGTCGCTCGACGAGATCAAGGAAAAGCTCGTCGAGAAGGGATTCATCAAGCCCGAAGAGATGGGCACGGTCCTGCGCGGTTAGAAGGACCTGATGCGTCACCAGAAGAGCGGCCGCCGCTTCAATCGCGACACCGACGCGCGCAAGGCGCTGATGCGCAACCTGTGCACGTCGTTGCTCGAGAGCCCGAGCGGCCGCATCACCACCACCGAGGCGCGGGCGAAAGAGATGCGCCGCTGGGTGGAGCGGCTGATCACCACCGCCAAGGCCGGCGACGTCAACGCCAGGCGCAAGGTCGCCGAGGAGATCTCGAAGCCCGAGGTGGTGGAGAGGCTGTTCTCGAACCTGATGCCGAGGCTGTCCGAGCGGCCCGGCGGCTACACGCGGATCATCCACAAAGGCCCGCGGCTGGGTGACGCCGCACCGATGGTGATCGTCGAGCTCGTCGACTGACCGCGGGTCGGTCTCGGTTTCAAAAGTGAATATAAAAGTCGTGCTCGAGTACGACGGGTCGGCGTTCTCCGGCTGGCAGCAGCAGGCGAAGGGACGGACGGTCGAGGCGGAGCTGAAGCGCGCGCTGCGCGAGGCGACGGGCCAGGACCACACCGTCTACGGCGCCGGCCGCACGGACGCCGGGGCGCACGCCGAAGGCCAGGTGGCGAGCTTCCACACCGACGGACGCATCGCGCCTCGCCGGCTGGTGGCTGCGCTCAATGCGCGGCTGCCGGACGACGTCGCGGTGCTCTCCGCGCAGGAGGTGCCCGACGATTTCCACGCCCGCTACTCGGCCCGCTGGCGCCGCTACCGCTACCGCTTCCTGGACCGGCCGTCGCGTCCGGCCCTGGAGCGCGGACGGTGCTGGCATGTGCGCGAGCCTCTGGACGTCGATGCGATGGCGGAGGCGGCGCGAGCGCTCGAGGGCAGGCACGACTGGACCAGCTTCTGCTCGGCTTCCGAGCCGGCGGCGAACCGCGTGCGCGAGATGCGCTCCGCCCGCGTCGCGCGCAAGGGGGCGTTTGTCGAGCTGGAGCTGGTCGCGGAGGGATTCCTCAGGGGCCTGGTGCGCAGCATCGCCGGCGCCCTGGCCGAGGTCGGGCGCGGCGAGCGGCCGGCCGAGTGGGTGGGGAAGGTGCTCCGCGCGCGTGACCGCCGGCAGGCGGCGCGCACGGCGCCCGCGGGAGGGCTGACCTTGATGGAAGTGATTTACTAGGAAATTCTTGATGAGCAAACAGAAGACGTGGACGGCGAAAGCCGCTGATTTGACATCGGACTGGTACGTGGTCGACGCCACGGACCAGGTTTTGGGCCGCCTGGCGTCAGGCGTGGCCGCGATCCTGCGCGGCAAGCACAAGCCGACGTTCACGCCGCACCTCAACTCCGGCGACCACGTCGTGGTCATCAACGCCTCCAAGGTCAAGGTGACCGGCGGTAAGGCGCAGACCAAGGAGTACACACGCTACAGCGGCTACCCGGGCGGGCTCCGCCGGCGCACGCTGGCCAAGGCTCAGGAGCTCGATCCGACGTTCCCGGTCATGACCGCGGTCCGGGGCATGCTCCAGCGCAACACGCTCGGCGCCGATATGCTGAAGCGCCTCCGCGTCTACGCCGGCGCGGATCACGGTCATCAGGCACAGAAGCCGAAGGTCCTGTCCTTCGACGCCAAGGGGAACTTGAAGATTGGCTGACAACATGCACCGCGGGACCGGCCGCCGCAAGAATGCGATCGCCCGCGTCCGCCTGACGCCGGGCGAGGGCCGTGTCACCGTCAACGAGAAGGATCCGCTCGCGTACCTGGGCCGGCGCGTGCTGGAGATGGCCGCTATGGCGCCGCTGCGCGTCACCAACACGCAGCGGAAGTTCGACATCTCGATCAAGGTCATCGGTGGCGGATCGAGCGGCCAGGCGGGCGCCATCGCGCACGGTATCGCGCGCGCGCTTTGCCGCTACGACGGCGACTATCGCGCCGCGCTCAAGAAGGCCGGCCTGCTCACGCGCGACGCGCGCATGAAAGAGCGGAAGAAGTACGGGCTCAAGCGGGCCCGGAAGGCGCCGCAGTACACCAAGCGCTAGCCCGGCGGCTCGACTGGCCCGACTGCCAGAACACGCGCGACCTCGGTGGCATCCCGGTCCGCGGTGGCTTTACGCGCTCGGGCGCCGTCATCCGCTCCGACAACCTCGCCCACCTGACGCCCGAGGGGCGCGAGGCGATGCGGGCCTACGGCGTCACGACGGTTATCGACCTGCGCAGCTCGGGCGAGCTGGCGCGGACGCCCAGCCCGTTTGCGGGCGGGGCAGGCGCGGTCTACCTTCACCGCGAGCTGATCGACGACTCGGACATGAACGAGATCGGCGACAGCGAGAGCATGCTCGAGCGCTACCTCTACATCGTCAACACCCGTCCGGCCGCCTTCCGTGCGGTGTTCGAGGCGATCGCGTTCGCGGACGGCTGCGTGCTGTTCCACTGCTTCGCGGGCAAGGACCGGACCGGGCTGGTGGCGGCGATGCTCCTCGAGCTGGCCGGGGTGGGGCGCGATGATATCGCCGTCGACTACGGCGAGACGGACATCCAGCTCGCCTCCCGGTACGAGAAATGGATCGCCGAGGCGCCGGCGGTCAAGCGCGCCGGCTTCATGGACGAGCTGCGCTGCCCGCCGGAGCGGATCCTCGGCGTCCTGGACCACATCGATAAGCGGTGGGGTGGAGTCGCCCGTTACCTCGAGGCCGCCGGAACGCCGCCATCGGCGCTGGATCGCCTGGCCGCCCGGCTCACGTAGCCGGCCGCCTCCCTAGACCAGCATCGACTCCACGCGCTCGGCCAGCGAGCGCAGCTCGAGGACGTACGGCTCGAGACGACGATGCGACTGGGCCGCAGGGTCGATCTCCAGGACGAGCCAGTCGCCGTCCACGCGCGCAAGCCGCTCGACGTCGGCGCTCGGGATGAGCAGGCACTCGCGCCCGAACTCTCGCGCGGCGCGGTCCCAGTCCAGAACACATACGAAGGTCGTGGCACGCGGTCGAAAGCTCGAGCGCCGCACGTAGATGCGTTGCTCGGTGGTCACCGAGCTCGCCCCCGACGTCTTCACCTGCAGGCCGAGGTAGCGTCTCGACCCCATGTGCCGGGCCAGGACCTCGACCGTTTCGAGGTCCGGGAACGGGCGAAACAGCGCGAGCGACTCGCCCTCGGCGAGGCGGCGGAGAACCTCGGCCTCGCCGAGGAAGCCTTCAACCCCGCGGTCGACCGCCTCGGTCGGCGCTGCGGCCGCCTCGGAGCTCAAGCGGGAAGAAGGGGGCGCGGCCGCACCGAATCGTTCCGCCAGCCCATCCCTCGGCACCAGGAACGGCGCCCAGCGCGATTCGCCGCCCGCGTGCGGCGCGAACGCAGCGGTCAGGTACTCGCGCCCGGCGACGAGCGTGTGCGCCGCCAGGTGGCGAAAGTCGCCCTCGCTCACGACGAGCACATAGGCGCCGAGCTCGGCGCCGTCGACGAGCGTGCACACCATCGCGGCTTGGTCGTCGACGAGGCTCGACGCCGGGACGGTGATGTGCACCTGCCCCGCGGGTGTGAGCGAGGTGCGCGCCTTCACCTGCACGGGTAGGTAGGCGCCGTCGGCCAGACGGTGGAGAACTCCGTCGATCCCGCGGTCGCGCAGCGGCAAGAAGACGTGCAGGCCGCCCCCCGACTGACGGACCAGCTCGGCCCAGACCTTGAACTCCGCGACCTGGCCGGCCGCCAGGCCCCCGGCGGCTACCGAACGTGTCGGTGCGTCCATCGGCGCAGAGTCTGAGCGCTAAGAGCCGCCGCTGCAGATCAAAGGGCATGACCTTTCTTAACAGGCGGGGTTCTCAAGGACCCCGCCTGTCTCCCACACTCGGTGGCATGACAGAAAAGACAGCCGTCAAGCAGCTCTACCGTCTCAACGTGGAACCAAGGGTCATCGACCAGCTCGCCAAGCTCGCCGCGCGCACAGGCGAACCCAAGACGCGCATCGCCACGCGCCTGTTCACCGAGGCGGTGATGGCCCACAAGCCCAACGGCAAGGGCGCGAAACCGAAGTAGCGCCAAGCGGCGCCGGCCGCTCTGCGGCCTGGGATTGGGGGGCCGTTAGCACCTGGACGCGGCACCGCCGCGGAGTGACCATCGCGGCGTGGTGAAGGCATCGGCGGCTAGCCGGCGTAGGCGGGTCCTGCCCGAGATGGAGGTGGACTTCCGCGATGGCGCCGTCGCCACCGCGCTGCGCGGTTACGACGTCCTGCACACCCCTTTGGTCAACAAGGGGACGGCGTTCACGGCAAGGGAGCGCGCCGAGCTCGGCCTGACCGGCCTGCTGCCGCCCGCGGTCAAGACGCTCGAGCAGCAGGCGGAGCGGGCGTACCGCCAGTTCCGGCGCCAGCCCGACGACCTCGCGCGCCACACGTACCTCGCCGCCCTCCACGACCGCAACGAAGTGCTCTTCTACAGGCTCGTATCCACGCACCTCGGCGAGATGCTTCCGATCGTCTACACCCCCACCGTCGCGCAGGCGATCCAGGAGTACAGCCACGAGTACCGCCGTCCGCGCGGCCTGTTCCTGTCCATCGATCACCCCGAGGACGTCGCCGCCTCGTTTCGGGATCTGGCCCTTGGACCGGACGACGTCGACCTGATCGTCGCCACGGACGGCGAGCGCATCCTCGGTATCGGCGACTGGGGCGTCGGTGGCATCGACATCGCGATCGGCAAGCTCGCGGTCTACACCGCCGCCGCGGGCATCCGTCCGGAGCGGGTGATCCCCGTCATGCTCGACGTCGGTACTGACCGCCAGGCCCTTCTCGACGACGACCAGTACCTGGGCAACCGCCATCCGCGCATCCGGGACGGGCGCTACGACGAATTCATCGATCTCTACGTCCAGACCGCGCTCGCGACATTCCCGCACGCGCTCCTCCACTGGGAAGACTTCGGCGCCGACAACGCGCGCCGCCTTCTCGACCGCTACCGGGACCGATGCTGCACGTTCAACGACGACCTCCAGGGCACGGGCGCCGTGGTGGTCGCGGCGGTCAAGTCCGCGCTGCGCATCACCGGGGAACGGATGCGCGACCAGCGCATCGTGCTGTTCGGCTGCGGCACGGCCGGCGTCGGCATCGCCGATCAGCTGGCCTCGGCGATGGTGGCGGAAGGGCTCAGCCCCGCCGACGCCAGGAGCCGCTTCTGGGGGCTCGGCCGGCGCGGCCTGATGACGGACGGGCACGCCGGCGATCTGCGCTACTTCCAGCGGCCGTATGCGCGGCCGGAGGCGGAGGTGGGCGGCTGGTGCGCCGAGGGCGGCGCCATCGGCCTCGAGGAGGTGGTCCGTCGCGTCCGGCCGACGGTGCTGATCGGCGTCTCGACCGTGCCGCGCGCGTTCACCGAAACCGTTGTGCGCGAGATGGCCGCCGGCACCGAGCGCCCGATCATCCTGCCGCTGACGAATCCGACGGCTCTCAGCGAGGCGGTGCCCGAAGACCTGCTCGCGTGGACCGCCGGCCGGGCGCTCGTGGCGACGGGAAGCCCGTTCGCTCCCGTGCGGTGGGCCGGCGTGACGCACGAGATAGGCCAGGCGAACAACGCGTTCGTGTTCCCCGGGATCGGGCTGGGCGTGATCGCGGTGCGCGCGAGCAGGGTCAGCGACGGCATGCTCGCGGCCGCGGCGGACGCGGTCGTCGCCCTGATCGACGACGTCTCGCGCCCGGGTGCCAGCCTGCTGCCTGACGTCGAGCGCCTCCGCGATGTGTCCGCGGCCGTGGGGACCGCCGTCGCCCGTGAGGCCATGGCCGAGGGGATCGCGATGCGCCCGGTCGGGCATGTCGAGGCGGCCGTCCGCGAGGCGATGTGGCAGCCGGTCTACCGTCCGGTCATCGGAACGCGGTGATGGCGCTTCTCGCTCAGGAAACGCTCTCCAGGGCCGACGCCGCGTGGCTCCACGCGGAGATGCCGACGAACCACTTCGTCGTCACGTCGCTCGTGCTGCTCGACTCGCCGCCCGACTTCGCGCACCTCAAGTCGCTGCTGAGCAAGCGCATCGCGATGCATCCGCGCCTCCTGCAGGTGGTCGCAGACCCGCTCGTGCCCCTCGCTCCGCCACGGTGGGTTCGCGCCAGGAACTTCGACCTCGACGCCCACCTGCACCGCGTCGCGCTGCCGCGGCCCGGTGGCAAGGCGGAGCTCGAGGCGTTCATCGGCGACCTCGCCGGGCAGCCGCTCGACTTCGACCGCCCGCTGTGGAACACCTACGCGGTCGAGGGTCCCGGCTCGCGGGGCGCGATCGTGACCCGCATCCACCACTCGCTCGGCGACGGCCAGGCGATGGTCCGCATGCTCCTCACGTTGACGGACGACGATGCGAACGGGTGGCGGCGGCGCGCGCCGCGGCGCGCGGCGGAACAGCCGCCCGAGCCGCGCGACGAACGCGGACGCGCGACGCGGCTGCTCGACAACCTCTTCGCCCTGCCGGAGGTGGCTCGGACGGCGGTGGATGGCGCCGGCACGCTGGCGCGGCTGACCCTGCTCGACGGCGACCGCCCATCGCCACTGCGCGGTCCGCTGGGCTTGCTCAAGGGTGTGTCGTGGACGGATCCGATCCCGCTTTCGTCCGTCAAAGACGTCGCGAAGACGTTCGGGGCGACGGTGAACGACGTCGTCGTGAGCGCGATCGCCGGTGGCCTGGGAGCTCACTTGCGGCTGCTCGGCGTGCGCACGCGCGGACTCTCGGTCAGGGCCATGGTGCCGGTCAACCTGCGGCCCGATGGCGACGCGGGCATGAAGGGGAACCAGTTCAGCCTCGTCTATCTCGAGCTGCCGCTGGGGGTTCAAGACCCGGTCGACCGGCTCGCGAAGGTGAAGGCCGAGATGGACCGGATCAAGGCGTCGCTCGAACCCGCGGCCGGGTGGCTTCTCGTCCAGGGACTCGGTTTCCTGCCGGCGCGCCTCGAGGCAATGGCGTCCGGCTTCTACGCCGACAAGGCAAGCCTCGTCCTCACCAACGTGATCGGGCCGCGGCGGCCCGTCTACATCGCCGGCAGCAGGATCCGGCAGATGACGTTCTGGGAGCCGCAGGCGGGCGGGATCGGCGTGGGCGTCAGCATCTACAGCTACGCGGGCCAGGTGACGATCGGCGCCGTGTCCGACCGCAACCTCGTCGCGGCGCCGGACAGGCTCACCGCCGACTTCCAGCGTGCGTACCTCGAGCTGGCGCGCGAGGCCGTGCGCGCCGGCGCCTGAAGGCGTCGTCGCAGCTTCATGAGCCGCCCCGCCGGTCCCGAACCCGAGGGGACGAACGGCCCTCACCGCTGCGGGGGCCAGACCGCAAGCTGACCGTGTCCCCGGAAGCCGAGTACGGTAAACCTGGAGACCCGAACGGCGAGTACGTCGAGGCCGAAAGGCCGAGACTGGAAAAGCGAGAAAGGTCCCCAGGGCAAACAGAAAAGCTTCTCGGGACATTGTTTTCCTAACCTGTGCGGGCATGTCCGAGCCGCTGATCGCTTCCGGTGAGCAGGTCGAGCTAGCCGCCGGCGACCTTCGTCTCGTCGTCGTGACCGTCGGCGGCGGTATGCGCGAGCTCCGCGGCGAATGGCATGTGCTCGACGGCTACAGCGCGGACGAGGTGGCGCCCGGCGCCAGCGGCCAGCCGCTCATCCCGTGGCCGAACCGCCTCGCCGACGGCCGCTACGAGTTCGACGGCGAATCGTTCCAGGTCCCGCTGACCGAACCGGAGAAGCGAAACGCGCTTCACGGGTTCGCCCGCTGGATGACGTGGCGCGTGGACGCGCACGAGCGGGCGCGCGCCGTGCTGTCGCTGGACATGTACCCGCGCCCGGGCTATCCGTTCGCGCTGCGCCTGCAGATCGAATACCGGATCAGCCCCGCCGGCGTGACCGTAACGACGACGGCGACCAACGTCGGCCGGCGGCGGCTGCCTTACGCGAACGGCTCCCATCCGTACGTCTCGGCGGGCACAAGCCGCGTCGACGAATGCCTGCTCGAGATCCCCGCCGATTCGTGGCTGCCGACCGACGAGCGTCAGATCCCAACCGGAGTCGAGCCGGTCGAAGGCACCCGGCTGGACTTCCGCACCGCGCGCGCCATCGGCGAGGAGCGTCTTGATTTCGCGTTCACAGGCCTGCGGCGCAGCGACGATGGGAAGGCGCGTGTAACCCTGCTCGCGCCGGACGGTTCGCGGCGCGTCACGGTGTGGCTGGACGCCGCCTACGGCTACGTGATGGCGTACACCGGAGACACGCTCGCGGACGAGGCGCGACGCCGCCGGTCGCTCGGCATAGAGCCCATGACCTGCGCGCCCAACGCCTTCCAGACCGGCGATGGGCTGCGCGTCCTGGAGCCGGGCGAGCAGGCCGTCTCGGCCTGGGGGATCGAGACCGGCCAGAAGAGAGGTTAGACGGCCTCGGCGTGATGGTGATCGTGGTCATGGGGGTCGAGGGGTCGGGCAAGACGACGATCGCTTCCGTTCTCGCCCGCCGGCTCGGGTGGCCACTCGAAGAGGGCGACGCCCTTCATGCGCCGGCGAACGTCGACAAGATGCGGGCCGGGCACCCGCTGACCGACGCCGACCGCCGGCCGTGGCTCGAGGCGGTGACGGCATGGGTGGAGGGGCGGCTGGATGCCGGCGAGAACGGTGTCATCACCTGCTCGGCGCTGAAGCGCGCCTACCGCGACGTGATCGGCCGCCGCGGTGGGGGCGTGGTGTTCGTCTTCCTCCGCGGCTCGCGCGAGCTCGTCGCGGCGCGGCTCGCCGAACGCCACGGTCACTTCATGCCGGCGTCGCTCCTCGACAGCCAGCTCGCGGACCTCGAGCCGCCGGCCGCCGGCGAGGCGGCGATCACGGTCGACATTGGCGGTTCGCCGGACGCGATCGCCGACGAGAGCATCGCCAGGCTGGGCCTGGGCGACTAGGCTAGCCGGCTTCCCTCTCGGGGTCGACGGCGTGGCCGCCGGGCGGCGTGGCGTACATCGCGTCGATCTGCGCCTGGTACTTGGAGTGGATCACCCGCCGCTTGAGCTTCATGGTCGGGGTCAGCTCCTCCGATTCGGGCGACCACTCGGTCGGCAGGATCGTGAAGCGCTTGAACTGCTCGACGCGGGACAGGTGCTTGTTCGCCTCGGACAGCGCACGCCGCACCTCGTCGATCACCGCCGGGTGATCCGAAAGCTCGGCCATCGACGTCACGCCGACGCCATGCGCCTTCGCCCACGCCGGCGCGACCTGGGGATCGAGGACGACGAGCACCGAGATGAAGTTGCGCCCGTCGCCGACGGCGACCGCCTGGCCGATGATCGGCGTCGACTTCGCGAGCGACTCGAGGTTGGCCGGCGAGATGTTCTTGCCCGCCGACGTGATGATCAGCTCCTTCTTGCGGTCGACGATCCTGAACTGCCCGTTGGTTCCGGGCTGGCCGATGTCGCCGCTGTGCACCCATCCGTCCGCGTCGATGATGTCGGCCGTCTTCGCCGGCTCCTTGTAGTAACCGACCATGACGTTGCCGCCGCGGACCAGCAGCTCGCCATCGTCACCGAGCCGGACCTCGACGCCCGGCATGGCTTTGCCGATCGAAGGCGCCTGGTGGTCGGACTGGGGCACGAACGTGGCCGGCCCGGTGAGCTCGCTCATGCCCCAGACCTCGTAGAGGGGCATGCCGAGCGCGGCCCAGAACTCGTGGACCTCGGGCCTGCACGGCGCCGTCGACGTGATGGCGATCTCGCACTTGTCCAGGCCGATCTTCGACCGCAGTAGGCCGAACACCGGCTGGGCGCGTTCGACGACCTGCGCCAGCTCATCGGGCACCGGCTGACCGGTGTGCTGGAGCCGATACGCCGAGATCGCTGCGCTGAGCGCGCCCTGGACCATCTTGCGTGCGTTCTCATCGGGCTCGGCCGCGATGCCGGCCTGCAGCCCTGCCATCAGCTTCTCCCACACCCGCGGCACGCCGACGAAGAACTGCGGGCGGGCCTCGAGGAGGAACGGAAGGAGAAGGTTCGGGTCGGGGCACAGCCACACCTCGTTGCCGAGGTACATGCCCCGCCACTGCGACGTGAAGCGCTCGGCCACGTGCGCAAGCGGCAGATAGCTGACCAGGCGCGCGTGCTCCTGGATCGGCTCGCCCCGCTGGATCGACTCGAGGGTCCAGAGGATGTTGTTGTGTGAGTACACGACGCCCTTTGGCGGCCCGGTCGTGCCCGAGGTGTAGATCAGCGAGACGGTGTCCTCTGGACCGACCGCCCGCCACGATCGGGCGAATGCGGCTGGGTCGGCGGCGTGGAGCTCGCGTCCGCGGGCGACCAGGTCGTCCCACCTCATCACACCTTCGGGCGCGGATCCGCGCACGAGGACGAGGTGCTTGAGGTGCGGGGTCGAGTCGCGGATGGCGAGGAACTTGGCCAGGAAGCCCTCGTCCTCTATGAATGCGACGGTCGCCTCGGAGTGGTTGGCGACGTACTCGATCTGCTCCGGAGCGAGCGTGTTGTAGACGCTGATCGCGGCCCCGCCGGCGTGGACGATGCCAAGGTCCGCGATCACGTGCTCGGGCGCGTTGCGGGCGACGATGAGCCCGAACTGCCCGGGTCCGAAGCCGAGATCTCGCAGCGCGAGAGTGACGGCCGCGACCTGGTCGCGGTACTCGTTCCAGGTGAGAGTGTCCCAGCCGCCGTTGTTCTTCCAGTGAAGACACGGCAGGTCGCCCCACTTCTGGACCGCATCGGCGAACAGCGTGCACACCGTTTTGCCGGATACGGAGGCGTCGATGTCGGCGCGCTCCGCGAGCACGTCCTTCACGCCGAATACACTAATTGAAGGTGGTGGGGAGAGCCTGATCTACATTCGCTCGCACCGTTCCGTCGCCACGTTCGGCGCCGCGGCCCTCGCCTGGGCGGCCCTGTTCGCCGGCCTGGCGGTCTGGGCCTTCAACCTGCCCGCGGGCACCGTGGCGGGCGTCGCGCTCGCGGCCACGGCGGTGGGAGGCGCCCTCTTTGCCGGGCACTCCGCCGTTCAGCTCCTCAGCTGGCCGCCGGCCCGCCTGTGCCTCTTCCGCGACCGGCTCATGGTGATCGACGGCAGGCGGGAGATGCGGGCGGTCTGGACGGCGATGGGCGCGGTGACCCTCTCCGAGCCGAACGCCTGGCCGCGGGCCACCCTGACCGACCGGCTGACGATCCAGCTGCGGGACGAGCCGCCGCTGCGGATCAAGCCGGCCGCGTTCGGTCTCGAGCCGGGCGCCTGCCGCGACCTCATCGTCCGCCTTCGCGACGAGCCCCAGCTCCGGGCCCGCCTGCCGGAGTTCGACTCGATCCGCGACCTCGCGATCTCGCCCGTGGTGGCCGGGGAGCTCACTAAGCCTCTCCTGTAGCGGTCCGAGCGATCATGATCGCTTCCGTGATCTCGTTGAGGGGACGGGACTTCATCGACGTGGCCGACCTTGGGCCCGGGGATATGCGCCGCGTGCTGGACCTCGCGCGCGAGATCAAGGCCGGGCGGTGGCGCGAGAAGCCGCTCCAGGGCAGACACGTGGCGATGCTCTTTCAGCGGCCGTCCCACCGCACGAGGGTCTCGTTCGAGGTCGGCATCGCCCGCCTCGGGGGCACGACCACGACGCTGACGAGCCAGGACGTCCAGCTTGGGTTCCGCGAGTCGGTCGCCGACGCGGCGCGGGTTCTCGACCGCTACGTCGACGGCACGGTCGCGCGCCTGCGCTCGCACGCCGACCTGCTCCAGCTGGCGAGGTTCTCGGACAAGCCGGTCGTCAACGCCCTTACGGATCGCTCGCACCCGTGCCAGGTCCTCGCCGACGTCATGACCCTGGAGGAGCTCGGCGACCTGCGGCACCACAAGGTCGTCTACATCGGGGACGGCAACAACATCGCCAACTCGCTGATCGAGGCGGCCTCGCTGGCTGGATTCGCCCTGACCGTCGTCACGCCGCCGGGCTACGACCCCGACCCCGCCATCGTTGAGCGCGCTCGTAGCATCGACTCCGGCAAGAGCAACATCACGCTTACGAACCACCTTGATGTCGACCGCGGCGCGACGGTCATCTACACGGACGTCTGGGCCTCGATGGGCCAGGAAGACGAACGGGCCGCGCGGCAGAAGGTGTTCAGCCACTACCAGGTGAACCAGGCGCTGATGGACGCCGCACCCGGCGCCGTCTTCATGCACTGCCTGCCGGCGCACCGAGGCGAAGAGGTCACCGACGAGGTGATCGACGGACCGCGCTCGGTGGTGTTCCAGCAGGCGGAGAACCGGCTCTACGCGCAGATGGCGCTCATGGCAGCGCTGTTCGGGGAATGACCGAGCTCGACCAGTTCGCGTCGCAGCTGCTGCTGGTCATCCGCCACATCGGACCGATCGAGATCGTCGACGTCGCGGTCGTCGCGTTCATCCTCTACCAGGTGCTCCGCCTGCTCCGCGGCACGCAGGGCACACAGATCCTGGTCGGGCTCGTCCTGCTGGCCGTGATCGGCGTGCTTTCGACGACCTTCAACCTCGTGCTTCTCTCGTGGCTGTTCACCAACGCCACGTTCTACATCATCATCGCGGTCATCGTCATGTTCCAGCCCGAGCTGCGCCGCGCGCTCGACCAGCTCGGCCGCGTCTCGCACATCGGCCGCCCGCTTTCGCGCTACAACGCCAAGCAGTACAAGGCCATCTCCGAAGCCATCCGGGCCGCCGAGCGCCTCAGCACCAAGCACACCGGCGCGCTCATCGCGTTCGAGCGCGAGGTGGGGCTCGAGGACTACGCCGCGACCGGCGTGCGCATCAACGGCGAGGTGTCGGCCGAGATGCTGCAGTCGATCTTCTATCCGAACTCGCCGCTCCACGATGGTGCGGTCATCGTCCGTGGAGACCGGATCGTCGCCGCCGGCTGCCTCCTGCCGCTCCCGGACGAAGGCAGCGTGCGCGAGCGCCTCGGCACGAGGCATCGCGCCGCGCTCGGGTTGTCGCTTGCGTCCGACGCGCTGGTGCTCGTCGTTTCCGAGGAGACCGGCAACATCTCGGTCATCGAGGAAGGGAAGATCACGCGCAACCTCGACGCGGACAGCCTGCGGCGCAGGGTCGCGGTGAGGGTGGGGTCGGCGAACGGCAACGGCAACGGGCTGTTCAGGTTCAGGCGATGAGCTGGAGCCTCGTCACCAACGAGTGGCGGCTGAAGCTGCTCGCCCTCGGGCTCGCGGTCCTCATGCTCGGCGCCGTCGCGTTCTCCCAGAACCGGCCGGCGTCGAAGCCGATCACCATCCCGCTGAGCTACGTGTACCAGTCCAACATCGTCCTCATCAACCCGCCGGGGAAGACCACGGTCATCGTCAGCGGGCTCTCCGATGCGCTGAGCCGCGTCGACTCGAACAACGTCGTCGCGTTCGCCGACGCTTCGCACGCACTGCCAGGGTCGTCGGTGAAGCTCAACCTGACCGCGCGCGCGCTGGTCGCCAACGTGTCGGTGTCGACGCCGGCGCCGATCTTCGTCGACATCGACTCCCTGCAGACGGTGGCGCTGCCCGTCCAGGTGAGTGCGCGCGCGGCGCCCGGCTGGAACATCGATCCGAGGCAGACCCGTGCCACGTGCCCTGGCGCCGTGGCGTCGAACCCGTGCCGCGTCAACTTCACGGGACCCGTCGCCTGGGAGAGCGGGCTCAAGGCGGTCGTCTCCGTGCCAGGGGCGATCGTGGGCAAGGGCGACTACCTGAACCAGTCGATCCAGTTCATAACGCCGACCGGCCCACTGGACACCTCCGTCCGCACTGTGCCGGCGGTCGCGTTCGAGGTCACGAGCGCCGACGTCCACCTCGAGGCGATCGCCGGCACGACGAGCGAAACCGTGCCGCTCATCGACGCGCCCCCAGCCCACGGGCCGCCGTCGGGCTACCGCGTCACGGCGGTCGCGATCTCGCCCCAGCTCGTGACGATCACGGGCGACGCCACGCTGCTGCAGCGGATCACCAGCATCACCCTGCCGAGCCAGGACCTCAGCGGCAGCACCTCGGACGCCACCTTCCAGGTCGCGATCCCCTACCCGAACGGGCTCTCGGGCTCCGTGGCGAACGCGACGGTGAAGTACTCGATCTCGCGCAATCCGAACGTGAGCGCGAGCCCGAGCCCGTCGGGGTAACCTAAGCGCTTCCGCAGGCGTTTCACCCCAGTCGAAATACCCCCGTGGGGAGTTCTAGTTGAGGTAAAAGGATGTGCGGGATCATCGGCTACCTGGGCGGGCGTGAGGCCACGCCGATCCTCATGGAGAGCCTCAAGCGGCTCGAATACCGCGGCTACGACTCGGCCGGCGTCGCGGTCCTGGAGCAGCCGGAGGACGGCAAGGCTGTGCGGACGAGCGTCACCAAGTCCGAGGCCAAGGTCGACACGCTCATCGAGAAGCTCGAGGCCAACATGCCGACCGGCAACCTGGGCATCGGCCACACCCGCTGGGCGACCCACGGCAAGCCGACGTACATCAACGCCCACCCTCACACCGACTGCAAGGGCCGCATCTTCGTCGTCCACAACGGCATCATCGAGAACTTCGCCGAGCTGAAGGCCGAGCTCGAGGCCGAGGGCCACGAGTTCCCCTCCGAGACCGACACCGAGGTCGTCCCGCACCTCATCGAGAAGTACTACAAGGGCGATTTCCTCGCCGCCGTCCGCGCGGCGCTGAAGCGGATCCAGGGCGCCTACGCCCTCGCCATGTTCTCCAGCGACGACCCCGACCTTCTGGTCGGCGCGCGCCTCAACGCGCCGCTGGTGGTCGGGCTCGGCGACAAAGAGAACTACATCGCGTCCGATATCACGGCGATCATCCCGTACACCAAGCGGGTGCTCGTCCTCGGCGAGGGCGAGATCGCGGCGGTCACGGCGCTGGGCGCCGAAGTCTCGACGCTCGACGGCGTGACCGTCAAGCCGAAGATCGTCCACGTCGATTGGGACGTATCGCAGGCGCAGAAGGGTGGCTTTCCGCACTTCATGCTCAAGGAGATCCACGAGACGCCCGAGGCGCTGGCGAACGCCGCGCGCGGAAGGCTCTCGGACGACGGCCTCGTCTCGTTCCGCGAGTTCGACATCCCGGACGCGGAGCTGAGCCAGGTCGACGAAGTAGTCCTTCTAGGCATGGGCACATCGCTGCACGCGGCGATGATCGGCGAGTACGTGCTCGAGGACTGGGTCGGGATCCCGGCGCGCGCGGTGGACGCATCCGAGTTCCGCTACCGCCGGCCCACCTTTGGCGAGCACGCGCTGAGCGTCGTGATCTCGCAGTCCGGCGAGACGGCGGATACGCTCGTCGCCCTCCACCAGGCGAAGGCGCGCGGCGCGCTCACCGTCGCGGTGACCAACGTCATCGCCAGCTCCGCGGCGCGCGACGCCGACGGCGCGATCTACCTTCACGCGGGCCCCGAGATCGGGGTCGCGTCGACGAAGACGTTCAACTCGCACCTCGTGAGCCTCTACCTGCTCGCCATGAGGCTCGCGAAGGCCAACGGGCGCATCTCGCTCGAGCGAAGGCGTGAGCTCGTCGAGGCGTTGCGGGTGCTGCCCGACCAGGTCCGCACCCTGCTGGCGCGCGACAAGGAGATCGCCCGGCTCGCGCACAAGTACAGCGGCTACCGCAACTTCATGTACGCCGGCCGCGGGCTCGGCTATCCGGTTGCGCTCGAGGGCGCGCTCAAGCTGAAGGAGATCTCGTATGTCCACGCCGAGGGCACATCGGGCGGCGAGCTCAAGCACGGCCCGATCGCGCTGCTCGACGACACCTTCCCCGTCGTGGCGATATGCACCGCGAGCTCGACCAAAGAGAAGATGGTCAGCAACGTGCACGAGATCGTCGCGCGCAACGCGCCGGTGCTCGCGCTGGTGACGGAGGGCGACCGCTCGCTCGACGGCGTTGCGACCGACGTCTTCGTGATGCCGCCCGTCGAGGAGGCATCCGCGGCGATCCTGAACACGGTCATGCTCCAGCTCTTCGCCTACCACGTGGCGACGGAGCTCGGCCAGGACGTCGACCAGCCGCGCAACCTGGCCAAGAGCGTCACAGTCGAGTAGGAAGCGAAGGTTCCCGCGCGACGGCGGGCGATGCGCACGGCAGAATTGATGCCGTGCAGCGCATCGGCGTCGACGCCGTCTCGGTCGACCGCATCGCCCTTGCCGTAGGCCGCTCCGGCCCCGGCTTCCTTGCCAAGGTCTACACCGCGGCGGAGATCGCGTACTGCGCCGGCAACGACGAGCGCCTCGCCGGCCGCTGGGCCGCGAAGGAAGCGGTCATCAAGTGCTTCGACGGCACAGGGATCTGCTTCCCCCGGCGCCGCATCGAGGTGCTCCCGGGCCCGCGCGGCGCGCCCAGGGCGCGGCTGCTCGGCGACAGCCGCGGCGCGCGCGTCGAGGTCAGCATCACGCACCACAGCCGCCTCGCCGTCGCCACCGCCCACCTCGAGATGCCACCCCACCGGGAGGTCGAGGAAGACGGGGGCATGCTCACGGCCCCCGACGCGGTCGAGATCCCGCGCCGGCCGAAGGATGCGCACAAGGGCACGTTCGGCACCGCGATCGTGCTCGCGGGCAGCCTCGGCCTCACCGGCGCCGCGTACCTCTCCTCGACCGCGGCGGCGAGGACGGGCGCCGGGCTGGTCCGGCTGCTGGTCGCCGACTCGATCTATCCCATCCTGGCCGCGAAGTGCACGGAGGTGATGGCCACGCCGGTGCCGGAGGTGGCGCCGGGAGCCGTCGGCCACGCGGCCTACGACTCGATCCTGCGCCAGCTTGCGGCGGCGGAGGTCGGCATCGTCGGGCCGGGGCTCGGGCGCGACAGCTCGACCTGGCGGCTCGTCGTCGACCTGGCCCAGCACGCGGAATGCCCGCTCGTGATCGACGCGGACGGCCTCAACGCGCTCGCCGACTCGCCCCGTGCCCGGCGCAAGTTCGCGGCCGCCCGCGTGCTCACACCCCATCCGGGTGAGCTCGGCCGGCTCACCGGCAAGACGGCCGAAGCCATCAACGCCGACCGGGCCGCCGCAGCGCGCAAGGCGGCCAGGGACTGGGGCGCGATCGTCGTCCTCAAGGGCGCGCGGACGGTGGTCGCGCACCCGGACGGCCGCCTCAGCGAGGACCCTCACGAGGTGCCGGCTCTGGCGAGCGGCGGCACCGGCGACGTGCTGTCCGGGGTCATCGGCGGCCTGATCGCGCAGGGCTCCGACCCGTTCACGGCGGCGGTCACCGGCGTCTACGTCCACGCCGCCGCGGGCCGCCGCATCGCCGAGCGGATCGGCGACTCGGGCCTGCTCGCGAGCGACCTCCTGCCCGAGATCCCGCAGGTCATGAACGCGCTCCGCCAGGGCGGCCTCTGACCGCCTCCTCGCTTCGCTGGGCGGACGTCGACCTCGGCGCCATCACCGCCAACTGCGAGCGCATCCTCCGCCACGCAGGCGGCGCCGCACGGCTTTTCGCGGTGGTCAAGGCGGGCGGGTACGGTCACGGGGCGCTGGCCGTCGCGCACGCCGCGCTCGAGGGTGGCGCCACCGGCCTCGCAGTCGCCACGCTCGACGAGGCGGCGCAGCTGCGCGGTCTCGTCGACCCGGAGGAGATCCTGGTCATGGGGGGCCTGCTGCCCGGGCAAGCGGGCGAGGTGTCCGCCCTCGGGTGCTCCGCGGCGGTCTCGAGCCGGGAGCTGATCGAGGCGCTGGGGGCGGCTGGCACGCGTGTGCCGGTGCACCTGAAGATCGACACCGGGATGGGCCGCTTCGGCTGCGCGCCGGAGGACGCGCCCGCGCTCGCGCGCCTCGCCGACGACTCGCGCGGCACGAGGCTCGCCGGCACGTGGACCCACTTCGCGAAGTCGGAGTCCGACGACCCGATGACGCGCCGCCAGTTCGACCAGTTCCTGGACACGCTGTCGCGGTTCGAGGTGTCGCCCGGCCTGCGTCACGTCTGCAACTCGGCGGGCGTGCTGAACCACCCGGACTTCGCCCTCGACGCGGTGCGGTGCGGCATCGCCATCTACGGGTGCGAGTGGCCCGGCACCAAACCGGCGCTCGCCCTTCGCGCGGCGATCACGCACCTGAAGACGGTCGAGAAAGGGGCGACCGTCGGCTACGGCTCGCTGTGGCGCGCGCCCGAGCGCACGCGCGTCGCCACGGTCGCGATCGGCTACGCCGACGGCGTCCATCGCGCACGCGCCAACCGCGGCGACGTCCTCGTCCGTGGCCGGCGCGCGCCGCTGGTCGGCATGGTGAGCATGGACGCCATCACGCTCGACGTCGGCGACGTGCCGGACGTGAAGGTGGGGGACACGGCGACGTTGATCGGCCGTGACGGCGACCAGGTCATCACCGCCGAGGAGGTCGCCACCTGGTCCGGCACCATCAGCTACGAGGTGCTGACGTCGATCGGCCCGCGAGTCGAGCGCCGGGGTCGCGCCGTTTAGGGGAGCGCCACCGTCGGCAGGAACTCAGGCACCCGCCGCGCGTTCGTCGCCTGCTCGAACCCGAACGCGAAGCCCAGCAGCCGGGCCTCCGAGCCCGGACCGGCAAAGAAGCTCAAGCCCAGTGGCAGTCCGTACGCCATCCCGGCCGGGACGGTGATGATCGGGTAGCCGGCGACCGCCGACGGCTGCGTGCTGCCGCCGAGGAACTTGTCGCCGCCGAGCTCGTCGATCATGCAGGCGGGCCCGCCGCTCGGCGCCACCAGAGCCGCCAGGCGGTGCTTGCGCAGCGTCACGTCGATGCCCTCCGTCCGCGCAAGCCGCAGCGCTGTCTCGCGCGCCTGGCGGTACTCGCGCGCCCGCAGGCCGCGCGTCGCCTGCGCCTGCTCGAAGAACTCCTGCCGGAAGTACGGCATCTCTACGGCCGCGTGGGCGCGGTTCCAGGCGATGACGCCGGCGAGCGAGCGCACCGCCAGGCCGCGCCGCCCGCGCAGGTATCGGTTCAGGCCGTCCTTGAGCTCGTGCAGGAGGATCGTGAGCTCGGCGCGTGACTCGCGCAGCTCCTTCGCGCCCGGCATCTCGACCTCGACGAGCGTCGCTCCGCAGTCCTTGAGCGCGGCCAGCGCCGACTCGTAGCACGCGTCGGTGTGCTCCGAGTAGCCCGTGAACGGCTCGCGCAGCACGCCGATGCGCCGCCCGCGCAGCGCGCCCTTGCGGAGCGCCCGGCGGAAGTCGGTGGGCCGCGCCGCGATCGCGCCCAGCACGAGCGCCGCGTCCTCCACGGTCCGCGTCATCGGTCCGGCCGAGTCCTGGCTGGCGGCGATGGGCACGATCCCGGCCTGGCTGACGACGCCGAAGCCAGGCTTCATGCCGACGATGCCGTTGACGTTCGATGGGCTCACGATCGAGCCGTCCGTCTCGGTGCCGATCGTGATCGCCGCGTAGCCTGCGGCGGCGGCTGCGCCCGAGCCCGAGCTCGACCCGCTCGGTGTGCGGTCGAGCGCGTGCGGGTTCCGCGTCTGCCGGCCTCGACCGCTCCAGCCCGAGGCGGACCGGAACGATCGGGCGTTGGCCCACTCGCTGAGGTTGGTCTTGCCCAGCAGCACAGCACCCGACCGCCGCAGGCCGGCGACCAGGGGCGCGTCGCGAGCAGCCGGCGCGCCTGTCATCGCCAGCGAGCCCGCCGTGGTGAGCATGCGGTCGCCCGTTTCGATGTTGTCCTTGATCAGCGCCGGCAACCCATGCAACGGCCCGCGCACACGTCCACGCCGCCGCTCACGATCGCTGCGGCGCGCGATGTCGAGCGCGTCCGGGTTGAGCTCGATGACGGCCCGCGTCTTTCTGTCGTCGGGGCTCTCGTCCAGTGCGGCGATGCGGGCGAGGCTCATCTCCACCAGCTCGACCGCGCTGACCTCGCCGCGCGTCAGCATGCGCGACAGGTCGGCGGCCGAGAGCTCGGCCAGCTCGGGATGCGGACCCACGTCGGCTCAGCAGTCTAGGGCGCTAGGCGAAGCGGTGCCGCCACGCGGCCGCGACCAGGGACTCGCGGTCGAGCCCGAGCGAAGTCTCGGCCTGGTCGAGCTCGGCTCTTAGGGTCGTGGGCACGAAGGCCGGGTCGTCGGTGTTGACCGTCAGGGCGACCCCGGCGTCCGCAAGCGCGCGAAAGTCCGGTCGCAGGCCGATCCTGTGGTTGCTCGACGGGCAGATGCACAGGCAGACGCCGCGGCGGGCGAGGTCGCGCAGCAGGCGCGCGTCGGAGACGGCCGCGACACCGTGAGCCAGGCGGTCGGCGCCGAGCCGCTCGACCGCTGCCTTCACCGCCCGCGCGTCGCCCGCCTGCCCGGCGTGGGGCATGAAGCGCAGGCCGCGCGCGTGCGCCCGAGCGACGAGCGGAGCCAGCGACGCGCTCGAGATCGACTCGTCGCCGACGAGCCCGATGCCGACCACGCCCTCGGTCGCGAGCGCCAGCTCGAGCACGCGCTGGTTGTCGGCGTCGGGTCCTTCGCGCGTCAGCTCGAACAGCCAGCCGATCTCGAGGCCGTGCTCGTTCAGCGCTTGGCGCCGCCCCGCGACGATCCCGTCGATCCACCCCTCGGCCGGCGGGTGCAGAGACGGGTTGATGCTGATCTCGGAATAGGTCACGCCCTCGGAGGCAATCGCCTGCGCGTGCTCGGCGATGACGCGGGCGAAATCTGCCGCCGTGCGCATGCACGCCGCGACCGGACGGTAGATGTCGAGGAAGGCGGCAAGCGTCGAGTACCGGTAGGGCGGCGGCGCGGGCATACGGTGCAATGCGGCCAGCTCGAGCGCGGTCGCGTGTCGCACCGTGCCTTCGAGGTGGACGTGCAGCTCGGCCAGGCGCACGCGCACATCGTGACGGTTAAGACAATCGCGCAGCCGTCCGGAGCGCCCCAGGAGTTATCGAGTCGAGGCCGCGCGCCGAAGGCGCCGTGGCCTCATCTGTTTTGCGGGGACGAGGGGCCACCGTCGCGGCCCCTCGTCTTCGTTTAGGCCGCTAGCGGTTCCAAGTGAACCCGCACGCGGTGCGGGCGGCCTGGAACAGGCTCGCAAGCTGCTGCCACTGAGCCCTGGTGGAAGGCCGGCCCTGCGCCAGGTCCGCCTTGACCGCCTGCACCGCTGCGGTGCACGCCGCCGATGGCGCAGGTTTGAAGGTGGCGGGCACGGCCGGCGCGCACGCCGTCCTGGCGGCGCCGAAGAGCGACCTGAAGCCCGCGAGCTCGGCCGAGTCCTCCGACCGGTCGGCGGCGTCCTCGGCGTCCTCCTTGGCGTCGGGGCCCTCCGCTTTCGCCACGTGCCGCTCGGCCGCGTCCTCGGAGCGGTCCGCGACCACGGCGGTCTTGATCGCCTGGATCGCCGCGGCGCAGGCGCCGGATGGCGCGGGTGTGGTGACCTCCGCCGGCGACGAGCTCGCATCGAAGGTCCGGGTCGCTGCGACACCCGTCTGGCCGAACAGGAGAAGCGCCCCCGCGGCAAGCAGCCCGGCTGCGCCGGTGCCGATGACGAACTTGCGAATCACGATCATTCGTAGCCTCCTTTGGCCCCGGGTCGTGGCTGGGCCTGGGAGAGGTTAACGGATCCGGCCCGCCCGGCTGGCGCCCTGGCCGGCTCGACCCAGCCTGATCCTGCCGCGGACCGCACCGCGGCCAGGGTCAACGCAAGGGTGCGGAGGTTGTCCCGGCCTGAGGTCTCGGGCTCGCGGCCCTCGGCGATCGCGGCGGCGAACTCGGTGAGCGTCCCGGCGCGGTCGATCCGGCCCGCTGCGGGCAGCGCCACCACGCGGGCCGCGCGCCCGCGCCGCCTCACCACCACCCGGTCCTTGAGCACCCCCTCGTCGCCCCGGCTGGTCCAGAAGACGCGCCCGCCCTCGAACTCCATCTCCCACTCACCTGCCCACGGCGTGTTGGGGGCCGAGCTCGTCCAGCTTCCGCGGTAGCTCACGAGCACGCCTTCGAAGACGATCGACGCGATGGCGGTGGACGGCCCGGCAAAGCCGCTCCAGGGCTGGGTGGACGCCTCGCACGAGATCCTGAGCGCCTCCTGGCCGAGGAGCATGCGCATGAGGTCGAAGTGATGGACCGACATGTCGACGAGCAGCGGCTGGGGATCAGAGTGGTGCCGCACGCGCGGCTGTGGCGGCGAGGCGGAGTTGTGGCGAAAGTCGACGCCAGCCGCGTAGAGCCGGCCGAGGCTGCCGCCGCGGACGAGCTCCGCCACCAGGCGCGGCGCCGGGAACCATCGGTAGTTCTGGCTGACCATCAGCACGCGCCCGCGCTCCTCGGCCAGCGAGACGAGCGCCTGCGCCTGCGCGAGGTCGTCGGTGAACGGCTTTTCCACGAGCACGTGGAGCCCGGCCTCGAGCCCTGCACGCGCAAGCGGCTCGTGGGCGCCGATCGTCGTCGTGACCAGGAGCGCGTCCGGCTGCGTCGACTCGATCGCGTCTCTAAGCGATGTGAAGCACAGGCGCCGGTCGATCTCGAGGTGGCGGGACAGGGCGTCGAAGGCAGCCGTGTCCGAGTCGATGTAGCCGGCCGCCTCCACCTCCGGCACGGCAGGGACGACCCTCCAGGCCCAATCCCTTCCCCAGTCGCCGAGCCCCACCTGGAGCACGCGCAGCCGCCGCATCGGAATAGTGTCCAGCCCCGGCGACTTGGAATGGGTGAAAGGCAGGTGCTCCTACACTGGCATTACTCATGGCGGAACCCGCCGCCCAAACCGCCTTCGCGGAAGAGGCGCTCTCCCACCTCGACACGCTGTATCGCGGAGCGCTGCGGTTGACGCACGACCCCGACGCGGCCCAGGACCTCGTCCAGGAGGCCTACCTCCGCGCCCTCCGCTACCAGCACAGCTACCAGCAGGGCACGAACATGAAGGCCTGGCTCTTCGCCATCATGCGCAACCTTTTCTGGGACCGCTTCAAGGGCTCGCGCAAGGACGACGTCAGCCTCGACGACGTCGGCGACTTCGTTCTGTACGAGAAGCTGCGCGACGACGGCGCTCACCCCGAGACGGACGTGCTCGACAAGATCGCCGCCACCGAGGTCGTGGCGGCGGTCGACAAGCTGCCGCCCCTGCACCGCGAGGTGGTCCTCCTCGTCGACGTGGAGGGGTTCTCGTACAAGGACGCGGCCCAGACGCTGGGCGTGCCCATCGGCACGGTCATGTCCCGTCTGCACCGCGCCCGCCAGCAGCTCCAAAAATCCCTCTTTGAGTACGCCGTCGAATCGGGTATCGTGCGGCCAAACGGCCAGGTGACGCAGGCATGAGATGCGAAGAGTGCGCTGACAAGCTCGATCGCTTCGTCGATCGGGAGCTGACGAACACCGAGGCGCTCGAGGTCCAGCTTCACCTCGAGGGCTGCCCTGACTGCATGGAGCACTACGACTTCCAGGCGCACCTCAAGCGCGTGGTCAAGCACTCGTGCGACTGCGACGTCGCCCCGCCGGCATTCCGCGAGAAGCTTCGCCAGATCCTGAGCTGAGCCGGCGCCTCGAGGCCGCCCGGCTCTACGTCATCACGCCGGACGCCCAGCCCGACCAGGTGCTCGAGCTCGCCCGCGCAGCGGCGCGCGGCGGGGCTGACATCGTCCAGCTCCGGCACAAGACGCTCCCGCGAGGCGAGCTGCTCACGCTCGCCCGGCGTATGCGTGAGGCGCTGGCAGATGCACTGTTCGTGGTCAACGACCACGTCGACGTCGCGCTGCTCGCGGAGGCGGATGGGGTGCATCTCGGGCCAGACGACCTCTCACCGTCCTCGGCACGAAAGGTCGCCGGCGGACGGCTCATCATCGGCGTCTCCGCGTCGACCCGCGACGCCGTGCCGCGGGAGGCGGACTACGTCGGCTGCGGCCCGGCGTTCGCCACGCCGATCAAGGCGCACAAGCGGGTCATCGGCCCGGAAGCGGTCGCCGCGCTTGCGGCCGCGGTCGAAATCCCGGTGTTCGCCATCGGCGGCGTGGACGAGTCAAACGTGAAAAGGCTGGTCGCGGCCGGCGTCCACCGCGCGTGCGTGATCCGCGCGGTCGCCGACTCGCCCGACCCCGAGGCGGCCGTCCGGCGCCTACGTGCGATGCTCGACGCATGACGAGCCTGAGGGGTCTCGGCGAGCTCGGGTTGCTCGAGCGCCTTCGGCCTTACCTCGACCCCGGCGCCGGCGGCGACGACGCCGCGGTCATCCTCGACGGCAGCCGCTTCCTCGTCGCCAGCGTCGACACGTTCGTCGAGGGCGTGCACTTCGACCTTGCCTGGCTCAGCGCGGAGGACGTCGGCTGGCGCTCGCTCGCGCTGGCGCTCGGCGACCTCGCGGCCAAGGGCGCCGAGCCACAGTGGGCGCTGGTCTCCCTCGCGCTGCCGGAGGCGTGGAGCGTGGACGCACTGACCGCGCTGTATGAAGGCATGGCCGAGCTGACGGCCCAGTTCCGATTCGCCATCGCCG
This sequence comes from uncultured Actinomycetes bacterium, assembly GCA_964461175.1. Taxonomy (GTDB): domain Bacteria; phylum Chloroflexota; class Dormibacteria; order Dormibacterales; family Dormibacteraceae; genus 40CM-4-65-16. The sequence continues at coordinate 4,058 of CAYWTI010000024.1, read as the reverse complement.
GCGGCGACATGAGCGCGACGCCGGGCCCGGCCGTGATCTCGATCACGGTCGTGGGCCACACGGCGCATCGTCCGCTCGCCCGCGCCGACATCAAGGCGAACTGGGCCGTCGGCGTGACCGGGGCGCTGGGCGCAGCGGCGGTCGCGCTGCGCAACCGCAAGCCGATACGTCTCGTCCCCCGGATCGACAAGGGCGCGGCCCTCAACCGGCTCGGCCTGTGCTGCGGCGACATCTCCGACGGCCTCGTGCGCGAGATGGAGAAGTTCGCCGCCATGTCAGGCGTCGGCAGCATCATCGACGCGGCCGCCGTGCCCGTCGCGTCGGGCGCGTCGCTCGACGAGGCGCTGACGAGCGGGGAGGAGGCGGAGCTCGTCTGCGCCGGACCGGAGGAGGTGCTGCGCGGCGCCGGCGTGACGGTGGTCGGTCGCACGACAGGCTCCGAATCGCGCGTCATCGTCGTGGGCGCCGAGCTCGAGAGCACGGGCTACGACCACTTTGCCTGACCTTGTGACAGCCTCGCCGGCCGAGACGGAGCGGGCGGGCATGCTCCTCGGCGAGCGCTTGCGCGCGGGCGACGTCGTCCTGCTCATGGGCGAGCTCGGCGCGGGGAAGACGACGTTTGTCCGTGGCGTCGCGCAGGGCATGGGGTCCACGGCCGACGTCGCCAGCCCGACCTTCCAGCTCGTCCGCGTCTACCCCGGCCGGGTCCAGCTCGCGCACGTCGACCTCTACCGGATCGAGTCGGGCGCCGAGCTCCGCGACCTCGGCCTCGAGGAGCTGGCCGAGGCCGGTGCCGTCGTGGTCGAGTGGGGCGACCGGCTCGCGGTCGAAGGCGCGATGGAGATCGAGATCGACCACCTGGGCGGCGACCGCCGCCTGATCCGGACGAACCATGATCTTGGTCATTGACAGCTCGTCGCCGTCGCGCGCGGCGCTTGCGGCCATCGACGGCGACACGACCCGCGAGCTGTTCACGCCGCGCTTCGACATCGAGTCGGCTCGCCGACTCGTCCGCGCAGGAACGGTGACGAAGATCGCCGTCGCCACCGGGCCCGGCTCGTTCACGGGCCTGCGCGCCGGCGTGTCGTTCGGCCTCGGCGTCGCCGTCGGGCTCGGCGTGCCCATCGCGGCGCTGCCATCGCTCGACATCCAGGCGGAGAGGAGCGTCGAGGCGGCGACCCCCGTCGTCGAGGCGGGACGCGGCCGCTACTACTACCATGCGCCCGGGGGCAGGCCGGCGCTCGGGGAGCCGGCCGATATCCCCACGCGGCACCCTCTCGTGGGTTTTGTGGGGCGGCAGGATTCGCTCGTCGCCGCGGGCCACCGTTTCGTGCGCGAGGACATGCTGCGCTCGTTTACCGAGGCGGCATTGCGAACCCTCGAATCGGCGCGCGAAGTGCCGTATCGTAATCTCGAGATCGAATACATGCAGTCCTTCTCCCCGAGGAAGGTGTAGGCGATGGTCCAGATCCGGCAAGAGCTGGCGCTCGAGCTGATGCGTGAGGCCGACGTGAACACCGTCCAGGAGATCGAGCGTGAGATCTTCGCGACGCCGTGGCCGCGCAACGCCTATTACCGCGAGCTCGCGTCGCGTGCCAGCGCCCACTACGTCGTCCTCCGGCAGGAGGGACCGGCCGAGCGCCCGGCCGGATTCCGCGGTCCGGACTTCGACCCCACGATCGTCGGCTACGGCGGCATGTGGCGCATGTACGACGAGGCGCACGTGACCACCATCGGCGTCCGCCGCGACCTGCAGCACCGCGGCTACGGCCGCATCCTGTTCGCCGGCCTCGTCCAGGCCGCCTACGACATGGGCGCGAAGTGGGTGACTCTCGAGGTGCGGACGACCAACGACAACGCGATGAAGATGTACGAGGCGTTCGGCTTCAAGGTCATCGGCCGGCGCAAGGGTTACTACACGGACAACGGCGAGGACGCGATCGTGATGTGGTCCGACTCGATCCATTCGCCGCGGTTTCGCAAGGCGTACGAGGCCAACCTCGAGCGCATCGAGTCCGAGGTTCGTGGCCTGCGTCGTGAGCTCCTGAGCAAGGGCGACTAAGTCAGCCTCACCCTCGGCATCGAGACGTCCTGCGACGAGACCTCCGTCGCCGTGGTCGAAGACGGCCGCAAGGTGCTGGCCAACGTCATCCACTCGCAGGTCGCGGTGCACGAGAAGTTCGGCGGCGTCGTCCCCGAGCTCGCGGCCCGCGACCACCTCGAGCGGCTCCCGGGGTTGCTCGACGTGGCGCTGGAGACGTCCGGCGCCCGGCCTCGCGACCTGGACCTCGTCGCCGTCACGCGCGGGCCCGGCCTTGTCGGATGCCTGCTCGTCGGCGTCGGCGTGGGCGAGGGGCTGGCCGCCGCCTGGGACCGGCCGCTGACCGGCGTCAACCACCTCTGGGGCCACATCTACGCGGCGATGCTGGCGGCGCCGGACCTCGAGCCGCCGCTCCTCGGTCTCGTCGTCAGCGGCGCGCACTCGGACCTCGTGCGCATGCCGGCCCACGGCCGGTTCGAGGTCATCGGCCGGACGCGCGACGACGCCGCGGGGGAGGCGTTCGACAAGGCGGCGCGGATGCTCGGCCTTGGCTTTCCGGGCGGCCCGGCGCTCGACTTGCTCGCGCGCAAGGGCGACCCCGCCCGACAGCCGCTGCCCAGGCCCTCGCTGCCCGGCCTCGAGTACAGCTTCAGCGGCCTCAAGACCGCCCTTCTGTACAGGCTGCGCGACCTCGGTGACTCGGTGACCGACCAGGACCGGGCGGACCTCGCCGCCGCGTTCGAGAAGTCGGTCGTGGAGTCGCTGCTGGAGAAGCTGGAGAGGGCCCTCGACCGCGAGCCCGCGAGCGAGGTGGTCGTGGCCGGCGGAGTGGCCGCCAACACCCTTCTCCGGCGCCGCGCGGCCGAGGTGGTCGGCCGCCGGGCGCGACTGACCATGCCCCCGCTCGCACTGTGCACCGACAACGCGGCCATGATCGCCGCCGCCGGGCACTACGGCGGCCGCCACCCCGCCGACGTCGACCCGTCACTAAGCTGGTAGCCACCGATGGGAGTCAAGGGCTGGACCGTCGTCTACAAGGGCCAGCGCATCCAGGCCGAGATCGTGGGAGCGATGCTGGAGGCCGAGGGGCTGACGCCCGAGGTCTTCGGCGACAACGCCTACGGCGTCGGCATCGACCTGACCGACGCCCGCCTGATGGTCCCTGACGACCAGGCCACGAAAGCCCGCCGGCTCATCCAGGAAGCCGAGAAGAAAGAGGTTTAGCGGCCGGCCCCTGCGAGGTATTACCATTTAGCAGTCGACCTGCCAGAGTGCTAAGCGCTCGGGCGTGGGGAGTGCTAGAGCATCCAGACCAGCAGAGGAGGGCTGCAAATGAACTTGAAACCGTTGGGCGACCGGGTCGTGGTCAAGCCGGTCGAGAAAGAAGAGCGGACCAAGAGCGGGATCGTGCTTCCGGACACCGCCAAGGAGAAGCCCCAGGAGGGCATCGTCCAGGCCGTGGGCACCGGAAGGATCCTCGACAACGGCACCAAGGTGCCGATGGAGCTCAAGGTCGGCGACAAGGTCCTGTACGCGAAGTACGCCGGCAACGAATTCAAGATCGACGACATCGAGTACCTGATCGTGTCCGAGAAGGACGTGCTCGCCGTCGTCGGCGCGAACGGCAAGAAGTAATCACCTAGAGAAGAGGGGTACGCATATGGCGAAAGTAGTCACATTCGACGTAGATGCTCGGCAGCATCTCAAGAAGGGCATCGACACAGTTGCCCAGTCCGTGCGCATCACGCTCGGCCCGAAGGGTCGCAACGTGGTGCTCGAGAAGAAGTTCGGCGCTCCGACCGTCACCAACGATGGCGTGACGATCGTGCGCGAGATCGACCTCAAGGACCCGATGGAGAACACCGGGGCGCAGCTGCTGCGCGAGGTCGCGACCAAGACCAACGACATCGCCGGTGACGGCACCACGACCGCGACGATCCTGGCTCAGACCATGATCAACGAAGGCTTCCGCAACGTCACCGCCGGCGCCAACCCGATGCAGCTCAAGATCGGCATC
>CAYWTI010000023.1:0-7438 GCA_964461175.1 uncultured Actinomycetes bacterium | reverse complement strand
TCTCCTGTCTTGTCGGGATGGCACCACGATCCCGCCAACACGCTCTGCGAACCAGTCGCGCGGGTCACGACTTCGGGCTGAGTCGGGTCAGTCCGCCGGACTGACAGATGTCAGGGGCCGGTACGGTATACGGCATGGCGGAAGTGCTTCTCTTCCATCACGCGCTCGGTCAGACGGCCGGCTTTCACGCCTTCGCCGACGAGCTCCGCAGCGCCGGGCACACCGTGCACACGCCCGACCTCTACGACGGCCGCACGTTCGTCACGGTTGAGGACGGCGTCGGCCATGCCCGCGAGCTCGGCTTCGAGAACATCCTCGCGCGCGGAGTCCGCGCGGCCGACGGATTGCCGGAAGCCCTCGTCTACGCGGGGTTTTCGATGGGCGTCATGCCGGCGCAGAAGCTCGCCCAGACCAGGCCCGGCGCCCAGGGGGCCTTGTTCTTCGACGCGTGCCTTCCGGTGTCCGAGTTCGGCGAGGAGTGGCCCGCGAACGTTCGGGTCCAGATCCACGGCATGGACGCCGACCCCTCGTTCGTCGGCGAGGGCGACATCGAAGCCGCCCGTGCCCTCGTGGAATCGGCGCCCCGCGCTGAGCTGTTCATGTACCGCGGGGACCAGCACCTTTTCGCCGACTCGAGCCTGCCCTCGTACGCCTCGGACGCGGCGGCACAGATGAAGCGCCGCGTGCTCGACTTCCTGGCTGCGGTCTGAAGCCGATGGACGTCTCCGAGGCAACGTTCGCGACCGACGTCATCGAACGATCGCGCGCCGTCCCGGTCGTCGTCGACTTCTGGGCCGCGTGGTGCGGGCCGTGCCGCATGCTGACTCCCGTCCTGGAGCGCGAGGTCGAGCGCCGCGGCGGCGCAGTCGAGCTGGCCAAGCTGGACGTCGACGCGAATCCCGGGATCGCCGGCTCGTACGGCATCCAGGGCATCCCTGCCGTCAAGGCCTTCCGCGACGGTCGCGTCGTGGCCGAGTTCGTGGGCGCGCAGCCGGCGGCCATGGTCTCGCGGTTCCTCGACTCACTCTCGCCGTCGCAAGCAGAGCTGCTCGCCCAGAAAGGCGATGAGGCGTCGCTCCGCCAGGCCGTCGAGCTCGAGCCCGAACGGGCCGACGCCGCGGTGCCGCTCGCGCGCATCCTCCACGGGCGGGGCCAGAACGACGAAGCCCTCGAGGTCCTCAGCCACGTGCCCGGCAGCTTCGCGGCCGACGGGATGGCGGCGCGGATCCGCCTCGAGATGAACGGCGGCGGCGCCGAGCTCGCGCCGGCGTTCGCCGCGCTCGATGCGGGCGAGCGCGAGCGCGCGCTCGACCTGCTGATAGCGGCGATCAGGCCGGCGAAGAAGAACCGAGACGATATCCGCCGGGTCGTGGTGGGAGTGCTGGACGAGCTCGGCCCGGACAACCCGCTCGTCGCCGAGTCGCGGGGGCGCCTCGCCTCCGCCCTCTACTGACCCGCTCAGAGCCAGCCCTTTTCCTCGGCGATGCGCGCCGCCTCGACGCGGTTGCGCGCGCTCAGCTTCTGGATCGCGATCGACAGGTGGTTGCGCACCGTCCCGTTGGTGAGGTGGAGCGAGCGGGCGATGTCTTCCACGCTCGTGCCGCGGGTGCTCATCGCGAGGACGTCGCGCTCGCGAGGGGTCAACGGGCTTGAGCCCTCGCTCAACGCCGCCACCGCAAGCTGCGTGTCGATGACCCTCTCGCCGCGCGCGGTGCGGCGGATCGCCGAGGCCAGCTCGGCCGGCGGCGCGTCCTTGAGCAGAAAGCCGCTGACGCCGGCGTCGATCGCCTTCCGTAGGTAGCCCGGGCGCCCGAAGACGGTGAGGATCAGGGTCCGGCACGAGGGCAGCTTCGACCGCAGCTCGGCCGCGGCGGCGATGCCGTCCTGCCCCGGCATCTCGATGTCGAGCAGCGCGACGTCTGGCGACGTCTTCAGCGCCGATTCGACGACCTTGTCGCCGCGCTCGACCTGGGCGACGACGTCGATGTCCTCCTCGGTCGCGAGCAGCGCCGCGAGAGCGCCGCGGATCATCGCCTGGTCCTCGGCGATGAGGACCCTGATCAAACCGGCCGCGGAACGGAAACGCGAAGCCGCACGCCGCCCTGTGCGGCGCTGACGTCCAGCGTGCCGCCCACGAGAGTCACGCGTTCGCGCATGCCGGCCAGGCCGCTGCCGCCGTTGAGCGCGCTCGCTCCGAGACCGTCGTCCTTCACGTCGAGCAGTGCGCTCCCGTTGTCGGCCGACAGCCGGATCTCGCACCGCCTCGCGCCGCTGTGCTTGACGACGTTCGTCACGGCCTCGCGCAGGCACCAGGCCAGCACGCCATCCTGCTCCGCCGGCAGGGTGCCGACGCCGTCCTCAACCAGTAGGCCGATCCCGGCCGCGCGCAGCGCGGTGCGGGCGCTGACGATCTCCGCCTGGAGGGTGGGCCGGCGGTAGCCCGCCACGGCCTCGCGCACGTCGTTGAGCGACTTGCGCGCGACCTGTGCGATGTCGCGCACCTCGTGGCGCAGCGGCTCCCCGGCGTCGTCCGGCAGCTGCCTGGCCACCAGCTCGCTCTTGAGCACGAGCACCGAAAGGCTCTGGCCGAGAAGGTCGTGCAGGTCGCGCGCGAAGCGAAGGCGCTCCTCGGTCACGGCCAGGGTCGCGAGCTGCTCCCGTGCGGCAATCAGCTGCGAGTACGACTGCCACAGAGCACGGCCGCCGATCCCGATGCCGCCGACGAGGATGCTGTTGAGCAGGCTGCTGGTCGCGGTCGTCGGATCCTCGAGCCGGATCGCCGTCAGCGCGATCTGCAGCACCGACAGTCCGACCAGCCACCACACCGCCTCGCGCCACGGGAAGCTGACGCCGGCGATGATGAATGCGAAGACCAGCAACCCGCCCACGCCGACCGGGATCGGTGCGGTCAGGGCGAACGTCGACAGGATCGCGGTCGTGCCGATCAGCGCGACGAGCTCGCCGCTTCGGCTCCGGCCGCAAACGCGCAGCCAGAACCAGATCCAGATCGCGCCCCACAAGGCGAAGCCCCCGATGACGGCGAGCTGAACTGCGCCGAGGCCGCCGTGCGCCACCTGCACGACGGTGGGCAGCGCAAACAGGACCCACAGCGACATGAACCACCGCCCCAGACGGTCCCAACGCTCGAGGTTCACCATTCGTCGTCAGCTTATGCTCGTGCCCGGACCGCGGGAAGTGACGCGGGCCCATGGGCGTGCCGTGACGGATGTCACGCCGAACGCGAGCCGCCGCCCGTGCCCTGATAATCAGCGCGCTTCACGTGGCCACCCCCCACAACATCCCCGCCGAGCTGACCTCTTTCATCGGCCGCGAGGCCCAGCTCACCGAGCTCAAGAAGCTACTGCGCCGGTCGCGGCTCTTGACGTTGACCGGACCCGGGGGTGCGGGCAAGACCAGGCTCGCGCTGAGGCTCGCTGCCGAGTGCCTCGACCGCTATCCGGACGGCGTCTGGCACTTCGACCTCGCGCCGATCACGGACGTGCGGCTGCTGGAGCTGACCGTCGCCGCGGCGTGCGGGTTCACCGAGGACGCGAAGAGGCCGATGGTCGACGTCCTCACGAGCGGCCTGGACGGGCGCCGTGTTCTCCTCGTGTTCGACGGCTGCGAGCACCTGGTGGACGCCTGCGCCGAGCTGATCGCGCACCTGCTGCGCTCGTGCCCCCGGCTGACGATCGTCGCGACCAGCAGGGAGCCGCTCGGCGTGACGGGCGAGGTCATATGGCGCACTCCATCGCTGACGACACCCCGGCCCGAAGACTCAGCACGGCCGGAGCTGCTGATGGAGAGCGAGTCGATCCGCCTGTTCGTGGACCGGGCGCGCTTGAGCCGCCCCGAATTCGAGCTGCAGCCTTCCGGGGCGGCCGCGCTGGCGCAGATCTGTCGCCGCCTCGAGGGCATCCCGCTCGCGATCGAGCTCGCGGCGGGCCTCGCCGGGGTCATGACCGTGCAGGAGATCCTCGACCGGCTGGGCCAGCGCTTCCGGCTCCTCACCGGTGGAAGCCGCTCTTCGGTGCCGCGCCACCAGACGCTTCGCCAGGCGGTGGACTGGAGCCACGGCCTGCTGAGCCCGACCGAGCAGGCGCTGTTTGCGCGCCTGGGCGTCTTCGCCGGCGGCTTCGACCTCGCGGCGGCAGAGGCGATCGTTCCCGATGAATCGATCGCCGCCGACGATGTGTTCCCGCTGCTGTCGCGCCTGATCAACAAGTCGCTCGTGGTCGCCGAGCCGACCGTGCGCGAGACGACTCGATACCGGCTGCTGGACACGATTCGCGAATACGCGCTCGAGAAGCTGCAGCAAGAGGGCGAAGCGGCGTGGCGGCGCCGGCACGCCGACTACTTCACCGCCTGGGCCGCCGGCGCCAGCAAGAAATTGTTCGGGCGCGAGCAGGAGGTCTGGGCGCAGCGCATCGATGACGAGCAGCCCAACATCCGCCTCGCGCTCGAATGGAGCCTGAGCGAGCAGCCCGACAACGCGCTCCGCCTGGCCGGCGCGATGGGCTCGTACTGGTGGATGCGACGGACGCTGGGTGAAGGATTCGAATGGTTGACGCGCGCGACGGAGGTTGTCACGAGCGATGTCGAGTACCGCCCCGCCGCCCTCGTCGCCAGGGCGCGGCTCGCTCGACGCCGTGGGGACTACGAAACCGCCGTGGCCGACGCGAACGCCGCCGCATCAATGGCGCGACGCCTCGGATTGAAGCGCGAGCTTGCGCAGGCCGTGACGATGCTCGGCATCGCAGCCAGCCACGACGGGGACCTCGCCAAGGCCAAGCGGTATTTCGAGGAAACCACCAAGCTTTCCGCGGATAGCGGCGACCGAGACCGGTTGTCGGCGGCCCTGAACAACATCGCGATGATCGAGTCGGTCATGGGCGACCAGGATTCGGCGATGCGCAAGGCCAACGAGGCCGAGGCGGTCGCTGACGAGCTCGGCGACAGGTTCTTGAAGTCGAACGTGCTGGACACGGTGGCGCGGATCCACTTTCGGCTCGGTCACATCGACGTGGCTCGCGCGAAGTACTCCGAGGCCTTGCTGATGGCCAGCGACTTCCAGGACATGATGAACGTCGCCGACTGCCTCGAAGGCTTCGCGCTGCTGGCCATGGTCGCCGGCGATGCCACGAGGGCACTCGTTCTCGAGGCTGCCGCCGGCGCGCAGCGCACGTCCGCGGGCGCCGACATCACCCCCGAGTGGTCGAAGGAGGTGCTCGACTCAATCGAACGGGCGAAGGCGAAGGTCGGCCCGACGGCCGCCGAAGCGGCGACGCGGCGGGGCGCCGCGATGACGATGAAGGAGGCCGTCGCTTACGCGCTCGGTGAGACGACGGGCGCGCGCCGCGATGGAGGCATGCGCCTGTCGGACCGCGAGATCCAGGTCGCGCGCCTTGTCGCCGAGGGGCTCACGAACGGGGAGGTCGGCGGCCGGCTGCGGATCTCGGAGCGAACTGTGGACGCGCACGTCGAGCACATTCGAAACAAGCTCGGCCTGCGCACCAGGGCTCAGATCGCCGTGTGGGCCAAGGAACGACTAGGTACCGCTTAGGTAGCGCTTAACGCGTCCATCGGTGGTTCTGCCGATGGCAGCGACTTTTTCGCCTGGGACCCTTCCACCACCGTCGGCCGCTCGGTGGAAATGGAGGAAGAAGGATGTCCATCTCGGTAGGCAGGCTCTTACGTCTCGCGACAGCCGCTCCTCTTGTCGCTTCCGCGATAGCGACGATTGGAAATACGACGCCGGTTGCTGCGTGTATCTCAGCACCGACACGCGCGGCCACAACGACTATCTGCGGTGTCCCGCCCAGCACGCTCACCGTCAACCAGACCTTGACTGCGGGTCAGTCGCTCTGGTCGCCGCTCGGCCGCTACGAATTCGTCATGCAGACCGACGGGAATCTCGTCGAGTACGACACCAGCAACGGCTCTCCGCTGTGGGCAACCATGACCGGCGGCTCCGGCAATTGGGCCGTAATGCAGGGCGACGGCAACTTTGTCGTCTACAGCGCGGCATCCAGGGCGCTGTGGTGGAGCCACACCAATCCGTCCTCTAACGACCACCTCACAGTGCAGGACGATGGAGACGTGAGGATCTTCAGCGGCTCAACCGCCCTATGGGCTTCGACCACAGATGCGGCTGAGCGCCAGTGCTGGAGCAACAACAGCTGCGCGCCGAACTCTTTCGCCGCTTCGATTCTTGGGAAGTACCCTCAAGCGCCCTACACCGGTGTGCAGGGGCCGACCACGCTGTCAAATCTCTATGCCATCAGCAAATGGGAAGCGGCCGAAGGGGGCGGTGGCGGATGTGGCTCACAGAAGCCAGGGCCTTGGCCGCTGCACTACAACACCTCGCCGCCATATGGACCGGCTGGAAACCCGATGGCGACGACGCAACCAGAACCCGGGTCGTACAGGTGGAACTCCATCGGAGTGCAGGTCTACGTCGACTCGAGCGGCCATCCCTGCTGGTACTGGGGAATCGTCGCCACTGACCAGACTCTCCTGAACGGCTACTACAGCGCGATTCTTTCGGTGCTTCGCTCGCCGAACATCAACAGCAAGACACAGTGCATCAACCTCGCCAACGCCGTCGGCGCCTCGAAATGGGGCACTCCGAACTTCTCGGCCTCGTGCTAAGCGACGAATAGCTAGCCGTTCACTTACTTCCTGCCGGCAAAAGAGCGCCCGACCAGGCGGTCGGGCGCTCTCCGCCGGCAGAAAGCTACCTACTTCGTGCCCGTGCCTTCGCCGATTGCCGCCTGCGCCGCGGCCAGCCGCGCCACCGGTACGCGGAACGGGCTGCACGACACGTAGTTCAGCCCCAGCTTGTGGCACAGGTGGATCGAATCCGGGTCGCCGCCGTGCTCTCCACAGATCCCGACCTCCAGGTCTTTGCGCGTCTTGCGCCCGTTCACGACCGCCCATTCCATGAGCTTTCCGACGCCGGCGACATCGATCGTCTCGAACGGGTTGCGCGGCAGGATCTTCTTCTCGAGGTAGCGGACGATGAAAGCACGCTCCGCGTCGTCCCGTGAGAACCCAAACGTCGTCTGCGTGAGGTCGTTGGTGCCGAACGAGAAGAACTCGGCTTCTTCGGCGATCTCGCCCGCGGTGAGCGCGGCGCGGGGCGTCTCGATCATCGTGCCCACGAGGTAGTCGACCTGCTCGCCGTCCGCGGCCATCGTCTCGCTCGCCACCTCGCGCACCCAGCGCTCGAGCAACGCCAGCTCGGGTTCGGTGACGATCAACGGGATCATGATCTCGACCCGCGGGTCGCCACCGGCGCGCTTGCGCGCCAGGGCGGCGTCGATGATGGCCTTGGCCTGCATGCGGTAGAGGCCCGGCTTGACGATGCCGAGTCGACAGCCGCGGGTGCCGAGCATCGGGTTCGCCTCACGCCAGTGCTGCGCGGCGGCGAGCAACC
>CAYWTI010000022.1:0-4088 GCA_964461175.1 uncultured Actinomycetes bacterium | reverse complement strand
GAAATCGTGTTGGGAATTCCTAACCCCAAGCTTTGGCATCCGGATACCCCGTTCCTATACGACCTCAAGATCAGTCTCGAAAGCGACGGCGTCAATGACTCCGTCGACAGCTACTTCGGGATGCGGAAGATCTCACTCGGTAAGGCCGACGGCTATACGCGCATCTTTCTGAATAACCAGCCGGAGTTTATGGTTGGCCCGCTCGACCAGGGCTACTGGCCGGACGGGCTCCTGACGGCGCCGGACGGCCCCGCCCTGCGCGCCGACATCGAGCTGGCCAAGGCCTTCGGCTTCAACGGCGCCCGCAAGCACCAGAAGGCGGAGGACCCGCGCTGGCTCCACTGGGCCGACCGGCTGGGCTACCTGGTGTGGTCCGAGATGCCGAGCTTCTACGAGCACACGCCGCTCGCGGAGCAGCGCCTGGTCGCCGAGTGGTCCGACATCGTGCGCCGCGACCGCGGGCATCCCTCCGTCGTCACATGGGTCGTGGCCAACGAGAGCTTCGGCCTGGACGTCAACGCGGACGCGGACCCGGAGGCGAGGTCGCGGCTCACGGCACGCTTGTACCACCTGACCCACGCGCTCGACGACACGCGGCCGGTCGTCTCCAACGACGGCTGGGAGCACTCGGAGAGCGACGTCTGCACGATCCACGACTACTCGCCGCCCGCGGACCTCGCGCGCCGGTACCGCTCCCTCGAGACGGCGCTCGACGGCAGCGCCGCGGGCCACCAGATCTACGACGCCGGGTTCGGCTACGGCGGGCAGCCGGTCATCGTCAGCGAGTTCGGCGGGCTGCGGGTCAAGGGCGAGGGCGGCTGGGGATGGCTCGAGGTTGCGAGCGAGGAGGCGTTCGTCGACTCCTACGGCGACCTGATCGGCGCGCTGATGCAGCCCGGACCAGTCGAAGGCTTCTGCTACACGCAGCTGACCGACGTGCAGCAGGAGCAGAACGGGCTCCTGACCCCGGAGCGCCAGCCGAAGGTGTCGCCGGGCGCCCTTCGTCCGCACACCATCCAGCCGAAAATCCGGCCTTGACAGACCGGCGGGTCGCCCTTACGATCGCGTAAACCGCTTTACTAAAGCGGTTTTCGCTGGGGAGAGACGAGTGCCTGGAGCCGAGTCGGGTGTCCCGGGTCACCATCGCTGACGTCGCGACCGCCGCGGGCGTGTCCAAGACGGCCGTCTCGTTCGCGTTCAACAACCCCGACCGCCTTGCCCACGCAACCCTCGAGCGCGTGCTCGAGGTCGCCCACGACCTCGGCTACACGCCCCACCCCGCGGCCCGCGCGCTCTCGACGCGGCGCAGCGGAACCATCGGCATCCTGATCCCACAGCCGCTTTCGACCGTGTTCGCCAACCCGTTCGCCAGCGAGCTCATCCAGGGCCTGGGCGAGCTGTGCGAGAGCCACGACCTCGCTCTTCTCCTCGTGCCGCCGCTCGATGGGTCGCTGGAGACGGCGATCCGGCACGCGTCGGTCGACGGCTTCATCAGCCTCGGCCTGAGCCCGGACGACCGCGCGCTCGAGCTCATCGACGCGCTTGGCATCCCCACGGTGGTCGTCGACTCCGAGGATTCGGGCCATCACCCCGTGGTCAACGTCGACGACCGCGGCGGCGCCGAGGCCGCGGCCAACCATCTCCTCGAGCTGGGCCACCGCCGGCTCGCGGTGATCGTGCTCCCGCCCGCGCGCGCGCAGCTCCAGCCGACCCCGACCGCAACGCGCCGGTTGGCCGGCTACCGCGCCGCGATCGAGGCCGCGGGCGCGCCGGCCCCTCTCGTGGTCACAGCGGGCATCTCGGTCGCGGCGGGGATGCGCGCGTTCGAGTCTCTTCCCGCGGGCCCGAGCCGCCCGACGGCGGTGCTCGCGATGAGCGATATGGTCGCCATCGGGGTGCTCAACGCCGCGCGGGCGGCCGGCGTCGGCGTGCCGGCCGACCTGTCGGTCGTGGGCTTCGACGATATCCCGCTTTCCGCGTGGACGAACCCGCCCCTCACGACCGTGCGCCAGCCCATCGTCGAGAAGGGACGGCTGGCCGCACGCATGCTCATCGAGCGCATGAACGGCCGCGCCGTCGAGTCGCCGCGGCCGCTCGCCACGACCCTGGTGGTCAGGACTTCCACATCGCAAGCAGGTGACCGGGATTTGCCAAACGGGAGGAGGTAAATAGAATGTCAGGGGAACTTTTCCGCTCACGCCGGTATCGGGGTAGGTGAAGGGATAGAGATATGGCATCAGTCACTTATGACCACGTCGTCAAGCGCTACACCGCCGATATCACGGTCGTCAAGGACTTCAACGTCGAGATCAAGGACAAGGAGTTCATGGTCCTCGTCGGCCCCTCGGGGTGCGGCAAGTCGACCGCCCTGCGCATGCTCGCCGGTCTCGAGCAGATCAGCGAAGGCCGCATCCTGATCGGCGATCGCGTCGTCAACAATGTGGCCGCCAAGGACCGCGACATCGCGATGGTGTTCCAGTCCTACGCGCTCTATCCCCACATGTCCGTCTACGACAACATGGCCTTCCCTCTGCAGATGCAGCGCATGAAGAAGCCCGAGATCGACAAGCGAGTGCGCAATGCATCCCGCATCCTGGGCCTCGACAACTTCCTCCAGCGCAAGCCCCGCGCCCTGTCCGGCGGCCAGCGCCAGCGCGTAGCCCTGGGCCGCGCCATCGTGCGCAGCCCCAAGGTCTTCCTCCTCGACGAGCCGCTGTCCAACCTCGACGCCAAGCTCCGCGGCCAGACGCGCGTCGAGCTGCAGAAGCTGCACCGCGACCTGCAGACCACCTTCATCTACGTCACCCACGACCAGGTCGAGGCCATGACGATGGGCGACCGGATCGCGATCATGAACGGCGGCATCCTGCAGCAGGTCGGCACGCCGGGCGAGATCTACGATCACCCCGCGAACCTGTTCGTCGCAGGCTTCATCGGCACGCCGACCATGAACTTCGTGCCCGCGACGGTCACGAATGGCAGCGCCAAGGCATCCGGGTTCGAGCTGAAGCTGCCGAAGCCTATATCCGCGCAGAAGGGCACCCTCGGCTTCCGGCCCGAGGCCGTCACCGACAAGGTGGCCGATGGGAACCCGACGTTCGACATGAAGGTCGACGTCGTCGAACGGCTTGGCTCCGACCAGTTCCTGTACGGAACCGTGGGCGGCGACCAGCTCACCGCCCGCATCGACCCGCGGCTCAACGTGTCGCCGGGCGACCGCGTGAAGCTGGGCCTCGACACGAGGAGTCTGCACTTCTTCGATGCGGAGAGCGAGCTGGCGCTGATCTAGCGGCTTGCGCCAGCCGTAGGCGTTGGGAGTCGAGCGGATCCGTGCGATCCAGGATTTCGATTCCGCGCGCGCCCGAGCGTTCCGCCGCAGCCTTCGCACCGTCCTGACCGGCCACGCGTCGCGCCTGCGCTCGATGGAGCCGATGCTTAAGGCGGCGGGCGTCGAGGGCCGCGCCGCGGGCGGTGAGCAGGAGATACCGCTCGACAAGATCGCCGGCTCGGTCGCGCCGGATTTCAAGTCGGGCGACTTCGATCCGGGCTTTCTGCCCCTCAACCGGCGCATGCGCGAGCGCTGGACGCGCATCTACCAGGCGATGGTCGAGGGCGACGAGCTGCCGCCGATCGACGTCTACAAAGTGGACGACCTCTACTACGTGATCGACGGCCACCACCGCGTTTCGGTCGCGCGCAACCTCGGCCGGCCGACGATCAACGCGCGTGTCGTCAACGTCCGCACCAGGGCCCCGCTGGGGTCGGGCGTCGACACCGAGTCGCTGCTCGGGGCCGCCGAGTACGCGGCCTTCCTGGCCACCACGCAGCTGCACCGCACGCGCCCCCAGGCAAGGCTCGAGTGCAGCCGGTTGGGGCGCTACGACGTCATCCTCGACCACATCCTCGGCCACGCGTACTTCCTTTCCCGCGAGCTGAAGCGGCCGGTCCCTATCCCCGAGGCCGCCGCCAGCTGGTACGACCACGTGTACCACCCCGTCGCCGAGGCGATCCGCAAGCACAAGGTGCTCGACCGCCTGCACGGCTGGACGGAGGCGGACCTCTACGTCGAGATCACGCGCCGCTGGCTC
>CAYWTI010000021.1:0-6799 GCA_964461175.1 uncultured Actinomycetes bacterium | reverse complement strand
CCGGAACGAGATGTAGTCGAGTGAGCTCAGGAAGATGTACTCCTCACCCGCGGTCTTGCTGATCGCGTAGCTGGATCCGCCGGGGTTCAGCGGGTGATTGAGCGTGATCGGCTGCTCGATCGGGTGGAGGCCGTATCCGAGTGCGGTCTGAAGGTAGATGAGCCGTCCGACCTTCAGGCGCTCGGCGGCGCGGACGACGTTCACGGTGCCGACGACATTCGTCAGGGCGTCGCCGTGCCAGTTGTCAGGGTCCTTGTACGACGCGGCGGCGTGGACCACCACCTCCGGCCGGTGCTCGTCAAACGTCCGGTCGACGAGCTCGCGGTCCGCGATCGTGCCTTCGACAAGCGTGAGGTGCGAGCTCGGCGTCAGGTTGTCTCGCCGCGCCGTCTCGAAATTGTCGATGACGGCGATTCGGTCGCCGCGCGCGAGCAGCCGGTCCGCGAGGTTTGACCCGACGAAGCCGGCGCCTCCGGTGATGAGAACCCTCAAAGCGTCACTTCCTCCATGGGTTGGGTAAGCCGTCGCCGATATTCGTGCGCCCGGTCGTGGAATGCCCGCTGCCAGAGCTCCAGGCTGAGCAAGCCCCATACCTGCCGGCCGAATCTCGCCTCGCCGTCCATGCGCTTGACGACGCGCGAGTTGTCGATGAGCTCTCGGGAGCGGGCGGCCTGCGAAGAGAAGACGTCGCGGACGAAGTCGCGGACCTCACCGGGCTGCGTGATCCACTCGTGGAGAGGGACCGGGAAGCCCATCTTGTCCTGCCGGTTGAAGATGCGCTCGGGCAGCTTGGAGCGCATCGCGGTCCGCAGCACGTGCTTCATGTTGCCGTTCTCGAACTTGACGTCGGCCGGGATGGTCGCCGCCAGCTCGACGATGCGGTGGTCGAGGAATGGCACCCGCGACTCGAGCCCCCAGGCCATGCTCACGCGGTCCTCGACCTGCAGCAGAGCCGGAAGCAGGGTTTTGAAATCGAAGTGCGTCATAGAGTCGAAGTACGACTCGTGCCCGACGTTCGCGCCGTGGAAGATGGTGCGGAACGTCTCGAAGGGGTCGTACTGCCCCAGAGCGGCCCAGTTGATCTCGTCGCCCAGAGACGGTGCGCGGTTGATCAGCCGGAAGTAGCGCCGGTCGAGATCGTCGAAAAGCCCTTCGCGCCAGAACTCCTGGAGCATCGGCTTGTAGTTCTTCAGCGCGACAAGGTTCGGGATGATCGATTCGTACGTGACGACGAAACGGCCACTGCTCATCGTCCCGTCGATCGCGCCCTTGATGCACTGCTCGAAGTAGGCGACCAGGTAGCGCGTATAGCCGCCGAAGACCTCGTCCCCGCCCTGTCCGCCGAGCACGACCTTCCGGTGCTTGGCAGCCAGCTGCGACACCAGGTACTGAGGGAACGAGCCCGGTCCGGCGACCGGATAGTCGAGGTGGTAAACGACCTTTTCAATCGAGTTGACGAAATCGCGCGCGGTGATATCGACGTCGAGGCACTGGAAGCCCTTCCACTCTGCGAGCTCGCGCGCGTAGCCGCTCTCGTCGTAGGCGGGGTCGTTACCAAACCGGCCGGTGAACGTCAGGAAGCCGGCGCCTTCGCGTTCGGCGGCCACCGACGACACGATGCTCGAGTCAAGGCCGCCGCTCAGGTACGCGCCCACCGGGACGTCGGCGCGAAGGTGAAGCGCGACCGACTCGTCGATAAGCTCACGGATCGCGTCCTCGAAGTACATCGCCGTGTGGTGGAAGTCGGGCTGGTAGTAAACCTCCCAGTAGCGGCTGATCGTCACCTTGCCGTCGCGGACCATCAGCCAGTGCCCGGGGAGCAGCTCCTTGACGCCTTTGAAGAGCGTCTTCCCACCGAGGCAGAACTGGAAGCACAGGTAGTCCTTGAGCCCTTCGAGGTCTGTCTCGACGCTCGGTAGGAAGGGCAGGAGGGCCTTGATCTCGCTGGCGAAGTACAGGACTCGATCGACCTGCGCGTAGTAGAACGGCTTGATCCCAAAGCGGTCGCGAGCGCAGAAAAGCGTGTCCGTCCTCGCGTCCCAAAGCGAGAACGCGAACATGCCGCGGAGCTTCTTGACCGAGTCGTTGCCCCACTCCTGGTACGCGCGAAGGACGACCTCGGTGTCCGATGTCGTGCGGAAGCCCTTGCCGCCAAGCTCGGCGCGGAGCTCGATGTAGTTGTAGACCTCGCCGTTGTAGGAGATCCAGCTGCCGGCACCATCCGTGATCGGCTGATCGCCGGTGGTCAGGTCGATGATGGACAGGCGCCGGTGGGCAAAGCCCACGTGCTCCGCATCGTGTCGCCACGTTGCGTGCCCGTCAGGGCCGCGGTGAGCTTGGAGCTCGTTCATGATGTCGAGCCTGCGGCGGAGGTCGGGGATGGACCGCCGCGATAGGTCGATCGCGCCAGCGATGCCGCACACGGTCTGGCTAGCCTACAGAATCGATCACGCGATCCGCGCTCAGGACGCGCCGATCACTGGCGCAAGGGCGCGGCCCAGGGCCTCGGGCGAGGAACGCCCAATGCCTGCGAGCACCGTGAACTCTTCGAGGCCCTCGTAGCCGATGCCTACTTCCATCGCGGGCCGGTCGAGTTGGATCTTGCCGCCGACGGCCCGGTGATCCCATTCGATGACGCGCAGCGTGCCGGCGCGAAGCGCGTCCGCGACGTCATCGCGAGACACAGAGCCGGCCCTGGTCGCGCCGGCCTTGGGCATGCTTACGAACGACAGGGAGTGCCGCTCCGGGTCGTATTCGCTGCGCAACAGGAAAGGCTGCGAGGTGCGCAATCGGCCCTGCGCCGCCTTGCGGAGGAGCGAGAGCTCCATGACCTCGCGCAGGAGGCGGTCGAACGGCGCCCCCGCGCGTCTCCCCAGCGTCACCAAGGGTCGCAGATCGCGATCGGTCATCACGGTGCGGACGGTGAACAGGCCCTTCTCGATCTGCGAGTCGTAATCGACGACGAAGTCCATCGATCGGTCGCGCCGGCGAAGCCGGCGCCATGCCGCCAGACCCGCACGCACCGTCCTGACCCGGACCCCGGGCACACGAACCGCACGCTCGGCTCGTGCCAGCACCCAGCGGGGGGCCCGCCCCGGCCCGCGCATCACCTTCGCCTCTTCGTCGACGACTGCGTCGAACTCCTCGACGAACGTCTTGAAGCTCCAGCGGCCGGAGGCGATCAGGTCAGCGTGGGCTCGCCGTGTGAGCTCCGACAGGTATGAGTCGTCACGCAGCCTGGCGACGACATCGTCCATGTTGGAGAAATCCTTCTCGAGCGGGATGTAGTGGTCGTCCCGCCTGACAACTCCTGAGTACTCGCCCGGAAACATCACCAGCGCGGTGCCAAGCGCCACAGCCTCGAAGACCCGGGGGGAGATGACATGCACGACGACGTTGCCCTCATACGGCTCGAGGACTGCACTGTGAACCTCTTCGAACGGGGCGCCCGGGTTCGCGCGGAGGTACTCGCGCACTGACTTCTCCACCGAGCCGTCGAAGTCGGCGATGCTCGCGCCGCTCTCGCAGCAAAGGGTCGCTCTGCACGAGGCGACAAATTCGACCCACCTGTCGCCGTAGATACGCTCGCTCTCCCGGAAGCCGATATCGCACTTCAAGCCGTATCGCGGCGCGAGCTCGGCAAAGCGCTGGCCGATCCAGGCCTTCTCGCGCGAGAGGCGTCCGAACCAGAACGGAAGGTCGCGGGCACGATAGCCAACGTCGACGGTCCGGCTCGCAATCGGCCTCAGCGGCCGGGCGGCGAGACTCTCCGGCACGTATCCGGTGAGGGTCAGGACACGGCGGACGCCGGGCAGGCGCTCGTCGTACAAGCGCCCCGCCGCGGGCTCCGGGGCCACGGTGAAGAGCACGTCGATCCCCACGTCACGAGAAGCCGCGGTCGCCTGGTCAACCCAGCGGTAGTCGTCCTGGATGAACTGGACCTTCAGGCCGCGGAAGCGGCGCAGCTTGTCCCGTAGCGCGGCGCTGACGTACACGGGGTGGCTCAGGACCACCGAGTAATGGATGACGACGACGTCGAACTCCGCGAGGTCGAGGGCGATGCTGTTGCCCATCGCGCGCGGGTTGAACGTTCGGACCTGGTGGCGCGAGAAGCGGCAGAACGCGTTGATGTGGTCGAGGATGGTGTTCGCGTTGCCGGTGCGGTCGTCGCAGAGAAGCAGGATCCTGGCTCGGGAGCTCATCGGTGCGTCTACTTCAGGAAGGCTTCTTGATCGTGTACACCCCGCCGATGCCGGCGTATTTCCCATGCCACATGGGTAGCCCATTGCCGTCTGCCGTGAGCTCCGCGACGAAACGACGATGTTCCTCTGCAAGGCGCGGATCGGTCAATGCGCCCTCGCGGTACCGCTCGAGCCACTTGAGCTCATCGGTGGACAGGTAACCGCCTCGGAAGGAGCCCTCGAGGCCTGCCTCATCGATCATTGCAAGGACTTGGTCTGGCGGCCACGCGTCCGAGACAGGACAGTCGGGACCATCGGTGCTCTTCGTGAAAGCCTGGTCGACCGTAAGCCCCGGAAAGGCATCGTTGACGAGCAGCTGGGCGTACGCGATCCACAGGTGGTACATGACGCTGTCGCGGAGGTAGAGCATCAGCCGGCCCTCGGCGCCGGGCTTCATGATGCGCGCGAATTCCTTGACGATCTCGTGTGGATGTGTCGTGTGGTGTAGCACGCCGCCGCACTGGACCCAGTCGATCGACGCGTCCGGCAGGGGAATCCGCCCCGAGGCATCGGTGATCCGGATGAGCTCGACACGGCCAAGATCGACCTCGTGCAAGGCGAGACGATGTCGGAGCTGGTTCAAGGCCTTGCCCGACACGTCCATGCCGATGACCTTCGCTGCGCGGGAATAGAGCAGGAATCCGGTGACGTCGTCCCCGGGCCCGCAGCCGTAGTCGAGCACGACCTGGCCGGAGTGGTCCCCGTAGAGGTCCATCAGCTCCGGGAACTTCGGATACAGCGCGTTGCGCCATGCGAGGTATTTCTTTGATTCGCCGGCGGTCGTGAATCTGACGTCGTGAAGCGTGTGCCGGTTCCAGTAGTCGTCGACGACCGTGCTTCCGGTGTCGTCTTTGACCGTGATGTCGGGTGGCTTTCCTTTCGGGGGCCTCGCCTTGATGAGAAGCTCGTGGGCGAGAAAACGCGCGCGGTGACGTAGTCGAAGACCCATCAAACCGGCAAGCTTAGACCATCGCCTTTATGTTCGGCCGCGGGGAATCTGCGACGAGGGTGGCCACGCCACCTCCGATAGTCTGGTCAGCAGCGCCTCACGTCAACGTGTAGTCGAAGGCTGAGAACGCGTCGTACGTGTAGGGTGCGGTGCCTGCGGTTCCGGAGCTGCTGCCGTCTCTCGCCCACACCGAGAAGCGGTAGGACCCCGGCGGTGTCGCGGTGGTCGTCTGCCAGTTGTACGTGGCTGTCGCGGTCCAGCCCTGAACGAGCGTCCAGGTGCCACTCGGGTTCTTCAGCCAGAACTCGTAGAGGGGGTTTGAACAGCCCGACGCCGACCCGGTCACCGCGATGGTTGTGCCCCTCGGAGCCGTGCTCGCCGGCACCGCGGATGCGGACATCCCCGTGCATGGCGTGATGGTCAGCGTGTAGTCGAACGCCTGGAAAGCGTCGTACGTGTACGGCGCAGTGCCGTTGCTTCCGCTGCTGCTCGCGTCTCGCGCCCACACCGAGAATCGATACGTGCCGGCGCCCCGGCCGGCCGTGCTCCACACAAACGTACTGCTCGTGGCGTATCCGCGAGCCAGCGACCACGCACCGCCCGGAGTTCGAAGCCAGAACTCATATCGTGGGTTTGGACAGCCCGACGCGGTGCCGGTCACGGTGACAGGCGTGCCGATGCCGGCCGACGTCGCCGGTGAGGCGGACGCAGTCATCCCCGTGCACGCAGAGGTAGTGAGCACGTAGTCGAACGCGGTGAACGTGTCGTACGCGCTGCCGCTGCCGGCATTTCGCGCCCACACCGAGAACCGATAGGTGCCGGGAGGAAGTCCCAGCGTCACCCAGCTGTAAGTATTGGTCGAGGAGTACGGCTGCACGATGCCCCACACGCCACCTGGCTTGATGAGCCAGAACTCGTACTGCGGGTTGCTGCAGGTGGGGCCGGTCGCGGTGCCCGAGACCGTCACCGGCGTTCCCGCGACCTGCGGCGAATTGGGGGTCGTGGTCGTCGTGATGGCCGCGCACCCCGCGACCATGTTGAATGAGCGGACGACGGTGTCCGCCCCCACAAAGATCTGGCCACCGGCTTCGCTGGGCGTGGTGAAGTGCGTCACCCCGAACGAAGCGCTGTGGAAGACCTGAGCGCCGGTGGTGGCGTTGAAGCCGTACAGGCCGCTGCCGCCGACGTCGGCCACCCACACCGCGCCGCCGGCGACGATGGGGGGCCCGAATGTGGTTCCCCCGCCGACGTTCCACGACCCCGCGGCCGTGCAGCTCGAGTCGCACGTGCTGAAGCTCGGTGCCGACGGATTCACCGTCAGCGAGACCAGACCGTTGCCGTTGCACTCGATGTAGATGCGCGGCGCTGCGTAGGCGAACGATCCGAACGTCGCGTCCGAGTGACTGCCGTGGCATACGTCGGCCCCGGTGTACGGCGACCGTGCAGGGAACAGCTGGCCGTTGATTGTTCCGAGCGCGGTCGGGCTGAGGAGGAAGCCCTGGCCGTACTTGCCCGATGTGAACATCAACGACGGGCTGATCAATGTGGGGCTCGCAGACCCGAGGTCGAGATCTGGGCCGCACCAATGCGACTGCCAGTCGAGCGGTTC
>CAYWTI010000020.1:0-25414 GCA_964461175.1 uncultured Actinomycetes bacterium | reverse complement strand
CGGTTCGACGTTCCACTCCGCCGGCCTGGTCGGCCAGCTTCGCGGCTCGCTGAGCCTGACCCGGATGATGATCAACTCGGTCGACCTCTACCGCACGCTGGGGGACGAGGTCGGGCGCGAGACCGGATGGCGGGAGGTCGGATCGCTGCGCCTGGCCTCGAGCCAGGAGCGGATGGAGGAGCTCACGCGACAGGCGGCGTGGGCGAAGACCTTCGGCCTGCCGCTCGAGCTGGTCTCGGCTGAGGAGGCGCAGAAGATGTTCCCGCCGATGACGGCCGACGGCGTGCTCGGCGCGGCGTTCCTGCCCACCGACGGCTACATCGACCCGAGCCAGCTGACCTTCGCTCTCGTCGAGGGCGCGCGCAGGCGCGGGGCCGAGGTGTGCGAGGAGACGCGCGTCACCGGCGTCACCGTCGAGAACGGCCGCGTCGCCGGCGTGCGCACCGACAAGGGCGACATCGCCACCGAGCTGGTCGTCAACGCCGGCGGCATGTTCGCGCACGAGATCGGGGCCATGGCCGGCGTCAACGTCCCGCTCGTGCCGTTCGCGCACGAGTACCTGATCACAAGGCCGTCGGGCCTTCCGCTCGACATGCCGACGATGCGCGACCCTTCGCTGCTCGTCTACTACCGGCCCGAGTCCGGCGGCCTCGTCATGGGCGGGTACGAGCGCAACCCGCAGCCGTGGGGCCTCGACGGCATCCCCGCCGACTTCAACGGCAGGCTGCTCGAGCCGGACTGGGAGCGATTCGAGCCGCTGATGGCCAACGCCATCGTGAGGACGCCGTCGCTGAGGGACGCGGAGGTCGTGCGCCTGGTCAACGGCCCCGAGGCGTTCACGCCGGACAACGAGTTCATCCTCGGCCCCAGCGACGTGCGCGGCTTCTGGGTCGCCGCCGGCTTCTGCGCCCACGGCCTCGCCGGCGCGGGCGGCATGGGCCGCCTCGTCGCGGAGTGGATCGTCGACGGCAAGCCGAGCCTCGACGTATGGGAGATGGACTCGCGCCGGTTCGGCCGCGCCTACGCGAGCCGCGAGTACACGCTGGCGCGCACGTACGAGGTCTACTCCACGTACTACGACGTCAAGTACCCCGGCCACGAGCGAAGCGCCGGCCGGCCCCTGCGCGTGTCGCCGCTCTACGCACGGCTGAAGGACCTCGGCGCGGCGTTCGGGGAGAAGTCCGGGTGGGAGCGGGTGAACTGGTTCGAGCCCAACGGCACCGCGGGCGACCGGTCGCTGCGTCCGCACGGCTGGGCCGGGCGGCTGTGGTCGCCCGCGATCGGCGTCGAGCACCGCGCCTGTCGCGAGTCGGCGGCGATCTTCGACTTCACCTCCTTCGCCAAGATCGAGGTGCGCGGTCGCGGCGCGGCCGCGTTCCTGGAGCGCATGTGCGGCAACCGGGTCGCCCGCGCCACCGGCGCGCTCACATACACGCAGATGCTCAACGAGGACGGCGGCATCGAGTGCGACTTCACGGTCACGCGCCTGGGCGAGAACCGGTTCCGCATCGTCACCGGTACGGCGTTCGGCATGCACGACTACTCATGGATCCGCGACCACGCGCCCGAGGACGGCTCGGTCGAGGTCGAGGACGTCACCTCCGCCTACGCCTGCGTCGGCCTGTGGGGGCCGGACGCGCGCGCGATCCTGCAGAAGACGACGCCGGCGGACCTCGCCAACACCGCGTTTCCCTTCATGCACGCGCGCGAGCTCGCGGTCGGCAGCGTCCCCTGCTTCGCGCTTCGCGTCACGTACGTCGGCGAGCTCGGCTGGGAGCTCTACTGCCCGAGCGAGTACGGCCTGCGCCTGTGGGACACGATCCGCGAGGCGGGGCACGGCTCGGGCCTTACGCCGGGCGGCTACAAGGCGGTCGACTCGCTGCGCCTGGAGAAGGGCTACCGCGTGTGGGGCGCGGACATCACGCCCGACACCGACCCGTACCAGGCGGGGCTCGGCGCGTTCGTCAAGCTCGACAAGGGCGAATTCATCGGCCGCGCGGCGCTGCGCAAGCGGCGCGAGTCACCGGCCGAGACCAGGCTCGCCTGCCTCGTCCTCGACGAGCCCCGCTCGGTCGTGCTCGGTTCCGAGCCGGTGCGGATCGACGGCACCGTCGTGGGCAGGGTGACGAGCGGCGGCTACGGCTACACGCTGGACCGGTCGATCGCCTACGCCTACGTGCCGTCCGGGTGCACCGCCGGCACGGCGGTCGAGGTCGACATCTTCGGGCGCTGGGTCCGTGGCTCGATCACCGCCGAGCCGCTCTACGACCCGGCCGGCTCGCGCGTGCGGTCCTGACCGTGGGTCGCGTCCTCTGTCATCAGTCCATCTCGCTCGACGGCTTCACGGCCGGTCCCAACCAGTCGCTCGAGAACCCGATCGGCGAGGGCGGCCTGCGCCTCCACGAGTGGATGTTCGAGACCGCGGCGTGGGCCCGCATGCAGGGTCTTCCACCGGTCCCCGAAACGCCCGACTCGGCGATCGTCGACGCCCTGGCCTCGAACGCCGACGTCGGCGCCTTCATCATGGGCCGGCGCATGTTCGGCGGCGGCACCGGCGCCTGGGATGAAACCTGGAGAGGCTGGTGGGGCGAGGACCCGCCGTACCACCGCCCGGTGTTCGTGCTCACGCACCACGCGCGCGCGCCTCTCGTGATGCAGGGCGGGACCACGTTCCACTTCGTCACCGAGGGCGCGGACGCGGCGCTGACACGGGCCCGCGCCGCGGCGGGCGACCGGGACGTGCAGATCGCCGGCGGCGCCCATGCGATCCAGCAGTACCTGCGCGCGGGCGCGATCGCCGAGCTTCACCTGCACATCGTCCCCATCGTCCTCGGCGCAGGCGAGCGGCTGCTCGAGGGCGTCGGCGAGCTAGAGCTGACGCCGACCGCGGTGGTGGCGTCACCGCGGGTGACGCACATCACGTACCGGACCGGTCGCTAGCTCAGCAGCCCACCCAACCGAACAGCTGCTGGATGCGGACCTGGTCGAGCCCGCGCACGATCGCGCGGTTGCCCATGCGCAGCATCGGCACGCGCTCGCCGTCGAGCTGCTCCCACTCGAGCTGCGCCGCGGCGTCGCGGTTCACGACCTTGAAACGGAAGTCGACCCCCATCTCGCGCAGCAGCTGCGCGATGGCGCGGGTCTCGTCGCATTCGTCGGATCCGTAGAGAACGGCCTCTTCGCTGCCCATCGCTATCACTAACGCGCAGCCTAGGCGTGTTGCGTTGATAAACGGGATCGATTGTTTTGATGCGTTGCATAGGCGCGCTCTATTCCGAGAGATCGGCCTCGAACACCGGGTCGGCGGCGGTCGCGTGCAGACGCGCGAAGTGCTTGGCCGCGTACCCGGCGAAGTCGAAGTCGAGCTCGGAGATGCCGGACTGCAGCACTCCCCACATCGCCTCGCGGAAGTCGGACATGAACCGCATCAGCCTCAACGCGGCGAGGTCCGAGTCGCGGGCGGCGCCGAAGTACGCCTCGAGGAGCCGCCGGTCCTCCTCGACGCCGAACTCGTGGTTGACGGAGAAGTTGGCGAGGTCGAAGAAGCGATCGCCCATGCCGGCGTACTCCCAGTCGACGATCTTGATCGCGCCGTCGTCGAGGAAGTTGGCGTTGAGGAGATCGTTGTGGCAGGGGCACAGCGGCTGCGCTCCCCGCTGGGCGCGGATGCGCTCCGCGGTCGCGCGCGCGGCCGCGTAATCGCGCGGGATGGTCACGCCGTGCGCCTCCGCCTCGGCGCGGTACGTCTCCACGATCTCGAACGCGTCGAACCGGCCCGGGATCTCGGCCGAGTCGTGGAAGCTGCGCAGGGCCTGGGCCACGCGCGGCAGCACGTCCGGCCGGCGCATCTCCACCACCGGGATCGACCGGCCGTCGACGAAGCGCGCGACGAGCCATCCCTCCTCGGGCAGGAAGGCGATCAGCTCGGGCCCGACGCCGACCTCGAACGCGCGCTCGCCGGCCTCGTACTCCACCTCGCGGTCGATGCCCAGCAGACCGGTCTTGGCGCCGCCCATGCGGAGCACGAACGACTCGCCGTCGACGTCGACCTTGAAGTTGCGGTTGGTGATGCCGCCGCCCAGCTCGGCGATGAGAGCGTGTTTGCCCGGCCACAACCGTGCAACCGCCTCCTCCGCCCCCTCCACCTGCCCGCGATGGTAGCCCCTAAGATGGCCGCGTGGCCGCGACCCACGTCTCCGAGGCCGACCTCGCCGAGCTGCGCGCAAAGTACGTCCCGCGCGGGATCACGAGCTCCCACCCGATAACCGCCGCGCGGGCACGGGGCTCCGAGCTGTGGGACGTCAGCGGCAAGCGCTACATCGACTTCGCCGGCGGCATCGGGGTCATGAACGTCGGCCACGCCCACCCGCGGATCATGGAAGCGGTCGAGGGGCAGCTCCAGAACGCCACCCACACCTCCTTCCAGGTCGTCCACTACGAGTCCTACCTGCGACTGGCCGAGAGGCTGTGCGCGGTGACGCCGATCGAGGGCGACAGGAAGGCCGTCTTCTTCTCCACCGGGGCGGAGGCGATCGAGAACGCGGTCAAGATCGCCCGCGCGGCCACCGGCCGCGAGGCCGTGATCAGCTTCCGCGGCGGCTTCCACGGCCGCACCCTCCTCACCCTGAGCCTCACCGGCAGCGTGCAGCCGTACAAGCAGAACTTCGGCCCCTACGCGCCGGAGATCTACCAGACGCCCTTTCCTTATACGTACCGCGGCTGGACGGCCGAGGCGGCGCTCGCCGACCTCGAGAGCCTCCTCGAGTCCGAGGTCTCCCCCAAGCGCGTGGCCGCGATCGTCATCGAGCCCGTGCTCGGGGAGGGCGGCTTCGTGCCCGCTCCGCCTCAGTTTCTCCAGGAGCTGCGCCGGCTCACGACCAGGCACGGCATGCTGCTCATCGTCGACGAGATCCAGACCGGCTTCGGCCGCACGGGCAAGCTCTTCGCCATCGAGCACGCGGGCGTGCAGCCGGATCTCATGACCGTGGCCAAGAGCCTGGCCGCCGGGTTCCCGCTGAGCGGCGTGGTCGGCCGCGCCGAGGTGATGGACGCGCCCGACCCCGGAGGCCTCGGCGGCACGTACGGCGGCAACCCGGTCGCGTGCGCCGCCGCTGTTGCCGTGATGGACGTGATGAGGGACGAGAAGCTGCCCGAGCGGGCGGCGCGCATCGGCTCGGTCGTCGAGGAGCGGATGCGCACGTGGGCGCAGGACCACGAGCTCATCGGTGACGTCCGCGGCCTCGGCGCGATGATGGGCATGGAGCTCGTCCGCGACCGCAAGACCAAGGAGCCGGCGGACAAGGAGACGGCGGGCATCCTCGCGAGCGCGCGGGAGAAAGGCCTGATCCTGCTCCGCTGCGGCGTGCACCACAACGTCATCCGGACGTTGATGCCGCTCACGATCCCGGACGCACAGCTGGAAGAGGGACTCGACATCCTCGGCGCCGCCATCGGCGCGTAGTCACCCAAAGGGGAGGGCGAAGGAATGAGCACGACGCTTCGACGTCACTGGATGTTCATCGGCGGCGAGTGGATGGAAGGCTCCGGCGCTGACAGCCAGGAGATCGTCAACCCCGCCACCGGCAAGGTCATCGCGCACGTGCCGAAGGGCACGCAGGAGGACGTCGACAGGGCAGTCGCCGCCGCGCGCAAGGCCTTCGACGGCGGATGGTCGGACACCACCCCGCGCGAGCGCAGCGAGCGCATGCTCAAGCTGGCGCAGGCGATCGAGGACAACGGCGACGAGCTCGCCCGCATCGAGTCGGAGAACGTCGGCAAGCCGCTCGCGACGACGAAATCCGAGGAGATCCCGCCCATCGTCGACTGCCTGCGCTTCTTTGCCGGCGCGGCCCGCACTCTAGAAGGACGCGCGACAGGCGAGTACATGGCCGGCTTCACGAGCATGCTGCGCCGGGAGCCGATCGGCGTCGTGGGCTCGATCGCGCCGTGGAACTACCCGCTGATGATGGCGGCCTGGAAGATCGGCCCGGCGCTGGCCGCCGGCAACACCGTGGTCCTCAAGCCGAGCGAGTGGACGCCGCTCACGGCGCTCAAGCTCGCCGAGCTGGCCGCGGACATCCTGCCGGCCGGTGTGCTCAACGTCATCACCGGCGACGGCGAGCCGGTCGGGGCCGGCATAGTCCGCCACCCGGGCGTCGGCATGGTCAGCCTCACGGGCGACGTCGCCACCGGCAAGGAGATCGCGAAGGCCGCCTCGCAGACCCTGAAGCGCGTCCACCTCGAGCTCGGCGGCAAGGCGCCGGTGATCGTCTTCGACGACGCCGACCTGGAGAAGGTCGTCGAGTGGGTGAAGATCGGCGGCTACTTCAACGCCGGCCAGGACTGCACCGCGGCCACCCGCGTGCTTGCCGGTCCCCAGATCCACGAGAAGCTGCTCGGCGACCTCGTGCCCGCGGTCAAGGGGCTGAAGGTCGGCGACCCTCTGGCGGACGACACCGAGATGGGGCCGCTTGTCTCCGAGGAGCAGCTGACGCGCGTCTCGGGTTTCGTCGACCGGGCGCGAAAGGACGGCGCCGAGGTGCTCACCGGCGGCGCGCGGATCAAGAAGGCCGGGTCGTGGTTCGAGCCGACCGTCGTCGTGCCCAAGGGACCGAACGCCGAGATCGTGAAGAAGGAAGTGTTCGGCCCGGTCGTCACCGTGCAGCGTTTCAGCGACGAGGACGAGGCGCTTGCCTGGGCGAACGGCGTCGACTACGGCCTCGCGGCCTCGGTCTGGACGCGCGACGTCGGCCGCGCGCTGCGCATGGCGCGCAAGCTGCAGTTCGGCACCGTATGGATCAACACGCACATCCCGCTCGTCAACGAAATGCCGCATGGCGGCTACAAGCAGAGCGGCTACGGCAAGGACATGTCCGTGTACTCGCTCGAGGAGTACACGCAGATCAAGCACGTCATGGCCTCGCTTGACTGAGACCGAAGGTCCCCGAAAGCCCGCACTCAAGCTCGAGGGCGTCCGCAAGAGCTACGGCTCGGTCGTCGCGGTCGACGGCGTCGACCTCGTGGTCGACGAGGGCGAGTTCTTCACGCTGCTCGGCCCGTCGGGCTCGGGCAAGACGACGCTGCTGCGCCTCATCGCGGGCTTCGAACGCCCGGACGCGGGCCGCATCGAGCTCGGAGGCCGCGACGTCACCAACCTTCCGCCATACGTGCGCGAAACCAACACGGTGTTCCAGGACTACGCGCTGTTTCCGCACATGAGTGTCGCCGACAACATCGCGTACGGCCTCCGCGTCAAGGGCGTCTCCAGGCCGGCGCGGGAGAAACGCGTCGAGCGAGCGCTGGCGATGGTCCGGCTCACCGGTCTCGGCCACCGCCGCCCGAGCCAGCTGTCGGGCGGCCAGCGGCAGCGCGTCGCGCTCGCGCGCGCGGTCGTCAACGAGCCGGAAGTGCTGCTCCTCGACGAGCCGCTCGGCGCCCTCGACCTGAAGCTCCGCCAGGAGATGCAGATCGAGCTGAAGCAGATCCAGCAGGAGGTCGGGATCACCTTCGTCTACGTGACGCACGACCAGGAGGAGGCGCTGACGATGAGCGACCGGCTCGCCGTGATGGCGAACGGGTGCATCGAGCAGCTCGGCTCGCCGGTGGAGGTGTACGAGCGCCCGGCCACCGAGTTCGTGGCCGGGTTCATCGGCATCTCCAACGTCCTCTCGCGCGACGGCGTTCGGTTCGTCGTCCGGCCGGAGAAGATCCGCATGCTCGCGGAGGGAGAGGAGCCGGAGCCGGGGATGGTCGTCGAGCCCGGCAAGGTCGAGGAGGTCGTGTACGTCGGCATGACGACGCGCTACGTCGTCCACCTCGACCGCGGGGAGCAGCTGGTGGCCGTGCGTCAAAATATGGACGCCACGGGCGACGCCGAGAAGTTCGAGGGTCGGCCGGTGCGGCTGGCCTGGACCCGCGACCACACTTACGTCCTCACAACAGAGGGAGGGAGAACAGGATGAAGTTCGGAGCTCTGGCGGCGGTCATCGCCGTCCTGCTGGTGGCATGCGGCTCTTCGCCCAGCACCGGCGGCAGCACGCAGAAGCCGCCGCCGACCGCGAACATGAAACCGCTCGACAAGGTCGGCCAGGGCGAAGGCGCTCTGAACCTGATCGCGTGGGAAGGCTACGTCGACGACTCGTGGGCCAAGCCGTTCACGCAGGAGACCGGCTGCGTCATCAACGCCAAGTACGCGGGCTCGTCCGACGAGATGGTGAGCCTCATGAAGGACGGCGGCGGCGGGCAGTGGGACATGGTGTCGGCCTCCGGTGACGCCGACCTGCGCCTCATATACGGCGGCGACGTGCGGCCGATGAACGAGAAGCTGATCCCCGACTACAACAACTTCCAGACCTACTTCAAGAACCCGCCCTACAACACGATCAGCGGCGTCCACTACGGCATCTCCCTGCAATGGGGACCCAACACGCTCCTCTACAGCACGGTCAAGTTCCCGAACAAGCCGACCAGCTGGTCGGTGATCTACGACCAGGCGAACAAGGGCCTGATCACCGTGCCCGACAACCCCATCCAGATCGCCGACGCGGCGCTCTACCTCAGCAAGTCGCAGCCGAAGCTCGGTATCAAGGACCCATACGAGCTGACCAAGACGCAGTTCGACGCCGCGGTGAAGCTGCTGACCGACCAGCGGCCCCTCATCAAGAAGTACTGGGCGCTCGCCTCCGATGAGATCTCGCTGTTCCAGAACGGCGACGTCGTCGTCGGTGCGGCGTGGCCCTACCAGACGATCCAGCTCAAGGCCGCCGGCGCGAAGGTCGACGAGACCATCCCCGACGAGGGCGCGACCGGATGGGGCGACACCTGGATGCTCGCGACGAAGGCGCCGCACCCGAACTGCGCTTATCTCTGGACCCAGTACGTGAGCACGGCGAAGGTGCAGGCGATGCAGGCGCTGTTCTTCGGCGAGACGCCGGTGAACACGCAGGCGTGCGCCCAGATGGAGGCGCTGCAGGCGGGCTCCTGCGCGCAGTACCACGCCAACGCGCCGGGCTCCTACTTCGACACGATCAAGTTCTGGAAGACCCCGATCTCGACCTGCGCCGACGGCAGCGAGAGCTGCATCCCCTACGACCAGTGGGTGTCGGCCTGGACCACGATCAAGGGCTAGCGGATTGGCGGTAGAAACCGCGCGACGGCCTCGCTCGAAGTCGGGCGGGGCCGTTCCCTTTTCCGCGTTCTTCTGGCGCTACGCCTGGCTGCGGCAGCTGCTGCTGCTGGCCCCGCCGCTGGGGTGGTTCGTCGTCATCTACCTCGCGTCGCTGGTCACCCTTCTCGTCACCGCGTTCTGGACCATCGACCCGTTCACGACCGAGATCGTCCAGGTGTGGAGCACGGCGAACTTCGAGCAGATCTTCGAGGGGGCCGCGTACCACTCGATCATCGGGCGCACGGTGCTCATGGCCGCGGTGGTCACGATCACCGACGCGGTGCTCGCGTTCCCGTTCGCGTACTTCATGGCCCGCGTCGCCTCGCGCCGGACGCAGACGCTGCTGTTCGCCGCCGTCCTGCTGCCGCTGTGGGCGAGCTACCTGGCGCGCGTGTACGCGTGGATCCTGATCCTCAACCACAACGGATTGCTCAACTGGAGCCTGAGGTCGCTCGGCCTGCCGGCGCCGGAGATCGGCTACACGAACGTCGCAATGTGGGTCGTCTTCTCCTACATCTGGCTGCCGTTCATGATCATCCCCGTCTACGCCGCGCTCGAGCGCGTGCCCGAGTCGCTGCTCGAGGCCGCCGCCGACCTCGGCGCGCGCCGGTGGCGCGCCGTGCGCGACATCGTGCTGCCGCTCGTCCTGCCGGGCGCGGTGGCAGGCTCGATCTTCACCTTCTCGCTCACGCTCGGCGACTACATCACACCGATCCTGGTCGGAGGCGCCGGGTCGAGCTTCATCGGCAACGTCATCTACGCCAACGTCGGCATCGCGAACAACATCCCGTTCGCGGCCGCGCTGGCGATCATCCCGGTCGCGATCATGGCCGTCTACCTGCTCGTCGCCCAGCGCCTGGGCGCGTTCGAGGCGCTCTGATGGAGAGCGTGGCGACCCGCGTCCTGCTGCGCGCCTGGGTCGCGCTGGTGCTCATCTTCCTGTTCACGCCGATCGTCCTGATCTTCGTCTACGCCTTCAACACCTCGAACATCGAGAGCTGGCCCATTCCGGGGCTGACGCTCAAATGGTTCACCTCGACGTGGCAGGACGAGCAGGTCAGGACGTCCCTCGGCCTCTCGGTGCAGGTGGGGCTCGCCGCCACGGTGGTGGCCCTCGTCCTCGGCTCGTGCGCCGCCTTCGCCATCCACCGCATGACGTGGTTCGGCAAGGAGGTCGTGAGCCTGATGTTCATCCTCCCGCTCGCCCTGCCCGGGATCGTGACCGGGATCTCGCTGCAGGCCTTCTTCAGCTTCGGCGGCTTCCCTCTCTCGCTGTGGACGATCGTCATCGGCCACACGACCTTCTGCATCGTCGTGGTCTACAACAACGTGCTGGCGCGGCTGAGGCGGACGCAGGGCTCGCTCATCGAGGCGGCGATGGACCTCGGCGCAAACGGGTTTCGCACGTTCCGCGACATCACGCTCCCGCTCATCTCGACCTCGATCGTCGCCGGCGGCATGCTCGCGTTCGCGCTGTCGTTCGACGAGGTCATCGTCACCACGTTCACCGCGGGCGCGCAGAACACGCTGCCGCTCTGGATCTTCGGCGCCATCCGGCTGGGCCAGCGCCTGCCCGAGGTCAACGTCGTGGTGTCGTTCGTCATCCTGGTCACGATCGTGCCCGTCGTCATCGCCGCGCGCCTTACAGGCGGCGGCGCGACCAGGGTCCCGGCCGCGGCTAAGTGACGAGCAGGCCCAGCGTGTAGAGGGCGAGCCCGGCGGCGATCAGGTTCACCTTCCGGTAGCGCCATCCGATCGCCGCGGCCACGAAGGCGAGGAAGGAAAGCAGCAGGATCAACGTGCCGAGTGTGATGTGGGACAACCTCCCGATCAGCAGCGAAAGGGTGAACAGTGCCAGGCCCACGGCGATGAGGTCGGTCTTGCGCCAGGTCCAGCCCGTGGCGGCAAGGACGAACGCGATGAGCGCCAGGATGATCAGCAGGACGCCGATGCTCAAGTTCATTCCCCAATTGTCGCCGCGGGGCGGTCGCCCAGTGACCCCTCAGGCATGAGCCACGTGAAGATGTCGAAGGTCAGCCGCCGCGCCTGGACCGCCGGGTCCCCGGCCATGAGGCGCCGCGTCTC
Source organism: uncultured Actinomycetes bacterium (assembly GCA_964461175.1). GTDB lineage: Bacteria > Chloroflexota > Dormibacteria > Dormibacterales > Dormibacteraceae > 40CM-4-65-16. The sequence goes on along the minus strand of CAYWTI010000020.1, from coordinate 14,163 downwards.
CTCGGGTGAGGTTCGAAAAACGCTCAGGCCGCGCCACGATTCGTCCGGCTGGCCGTCGAACGGGCCGTTGACCAGCGCGTGGCCCTCCTCACGCATGCGGGCGTTGAACGCGAGGTGGCCGCGCTGGATCTCCGCCAGCTGCTCGTCCGTGAAATGAGGCGAGCCGGCCGGGCGCCGCAGAAGCACGATCGTGTAAGCGTCTAACCTCATCGCCGAAGAATAGGTGGCACAAGACGTCGACCTGAACCTCACCGGCGCAGCCCTCACGCCCGGAGCCCAGCGCAGCTGGTGGCTCCGCGAGGCGCTCGCCCACGACCCCGGCGCCGAGTGCCCGCCCCTGGCGGCCGACGTCAACGCCGACGTCGTCATCGTCGGCGGCGGCTACACCGGGCTGTGGACCGCCTACTTCCTCACCGAGCGAAACCCGAAGCTCGGCGTCGTCGTCCTCGAGCAGGACATCTGCGGCGGCGGGCCCAGCGGCCGCAACGGCGGCTTCGCCAGCGCGTGGTGGGACGAGCTCCACGGCCTGATCACGCTCTACGGGCGCGACGCCGCCGTGCGGGCGTGCCGCGCGATCTCGGCGAGCATCACGGGCATAGGCGCGTTCTGCGAGCAGCACGGCGTCGACGCCTGGTACCGCACCGGCGGCTACATGTACGCCGTCACCGCCACGGCGCACGAGCGGCTTTGCGAGGAGATGATCCGGGACGCGCGCGAGGCCGGCGCCGGCGATGAGCTCGTGCCGCTGACCGCGGCGGAGGTCAAGGCGCGGTGCGCGTCGCCGGCGTTCCGCGGCGGCGCGTACATGCGCGAGGGCGCCAGCGTGCAGCCGGCCCGCCTCGCGCGCGGGCTTCGTCGCGTCGTCCTCGAGCGCGGCGTGAAGATCTACGAAGGCACGCCGGTGACGCGCCTCGACGGCACCACCGCGATCACGCCGGGCGGCACGGTGCGCGCCAGGCACGCGGTCCTCGCCGTCAACGCGTGGGGCGTGGGCTGGCCGCAGGTGAACCGCCGGCTCGTCGCATGGAGCAGCTACATCGTGCTCACCGCCCCGGCGCCGGACCGCCTGCGTGAGATCGGCTGGACGGGGGGCGAGCTCATCAGCGACTTCCGGGTCTCGCTGCGCTACTTCCGGACGACGCCCGACGGCCGGATCGCCTTCGGCGGCGGCGGCGGCCGCGCGCGCCGCACCGTCGACGATATGTTCACGCACGACGCGCGCGCCGTGCGCGAGACGGCCGAGGGCTTTCGCCTCATGTTCCCATCGTTCGCCGGCGTGCCCATCGAGGACGCGTGGGGTGGACCCATCGACGTCTCGCCGACGCACCTGCCGACGTTTGGCCGCGCCGGCTCCTCGAACGTCTATTTCGCGTGCGGCTACACGGGCAACGGCGTCGCGCCCACGCGCGTCGCCGGCGAGGCTCTCGCCGACCTGATCAGCGGCGCGGACACGGACGCGGCGCGCCTGCCCATGGTCAACGCGCGCCCGCCCGCCTTCCCGCCAGAGCCGTTCCGCTCGTGGGGTGCGATGGTCGTGCGCCGCGCGATGATCGCCAAGGAGACCGCCGAGGAGCAGGGCCGCGTGCCGGGCTTCTTCGTCTCCCAGGTGGCGCGCACGCCGCGCCGGATGGGCTACCTCCTAGGTCCTGACTAGGTCGCCGACGAGGTGGAGGCCCCACCCCTTCGGCATCAGACGCTCGCCCGCCACCGACGCGTTGAACATCACGCCGTTCATCGCCAGGTACGTGGGGTCCGGCACCACCCGCAGCTCTTGCACGCGGAGGCCCGAGCCGAGCGCATAGGTCTTGATGTCGCGCTCGGTGTTGGCGCGGTAGCGCACCGGGAAGGTATCGGCCTCGTCGCGGCCGTAGACGCGCGGCACGAGCCGGCGCTGCAGCCCAGGCAAAGCCTTGCCGATGCGGTTGATCACCATCAGCGGGTTGCGCATGTTCGGCGTCAAGAACACGAAGTGCCCGCCCGGCCTGAGCACGCGCGCGACCTCGATGAAGGTCGACATCGGGTCGGCGAGGTGCTCGAGGACCCACACCGAGACGACGACGTCGAACGACCCGGTCGCGAACGGCAGGTTCTCGCCGACGGCGCGCACGACCGGCATCCCCGCCGCGCGGTGGCCCGTCAGCGAGGCGAGGTCGGGGTCGATCCCGGCCGCGAGCCGGACGTCGCGCCACACGACCTCGGCGACGCCGCCGCGGCCGCAGCCAAGGTCGAGCACGTTGCTTTCGCGCGTGATGTAGCCGCGCACGATCGCCTCGAGCTGGTCACCGCTCGGCGACCATCCGGGGCGCAGGCGCCGGTAGCGATCGCGGTACTGGTTCTGGGAGTCGAGCGGGAGCAGCGGCATCGACGCCGCATTGTGCGACCTAGGCCCGGCGGGCGGCAACCTTCAGGTCGGCGACAAACGACGCGTAGGCGACCTCGCGCGACTCGTCGTCGGTGGCGCGAAGGATCGACGACGGGTGCACGGTCGCCAACACCGGGACGCCCAGCGGCGAGGGCATGACCTTGCCCCGGTCCTTGCTCACGCGAAACGCCGGCCCCATCACGGCCTGGGCCGCGGTGGCGCCCATCAGGACGGCGATGCTCGGCGCCACGACCTCGATCTCCGCCGCGAGCCAGGGCTTGCAGGCCCGGATCTGCCCCGCGTTCGGCTTCTCGTGCAGGCGGCGCTTGCCGCGGCGCGTCCAGCGGAAGTGCTTCACCGCGTTGGTCACGTAGACCTGGCGGCGGTCGATGCCAGCAGCTTCCAGCGCCTTGTGGAGGAGGCGGCCGGCAGGGCCCACAAATGGTTCCCCCTGCAGGTCCTCCTGGTCGCCCGGCTGCTCGCCTACGAGCACGAGCTTCGACCCCTCGCGACCCTCCCCGAAGACCGTCTGCGTGGCGTTCTCCCACAGGTCGCAGGCATGGCAGGAGGCGGCGGCTTCGGCCAGGTCGGCGACCGTGTGGGCGCCCTTCGGCGGCTCGGCGGTCATGCCTCTAGAACGCTTGAGCTCGGCCCTGGCCGGGAATAACAAAGAGATATGGCCAAGGGAGATTTCGTCGAGGTTCTCGTCGACGCCGGCGGCGGCGTCGCGCGCGAGTACAACATCGAGGCGACGCGCGCCGGGCGCAGCGTCGAGGTGCGCAGCTCGCGCACGACAGTCGAGGTTCGGGAGCTCACGCGCACCGGCGGCGTGGTGCGGACGGCGCGCTTCGTCGCACCCCGCGTGCTTGCGGTCGTCGAGCACCCGAAAGCGGCTTAACCGAACGACGTAGATTCACGTCGTGCAGCGGCAGATCGAAGACTGGGAAGGCCAGTCGGTCAGCATCCACCGCGATCACTCGAGCGGCGTGACGATGCTGGTCTGCGTCCATTCCACGGTCCTCGGCCCGGCGGCCGGCGGGACGCGGATGAAGCACTACCCCGCGCTCGACGACGCGCTAACGGATGGCATGCGCCTCTCCGAGGCGATGACGCTGAAGTTCGCCAGCGTCGACTTTCCCTTCGGCGGGGGCAAGGCCGTCATCGCGCTGCCCTCCCCTGAGATCCCGACGGGCGAGGCCCGGCACCGCCTCATGCGCGAGTTCGGCGCCTTCGTCAACTCCCTGCACGGCCTGTACAGCTGCGCGCCCGACATGAACACATCGGCCGCCGATATGGACCTGATCGCCGAGGCGACGCCCTACGTCTTCTGCAAGACCGAGAAGGCGGGCGGCTCAGGCGACACCGCTCCGGACACCGCGGTCGGTGTGCTTCACGGCATCCGGGCGACGTGCCGCTACGTGTTCGGCTCCGACGACCTGCGCGGGCGCACCGTCGTCGTGCACGGCGCGGGCGGAGTCGGGGGCCGGCTCATCGAGCTGCTGACGGAGGCGGGCGCCCACGTGATCGCCGCCGACATCGACCCGCAGCGGCTGCGCCGCCTGTCCGCGAGCGGGATCGAGACCGTCGCGCCCGAGCAGGCGCTGGCGACCGAGTGCGACGTGCTGGCGCCCTGCGCGGTCGGCGGCGTCCTCAACGCGCGCACCATCCCCGAGCTGCGCTGCCGCGCCGTTGCCGGCGCCGCCAACAATCAGCTCGAGACTGCGGCCGACGGCGTACGCCTGCGCGAGCGCGGCATCGCCTACGCGCCCGACTTCGTGATCAACGCGGGCGGCGTGCTGCACGGCGGCGGGCTGGAGACGCTGCGCTGGTCGCGAGCGACGCTCGACGCGCGCCTGGCCGCCATCGACGATGCCGTGTTTGCGATCCTCCAGGCGGCCGAGCGCGACGGCGTGAGCAGCGACGAGGCGGCCCGCCGCCGCGCGTGGGAGCGGATCACCGCGAGCGCTTGACCTTGTTCGCCTGCTTGCCGAGCGCGGTCCGCGTGCTCTTCGGCAGGTTGGAGATCGTCCGCTTCTTCTTCGCCGCCGTCGACGCCTTCTTGATGTTCCGCTTCGCCGCTGTTTTCTGCTTCGCTGTGGCCATATCCCTTTAACGGCCCGATCGTTACTGTTACCGCGTGCGAACGGCCGGGGCGGCGGCCCTGCTCGCGATGGTGACCCTCGCCTCCTGCGGCGGCGGAGCCACGCCCGTCGCGCACACGAGCGGAGCTCCGGCCACCGCCACGAGCACGCCTTCGGGCGCATCGGCGAGCGCAAGCCCGAGCAGCGTGCCCGCCTCGACGCCAGGGACGGTCGCGACCTCGGTCCACTGCGCCTCCCCCGTGCCGGCCGGCGACAACCTCGTCATCGGCACCGTGGTCGGCGACCCGACGGTGGTCGTCCGCGACATCCAGGACCCCGCCCACGCGCGCAACCTGTGCACGTTCGACACCAACGTGCTCACGCCTCAGTTCCTCAGCGGCACCGCGGTCGCGTACGAGACGCCGGCCAATCAGATCATCCGCACCAACCTCTCGGGCGGCGACGCGGCGGTGCTTGCGACCTACGGCTCAGGTTTCGACTCGGGCCAGTACGCCTTCAGCCCCGACGGCAACGCCCTCACTTACCTCGACAGCAACGCCTGGCACCTCGTCAACGCGTCCGGCAACCGCGTGCTGGCGACGCTGCCGGCGGCGCCGGGCCGCGGCGTGAGCCCATCGTCGGACGACAGCTTTCTCGCCTTCTCGCCCGACGGCCAGTACATCGCCTACTTCCAGACCTTCCACGTCGGCGGCAGCGGCGAAACCGCGCCCGACCAGGTCCGGCGCGCGAGCGACGGCGGCCTCGTGTACTCGACGTCCGGCGGGACGATGGCCGTCTGGGCGTCGGTGCCCAGCAGGCTCTTCTTCCGCGACGCGAGCGGCGGCGTCAAGCGCTGGGACCCGACCGGTGGCGTCTCGTCCATGACGACGCTCTCGTGGATCCGCCCGAAGGCTTCGCCCGACGGGCGCTGGATCGCGTACACGTTCACGGCCTCAGGCGGCGTCGACGGCGTGGGTTTCTACAGCGTGCAGGCGAACAGCGTCCAGAACACGACGCCTCCGGGTCGCTCGGGCGTGCGCTTCCTGAGCAACGACCTCGTGTTCTACATCGGCGAGAAGGCATGCTCGACCTGCTTCGGCGGCCAGCCGGCGCCGACCGGAGTCACGTACATCTACAGCATCGCGGGGACGAGCGAGATCACGTCGCGGCTGGCCACCGTCTCCGACGCCTGGCCGCACGTGACCGCGCCCAGCCTCTAGACGCCGCTAGGCCAACTCCCTGCGGCGCACGTCCTGCCGCGTCTCATCCTGCTGCCCGACCATGCGCTCCATCACGGCGCGGTACTGCAGTAGCGCCTGGCGCATGCCTTCGGTCCGGTCGCGCGAGTGCATGAAGCGCTGCGCGCGCTGCACCTCCACGGGCAGATCGCGCTCGGTCAAAGGATGCCCGCGCTCCCGCAGCACCGACATGACGAGAGCGTCGGCCTCGCGCACCGCCTGCTCGGGCGCATCGACGAACTTCGCCTCGATCTCGTCCCACTCGTTGACGTAGCGCTCGCGCGACTCCGCGGCCAGCGGCCGCAGCTGCGGGCGCGCGCGCCGGCCACCGGTCGCGGCGCGGATGAGAAGAAGAAGGACGACGACGACGAGAGCGACCACCAGGATCAGGACGAGGGTTTTCGTGTCCATGTGATTCGCCACCTCCACAGAAGCAACGCGTGACGAACTCTTTGACACCTTGGCCCGTCGCCACCTCGAGCGGGCGATGCGTTGTACCTTCGTGGAGATCCGGCAGGCCGTGCTGTGGAGCGGCCTTCTCCTGGGAAGTCAGGCGACTGACACTCTGACGACGGCGGTGGATCGCGCGCGTGGCGCGATCGAGGCGATGCCCGTCAGCAGCCAGCTGCTCCAGGTCGGCGGCATCGCGCTCTTCTGGACCTTCAAGCTCCTGATCGTCGCCTCCGCCGCCTCGGCGCTGATCGCCGCCGCGCGCAAGGTGCGCGAGGAGGATCATCGGATCGCGAGGCTCACCTTCCGCTTCGCGCTCATCGCCGTGCAGGGGGTGACGATCGGCCTCGCGGCCGTGTCCCTCAGCAACCTCGTGGTGCTGAGCTCGCTCTAGCCCGAGCTCGTCCTTCTAGTAGAGGCCCGGGCGGAGCTGCCGGCGCGAGTCGCGCGCGTGCGGCTTGGTCGCCGGGCGGTGGCGGTCCCAGGCCTGCAAGCAGCTCTCGCAGGTGCAGCCGGGACCGCTGCTCGCCGGCCTGGCTCGAGGGGCCAGGCCCATCAGTTCAAGGACCGTTGCCAGGACGCTGCTACGACGTAGTGCTGCCATGTGTACCTCCAGGGGTTGCTGCGACGTGACTTCGGGGTAGTTCAACGGCGGAGCGTCAAAAAACTTGCCACAGGGTGAGTACGGGGCGGAGTTTGGTTGGTCGCGCCCCGGGCGGCGTTATTGCTTCTCACCGAGGGGTCGGGGTCGTACTCATCCGTCGATACAGGAGGAATTCATGCTCAAGTTGCGCTTCGCGATTCTCGGGGCGGCAGCCGCGCTCACGCTGGGCACGGCGACGGCCCTGGCGATGACGGAGACCGCCACGTTCGGTGGCGGCGACAGCCACGGTGACGCCGTGGCCTCCGCCGCGCGGAATTGCCCGCATGGCGCGGGCGGCGTGCACGGCGCCTGCGTCAGCAGCGTGGCACGCACCAACGGTGAGACCAACAGCGAGAGCGGCGGCGGCGGTCAGCCGGCGTTCGTCAAGGCTTGCAAAGCCGCGCGCGGCGACAAGCCTGGCAACCGCGGCATCGGCGCATGCGTCTCGGCCCACGCCAAGGCCCAGGGTGGCGGCGGCACCGAGACCGAGACGGGCAGCTGACGATGATCTGGTAATTCAGCGACCCACGACAGAGGGGTGTTCGAAGGGGCGGGGCGTGTGCTCCGCTCCTTCTCCTTTTCGGAGCGCTTCTAGCGCCTAGGCGGTCGGGGCGCTCGGAGCGGGCGGAGGAGGAGGTGGTGGCGGCGGCGCCATCGCCGACGTGGAAGCCGGCCCGGACATCGCCTGCTCGTACCACGTGACCACACCGGCGATGATCGCCACGCTGTAGGGGATGGTGAAGATCAGGCCGATGCAGCACAGGATCACGCCCAGGCCGCCGATCAGGCCCGCGACCCAGATGAGGACGCCGGCGATGATCGTGTTCGTGATGTTCGACGTCGCCATCTCCCAGATGCCGCTGAGGTCGAAGCCGCCGTTGAAGCCCGAGCGATACGTGTGCAGGATCACCGACGGGGCGAGGAAGGCGAGCAGAACGCTGAGGGCGAAGCTGACCAGGTTGCCGAGCGCGACCAGGCCTGCGCTGTTGCCGCTGTTGCCCGCTCCCTGCAGGACGCCGCCCGGAATCGCAAACACGACTGCGTAGATGACGTAGACGACGAAGAGCACGACGCCGCGCTCGAGGTGGAACCCAGCGGGCGGCAGCTCGCGGCGGCCGGTCCGATAGTTGTCGATCGTCATCGCGAGCCAGCCCGTCGTGGCGATCCACCCCACGATCGGGATGATGGTGATCAGGCCCTGGACGAGGATCTTCGAGGCCCACTGCGGGTCCTGGAACGGCCACCCAAAACCGTCGCCGGGGCTGTTCATTCGGGCGGAATTGTAAGCGTTCGCAGGTCCGGCCAACGGAAGATCTCGTGCCACACGCCGGCCGCCCATGTCGCGGGCTCGCGGCCGGTGCGCAAAGCGCCGAGGCGGTCGTAGAAGTGAGCGGCCGCCTCGTTGCCCTCGATCACGCCAAGCCGAAGCGCGTGGCGACCCCGCGCGAGCAGCTCGGCTGCGGTCGCGCGCATCAACGCGGTGCCCGTGCCTGTGCCGCGACAAGCGCTCACGACGTGCAGCGATTCGAGCCAGGGCTCTGGCCGCGCGTCCACGTGGGTCAGGGCAAAACCGACCACGCCCGATTCGGCGTCGTTGGCCACGAGGAGCAGGATTCCGACGTTCGCAAGATCCTCGGCCAGGTGCGCCTCCTGCTCGTCGACGTCGAGAAAGCGCGCCAGCACGGCGGGCTCGAGCAGGGCCGCGTATGTATCGGTCCAGTTGGCGACCTTGATCTCCGCCACGCGCCGTACGTCGGCGCGCGTCGCCGCGCGGACCGTCAATGCCACACGCGTGCGCCGCTAGCCCTGGCGGGCGAGCAGGCCCTTCATCTGGCCGGCGATGAACGCGGTCGCCCGCCGCGGGCTGAGGCGATAGAGGCGGTCCATCAGCTTGGCGTCGGAGCCGACGAGGACGCGGAAGGCATCGCGCTCCATACCGTCGACGATGATGATCGCGGCCTTCTCCGCGGAGAGGGTGCGCGGCGCGCGGCCGCCTGCATCCGCGCCGGCGGGGATGTCCACCCCGGAATTGACCGTGATGTTCGTGGCCACCGCCCCTGGAAACACCACCGTGACGTGCACCGTGGTTTCGGCGAGCTCCGCGTAGAGTCCCTCGGTCATCAGCTTGACCGCCGCCTTCGACGCGCCGTAGACGGTCTGCCCGGGGACGGGTAGGAAGCCGCCCATGCTGGACACGTTGACGACGTGCGCTTCGGGACGCTTGAGCAACACCGGCAGGAAGGCCTTCGTCATGTACAGCGTCCCCCGCCAGTTCACGTCGAAGACGCGATCGATCGTCTTGTAATCGAGGTCGTTGAGGCGCACGAATGGCTGGATGATGCCGGCGCAGTTGATGACCCCGTCGACGGAGCGGAACTTCTCCATGACTCGTTGAGGCAGGGCGTCGACGGCGGCGTGGTCGGTGACGTTGACTGTGAAGGTCGCCAGCAAGTCGCCGGCGTCCGCCATGCCGGCGGTCTCCGCGAGCGTCTTCTCGTTGACGTCGACGGCGGCCACGCGCGCTCCGCGGCGGATCAGCTGCAGCACGACCTGCCGGCCCATGCCGCTGCCGGCTCCGGTGACGACGATGACCTTGCCCGCCGCTTTCACGACCGAGCGAATCCTATAGATTCGGGTGGTGGGCGACGCGACACCGGTGCGCGTCACCGCCGGGGACGGGCGGCGGCTCGACGTACGCGTTAGTGGGCCGGAAGGCGCCATCCCGGTCGTGCATCACCACGGCACCCCGGGCGCGTGCGTCCAGACGCGGGTCACGCAGGCTGCCACCTCGAAGCACGGTCTTCGCCTCATCACGATGTCGCGGCCTGGCTACGGCGACTCCGATCGCAACGCCGGCCGGTGCGTCGCGGACGTCGTCGCCGACGTGGAGGCGGTGCTCGACGAGCTCGGCGCCGAGCGGTGCATATGCGCGGGATGGTCGGGCGGCGGCCCGCACGCGCTGGCCTGCGGCGCCGGCCTTCCGGACCGCGTCGCCGGTGTCCTGGTGGTCGCGGGCGCCGGTCCGTACGGAGCCGGCGGGCTCGACTTCCTCGCCGGGATGGGCGAGCAGAACATCGAGGAGTTCGGCCTCGCGATCGAGGGCGAGGCGCGGCTGCGGCCCTTCCTCGAGAAGGAGCGCGAGCTGCTGATCAACGCCAGCGCCGACGATGTGATCGCGGCATGGTCGACGCTGCTGCCGCCCGTCGACCGCGCAGCGTTGACGGCCGAGTACGGCGAGGACGTGGCGGCGCAGCTGCGCGAGTCGGTGCGCATCGGCGTCGACGGCTGGGTCGACGACGACCTCGCGTTCGTCAAGCCCTGGGGATTCGAGCTCGAGGATGTGCGCTGTCCCGTCGTGCTCTGCCAGGGTCGCGCCGACCTGATGGTGCCGTACGCGCATGGCGAGTGGCTCTCCCGGCATCTCCCCAACGTGACGCCGCACCTCGACCCGGTCGAGGGCCACATGTCGTGGAACCTGCGCCTGGACGGCATCTTCGAGGAGCTGCTCGACCGCACGTCCCCCGGCTAGGCGAAAGAGAGCGACTCAGCCGCCTGCTTGCGCGCGCGAGCGCGAAGCCACGCGCAGGCGCCCGGCCCAGCGCAGAACGCGCATCGCGCGAAGCGTGTTCCAGCGGCTCGGCCGGCCCTCGCCCTCGTCGACCGGAAAGTGCAGGCCGCCGGGATGAGGGTTCTCCAGCGGCCAGCGCCCGCCGGCGTCGCGCCGCGACTCGACGAGGTCGAGCGCCTCGGCCGTCCGCTCGTCCGGGTGCACGCCCGAGGCGCGCATGTAGTCGAGACCTCGCAGCACGTCGTAGTGCCAGTAGGTGGGATACGAGAACCGCGTGAAGTCCGGATCGATCACCTCGCCGGTCGACAGCCGGCGCATGAGGCGGCGTTCGAGGAGGTAGTCCTCGCCGCGGGCACGTGCTGCGCTCACCTCGGGTGAGCCGCCGGTCGCGCGCTCGTACTCGAGCAGGCCCTCCAGCACTTCTATGGTCGTGTGGAACGAGCCACGTGTCGAGCCGTTCTCCTGCTCGCAGTTCCACCCGCCGTCGCGCATCTGCTCGCCGAGAAGGCGCTCGACGACGCGGCGCACGTCCTGGCCGAAGTAAGCGCCGAGGGCGATGACCTTGCCGTTGATGCAGGGCTCGACCTCGCCGGCGAAGAACGCCTCGCCGTCGTGCTCCCACGCCACGTTGTCGCGGACACGGTGCACCGCGCGGCGCGCCTGCGCGCTCGCGGGGTCGAGCCCAAAGGACCGGAGCAGGGCCAGCGTCCAGGCCGTGGACGTCCACTCCGGGAAGAGCGTGCCCTGCCGTTGCGGTGGTAGTGATCGCCACCAGCTGACCGCCTCGGGCGTGGTCAGCCTGGCGGGCGTGCTCTTGTCCCAGTGACCGTCCGCACGCTGCATGGCGAGCACGCGCGCGCCCCAGCCCTCGGTGGCGACACGCGCGCGCTCGGCCTCAATCTCGCCGTCGGGCGCGTCGGTGAGATCGCGCATGACCTGCCACCGAATCGCCGGGTCGGAGTCGAGCAGCCAGTCGACTACGTCCAATGTTTCTTGTCCCCCACGGAGAATGCCGCCCGCCTCCAATCCAGCCTAGCCGAACGTTTGCCGCGTTATGGCTTCCGCCTGTACACGTGGAGGGCTGTGCCGCCGAAGGTGCTGGCTTCGAGCAGCTCGAGCTGCAAGGCCTGGGGGAGGTCGCGAAACAGCGGCAGACCGCCACCGAACGCCACGGGGAGGATGACGAGGACGTACTCATCGATGAGCCCGGCCCTCGAAAGTGACTGCGCGAAGCCGGCGCCGCCCCAGGCGATGATGTCGCCGCCTGGCTGCCGACGCAGGGCGTCGATCTCGTCTGCGAGGTCGCCGCGTGCGATCGACGACTTCGCCCATGTCGCGTCGTCGAGCGTGTTCGAGAACACGACCTTCGGGATCTGGTTCATCGGCGCGGCGTAGTCGTCGGTGGAGGTTGGCCAGTGGCTCGCCATCTCCTCATAGGTCACGCGGCCCATGATGTGCGTGCCGGCCTGGCGTATGCGCTCGAGCTTCCAGCGCTTGAGCTCATCCGGCTCGGGGAAGTCGCCGGCGTGGCCGTGCGGTCCGCTGACGAACCCGTCCACCGATACGCTCATCATCAGAACGACCCTTCGCACCTGACTCCTCCCTGGCACCTTGTCCACCTCGCGCGGAATTCGCGACTACCTCGTTGGACTGTCTAATGCCATCGAATTCATCGGTGCCCGATTTGGCACCTCCTGGAGCGCTACAAGCGGGTCCATCGGCCCTTGACCGCGCATCGTTCCGAGGAAGGATGGTCTTGTGATGAACGTGCTCGCGGAGAAGGCGGATGAACCCGGTGCTGGCATCCACGGCCCCGATGGGGACGAGGTCGCGGCAACCGGGGACCGGGAGCAAGCCTACAGCTTGGGCCGGGTCCTGGCGATCAGCGACGGCGTCTTCGCGTTCGCGCTGACTTTGCTGGTCGTTCAGCTGGCGATCCCGACGGCTGGAGCTCGTGAATCCCTGACGTCCCGCCTGCTCGAACAGAGCCCAACCTACTTCAGCTACATCCTCAGTTTCGGCGTGATCGCACTGACGTGGAGCGGACACCACGACACGTTCAAATACGTCCGGCGAGTTGACGGTCGCTTGATCGCCCTCAACTTCGGCGCCTTGCTGCTGATCGCGATCCTGCCGTTCCCAACCGCGGTGCTCGGCCACAACGGAAGCGATCCGGCCGCGGCGCTTCTGTACGCGATCACCATTGCGCTGAGCGGAGCGTCTTCGGCCGCGATCTGGTGGTACGCGACTCACCTGCGCAGGTTGGTTGATATCGACATTCCGAGGCGGATCGTGCGACGGCGGTTTTATCTATCCCTGAGCGTCCCTGTCGTGTTCCTCATCTCGATACCCATCGTGTTATGGCGTCCGGCTGTCGCGGAGATCTGCTGGGCCGTGCTCTGGACAGTGTTCTTCGTGGTTCTGCGCCGTTACGTCGACAGGCTCGCCTGACTACATGAGAACGAGGATCGGGTGAACCTCGACCGTCCCACCCTTCGCCGCGGGGTTCTTCGCCGCCCACATCTCCGCCTCTTCCCTGCTCTTGCAGTCGAGGACGAAGTAGCCGTTCAGCCACGGCGACTGCGCGTGCATGGGTCCATCGGCCGTCTTCGCGTGGCCACCGTGAGCGGTGACGCTGAAGCCTGCCGCTGAGGGCTGGCAGGGGTCGCCGTTCAGGAACACACCTGCTGCCTGGACCTCCTCGAGGTACCGGGCGAACGCTTCGATCTGCTGCTGAAGCTCCGGCGTTCCGGGTTTCGGCGCCTTCGACTCGTCGACGTACTGAAGAAACATGTACTTGGCCATTGACTTTCCTCCTGGATTGCTCGCTGCGTCACTCCATCCGACGAACGGCGCGACCCGGAATCGACAGGAGTGCTGTTAAGAGGCGCTGATCGCGGACCGAGATTCCGTCAGACTCGGGCGGAGTGATCGACAGGGCCACGCGCACGCTGAACGAGGTGTTCGGGCTGGACGCGTTCAGGCCGGGGCAGGCCGATGTCGTGGCCGCGATGCTCGAGGGCCGCGACGTGCTGTCCGTCGCGCCGACGGGCTCCGGCAAGAGCATCAGCTACTGGGTGCCGGCGGTCGTGGACGGCGGGTTGACGCTTGTCGTGTCGCCGCTCATCGCGCTCATGAAGGACCAGGTCGACCGCCTGACCGGCCGCGGGGTCGCCGCCACGTTCATCAACTCGTCGGTCGAGCCGGCGGAGCAGCGCGAGAGGCTGCGGCGCGCGCTGGCCGGTGAGTACCGGCTGCTGTTCGTGGCTCCGGAGAGGCTCTCCCGTCCAGGCTTCATGGAGCAGCTCGCGCGGCTGCGCGTCAGCCGCATCGTCGTCGACGAGGCGCACTGCATCTCCACGTGGGGCCACGACTTCCGGCCGGACTACCGGCTCTTGTCCGCCGCGATCGCGGCCTGCGGTCGGCCGCCCGTCGCCGGGTTTACGGCCACCGCCACACCGCAGGTTCGAGCCGACATCGCGACGAACCTTCAGCTCCGCGACCCGTTCATCTCCGTCAGCGGATTCAACCGGCCCAACCTGAGGCTGGCGGTGATCCGTTGTCGTGGTGAACGAGCCAAGCGCGATCAGCTGCGCAGCCTGCTCGCGACGCCGGGGCAGCAGGCGCTGGTCTATGTCGGCACGGTGTCGGCCGCCGAAGAGCTTGCGGCCGAGCTGCATTTCCCCTGCTACCACGGGAGGCAGGACGCGGACGTCCGCCGCCGCACCCAGGACGACTTCACCGCCGGGCGCGCTCGCGTCGTGATCGCGACCTCGGCGTTCGGGATGGGCGTCGACATCGCCGGCATCCGGCGCGTGATC
>CAYWTI010000019.1:0-3930 GCA_964461175.1 uncultured Actinomycetes bacterium | reverse complement strand
TGCGAGGGCGTGCCCGGCCGCGAGACGTGGGCGTCCGAGGTGCAGCCCGGGGACATCCTGGTCGGCGGCTCGAACTTCGGCTGCGGCTCCTCGCGTGAGATCGCGCCAGTGGCCATCCGCGGGGCCGGCGTCTCGCTCGTGATCGCCGACTCGTTCGCCCGCATCTTCTTCCGCAACGCCATCAACATGGGCTACCCGATCCTCCAGTCGCCGCAGGCGGCGGAGGCGATCGAGGACGGCGACGAGCTGGAGGTCGACCTCGAGGAAGGGATCATCCGCAACTTCACCAGGGGCGACGAGTACCAGGCAGAGGCGTTCCCGCAGTTCATGACCGAGCTGCTGCGGATGGGCGGGCTGGTGCCGTGGGTGCGCAAGCAGCTCGAGGAGCGGAGACGCAAGGCGCCCGCGGCGAGTGGATAGCAACAAGCCAGTCGACCTCCAGGAGCCGCTCGAGGAGCTGGCTCGTGACCCGAAGCGCTTCCACCACGACCTGACCTTTCCGCCGCCGGAGAAGATCCGGATCTACGACGACACGCTGCGTGATGGCGAGCAGATGCCCGGGGTCGCGATCACGCCCAAAGACAAATACGCGCTCGCGCGCGAGCTTTCCGATATCGGCGTGCACATCATGGACGTCGGCTTCCCGAGCGTCTCGGAAGGCGAGCGCGAGACCCTGCGGCTCGTGCTGAACGGGCGCAAGAAGGGAGAGATCCGGCCCGACCTCGAGGTCGTCTGCATGATGCGTTCGACCAAGGGCGACATCGACGCCACGATGCGCGTAATCGACGCCCTCGGCTACGGGCGCGACGAGGTGACCTACTTCATCTTTACCTCGGCGTCCGATCTCCACGTCAAGTACAAGCTGGGGAAGACGCTGCTTCATCGCGACGGGCTGCCGGAGTCGGAGTGGCTCGAGCTGCCGGTTTCGTATTACCGCGAGGCGAACATCCGGATGATGTGCGAGGCGATCGCCTACGCCCGCGCGCAGGGCGCGACCTCGATCGAGTTCGGAGGCGAGGACGGAAGCCGCGCCGACGTCGACTACATCGCCGAGATCCATCGCGAAGGCCTGAAGGCAGGAGGCACGCGGCCGTCGACCCCCGACACCGTGGGCTGCTACTCGCCGTTCGCGGTGCGCGAATACATCCCGGCGATCAAGGCGGCTGCGCCTGACGCGCCGCTCGTGGTGCATTTCCACAACGACCTCGGCATCGGCGCATGGAACACCGTGGTCGCGCTGGGGAGCGGGGCGGAGGTGTTCACGACGAGCGTCAACGGCATCGGCGAGCGCACCGGCAACGCGCCGATGCACCAGGTCCTGCTCCAGCTGCGCTACCTGTTCGGCATCGAGATCCCGGGCTTCAAGTACGAGAAGCTGCGCGACCTGGCTCGGCACCTCGAGCGCATGAGCGGTATCCCGGTGCAGCCGACCGAGCCGGGCATCGGGCTCAACGTCTTCAGCCACGAGTCGGGCATCCACACCGCCGGCATGCTCATCCACCCGGCCATCTACCAGTTCATCCCGCCGTCCGACCTCGGCGCGGACGTTCGTTACATCTACGGCAAGCACTCGGGCGCGCTGGTGGTGGAGCACGCGCTGCGTGACGCCGGCATCAGGCCCGAGCCGGAGTTGGTCGCGAAGGTCCTCGCCGAGATAAAGCGCGTCCGCGAGGACCGGGCGGAGCGTGCCGATTTCTCCGACTTCCACAAGCGGTACTACGATCACCTGAACCGCATGGGGCTCACGTCCGACGAGGTGGTCGACATCGCTCGGGCTCTGACCGCGTAGTGGCGACCACGACCCGCGCCGACGCGGCGACCAGGAGCGAGTTCCTCCAGCTCCACCGCTGGATGTGCATGGCCAAAGCGCTCGACGACCGCATGCACATCCTGGTCAAGCAGGGCCGCGCGCCTTTCGTCGGCTCGAGCCGTGGTCACGAAGGCATCCAGGTCGCTTCGACGGCGGCGATCGGCGCCGACGACTGGCTCGTCCCGCATTACCGCGGCCTCGCGAACGCCGTCGTGCGTGGTCTGACGATGAAGGAGTGGATGCTCGCGGTCTTCGCGAAGGCCGGCGACCCGCTGTCCGCCGGGCGCAACATCCCGGGCGGCTGCTACAGCTACCGCAAGCTCAAGATCGCGCCCGTGTCCCAGGTCGTCGCGAGCTGGATCCCCAAGGCGTCCGGCATCGCCTACGCGTCCAAGCTGCGCGGTGAGAACGCGGTCACGCTCTGCACCTTCGGCGACGGGGCCGCGAGCCAGGGGGCGTTCCACGAGGGCGTCAACTTCGCCGCCGTCCACCGCCTGCCCGTCGTCTTCGTTTGCGAGAACAACGGCTACGCCATCTCCGTGCCGATCCGTCTCCAGATGGCGAACCCCAACATCGCCGATCGTGCCGCGGGCTACGGCATCACCGGGGTCACGGTCGACGGGACCGACGTGCCGGCGTCGTTCGCCGCCTGCCGCGCGGCGGTCGCGAGGGCTCGTCGCGGCGAGGGGCCGACGCTGATCGACGCCAAGATCTGGCGCATCAACTCCCACACGTCCGAGGACAACCAGCTCAAGTACCGCACGAAGGACGAGCTGGAGGAGGCCTCGCGCCACGACCCGATCGCGAGGTTTGTGGCCTGGTTGACCGAGCGGCGGTGGATCACGGCCGAGGGCGCCGCGCAGGTGCAGGCGGAGTGCGACGCAGAGGCGTCGGAAGCCGCCGACTGGGCGGAGCAGCAGCCGGATCCGATGCCCGAAGACGCGCTGAAAAACCTCTTCGGCTGATCTAAAACTCGCGACCGCGAAGCTAGACTGACGACGATTTGGAGACCGAGCCCGCCGAGTCCCACGACTCCACGCCGCCTGCCGCCACGCCGGACGAGCCCGTAGCGGCCGTGCCGACGAGCGAGACGACCCCCGTCTGGGCCAAGACCGACGAGGGCACGGCTGAGCCGGCGGCCGAGGCTGCGGCGGTGCCAGCGAAGCCGGCGAAGCCGGCGAAGGCGGACGAACCCGACTGGTCCGAGCCTGAGCCGTCCGCCAACGGCGACAGCGGCAAGGCGGCTCCCGTGTGGGCGGCCACCGTGCCGTCGTCGCCCGGCGAGCCGCTCTCGGTCGAAGCCGAGCCCCCTGTCGGGGCTGAAGAGGTGGGCGCCGAAGAGGGCGCCAAACAGGTCGAGCCATCGTCCACGCCCACCGACGACATCTGGGCGGACACTGTCGCGGGGGAGCCAGCCGCCGCCACCACCGAGGCGATCGATGCCGGCGCGGCGGAAGACCCCGCCGAAGCGCAGATCACGGCGGCCCCGCTGACTGAACCGCCGAAGGCCGTCGCCGCCGACACGCTGAAGTCGACGTGGCCGCCGCGCGCCGAGGGCGCTCCGGCGCCGCCCGAGGAGACCGACATCTGGCCGCCCGAGCCGCCGACCGAGCGGGCGATGCCGGCGTGGCCGCCTCCGTCGGAGCTGGAAGGGCCGTCCACGCCCGCGCAGGCGATACCGAGCTGGCCGGAAAGCGCCGAGTCCGAGCCGGCCGCGTCGACGCCTCCCGCCGCGGCGGCGCCGGCTGCGAGCGCCAAGCCGGCGGAGATCGCGCCGACGGTGCCGCCCGCCAAGCCGGCCGGCAAGGCCACCGACAAGCCCGCAGCCAGGGCCGCCGACAGGACGGCGCAGCAGGTCGCCACAGTCCGGCCGGAGCCACCGGCTCCGGTCAAGCCGCCCGAGCCCGCCGCGCCTCCAGCCGTCACAGCCTCGACGCCGCCTTCGACGCTCCACGTCGATACGACGCCGCCGACCGAGCCCGAGACGATCCCGCCCGCCGAACCGACGACCGCGCCGCCGGTCGCTCCCGCCCAGCCCGGCCTGCCCGGCCGGCCGGCGTGGGCGCCCAGCGTCTCGTCCCCCGACGCCCCAGCCGCCCGTCCGGCCGCCACCCAGACAG
>CAYWTI010000018.1:0-2148 GCA_964461175.1 uncultured Actinomycetes bacterium | reverse complement strand
GTGCTCATCTGCACGAGCTGCGTCACGTGGCTGCCGAGACGAAGGGAGGCCGCCGCGCGTCATCCCGCCGCGCCGGCTTCCTAAATCACAAGGTCGCGTTGCACAGCGCGAGCGCCGCGCGAGTCGACTCGCGCAGGCGCGCCAGCTCGCGGGGCTTGAGCACCTCGCAGGCCCAGCTCCAGTGCATCGACACCACGTCGCCGGGGCGGACGCCGGGGACGTAGCCACCGCCGGTCGCGATCGCTTCACTCTGCCGCGCCGCGCCGAGCGTGAGCTTGCCGGCGACGAGCTCGAGCGGGCTGCGCATCACCGTCAGGCGGTCGGCTTCGACGGCGACGACCTCGCCCCAGCTGATGCGGCAGGAGTCCATGACGCTCAGCAGCGGTCCCGAGGCGTCGCCGTTCATCAGGCCGGCCCGCGTGTAGACCTCGAAGACGTGGAAGTTGTGGTGCGGCGTCGCCCCCGCCAGCGGTTTGGCGGCGAGCCAGCGCATCGCGTCGGCACGCACGCGGCCGCCGAAGCGCTCGCGCAGCGACCCGGTGAACGCCTCCATGTCCACGCCTCCGAGAAGCCCGTTGCCCAGCCAGTAGGCCTCGACGACGCGCGGGTCGAAAGGATCTCCAATGCCGTTGGAGCGCGCGATGAGCTGGAGATACGGATACGCGCCCTCGAACCGGCGGCTCAGCTCGACCAGGCCCTGGTCGGCGCGCCCGCCGACGACGTAACCCAAAAGCGCGTCGTGGTCGTCAGGCCCGCAGTAGCCCAGCGCGTTCGGGGGAAACGCGTAGCGGCCGAAGCGAAGGACGCCGGAATCGCTCACACCTGCACCGGCCGCGACGCACGCATACGCCGGCCCACGAGAAACGCGGCCGCGCCGGCGACGACCAGGACCATGCTCCACGCTGCCGCCGCGGTGAGGCGCGGGCCCTGGCCGGCCGCGAGCTGCAGGGCGAAGGTCACCGGCGGCGACGCCATGCCGATGGCCGTGACCGCGATCGCCGGCGCGGCGCGCAGGGCGAAGGTCGTCGTCACGGTGAACGCGAGGAGGATCAAGCCGGTACCGGCGACGATCGCCCACTGGGTGGCGGTCAGCGAGCCTGCGTGCGCCAGGTGGCCGCTCAGCGCCGCGTAGGCAACCAGCATCACCGCCCCCGCGCCCATCTTGGCCGACATGACGAGCTCGGCCGAGACGCTGGCGAGGAGGTGGCGGGCCAGCACGACGCCGGCCGCAAACAGCACGGTCGAGGCGAGCACCAGCGCCGCGCCGGCGTTCAGGCGCAACGCCGCCACGTCGACACCGACGACCGAGCCGGCCGCGAGGAGCGCGAGCCCGATCCACGCAAGAATTCCCAGGCGCTCGCGCAGCAGGGGGACGGCGAGGAGCGCGACGACGACGAACTGGGCGTGGTTCAGCAGCGCGCCGGTCGTGGCCGTGGTCATCGCGAGCCCGGTGAAGAACAGGACGTATGGCACGCTGCCGCCGACGACGGCGAGCAGGAGCAGCCAGCCCACATCGCGCCGGGAAAGCCGCGCCAGCTCCGCGCGCCGGCGCGCGATGAGCAGCACCGGCAGCGCAAGCAGCACGCCGGCGACCGAGTTCTTCAGCGTGGTGTACAGCGTCGCGTCGGGCAGCGCCCGCACGCCGTAGCTGTTGACATAGATCGCCGCGCCGCTGATGGCCGCGGCGAGGACGGCGAGCCGGAATCCGGCGGGCGAGCTTCTCATCGCGGCACCTCCATGCCTGCCTGGAACAGGCGGTCGATCTCGCGTGCGTCGTCGGCGCTGATCTCGTCCAGCACGATGCTCGTGTGCGTCAGCACCCATGCGCCGGGCTTGACGTCGGGCACGGTCAGGGCGTTGAACCACGCGACCCGCCCGTTGATCTCAACCTCGGCCATGCCGTCGCGAACCTGCAGCACGCGGCCAGGGCGGCTCATGCACATGGCAGGACTTCCTTGATCCGCAGCGCGGCCGCAGCGGCGGCGCGTCTCACCTCGTCGCTAGGCGGCAAGCCGGCATCGAAACAGCGGCCGACGATGCCGATCACGCGCACCCGCGCCTGCGAGCCGAGCACGCGAGCCAGGTCGACCGCCTCGCGCGCATCGAGGCCGTGCGAGCTCGTCGTGATGCGCCGCAGCGCGCTCAGCT
>CAYWTI010000017.1:0-4478 GCA_964461175.1 uncultured Actinomycetes bacterium | reverse complement strand
CTCTCCGATTCGTCCGTGGTAGCCATGATCGGGCCGTTCGACGGGTCGGTGGCGCGCAAGGAGATCCCGGTCGCCAACGCCGGGGGGCTGGCCATGATCGCGCCGGCGACGAGCAACCCCTGCCTCACGCGCGACATCTATCTACCGCCGCTGCTCAACCCCGGCCGCACCGCGGTCACATGCAAGGCGGCAGGGCTGCCGGCGGCCTCGGACCTTCGCCCGAGCAAGTTGAACAACTTCTTCCGCCTCGCCGCGACCGATGAGCTGCAGGGCGCCGCGGCGGCCGATTTCGCGGCCGGCACGCTGCACATCGTCCGCGCCGCCGTGATCTCCGACCACGAGGCATACGGGCAGGGCCTGGCGGCGTCCTTCAGCGCCCGCTTCGCGCACGCGGGCGGAAGCGTGGTCGGACGCCTCGACGTCGACCCGGCCGGCACCGCCGACGTCGCCGGCTTCCTGGGCCGCGCCCGGGCCGACGGCGCGCAGGCCGTGTACTGGGGCGGGGCGTCGGCGCCCGGATGCGCGATCCGCGCCCGCATGGCGGCGCTGTTCCCGATCGGCGACGCGACCCCGTTCCTTGGCGGCGACGGCATCGCCCAGGACCCGGCGTGCGTCGAGGCGGCGGCGTCCAACGCCGCCGGCATCTACGCGACGCTGCCGATTTCCGACGCGACCTCGCATCCGGCCGCGGAACCGACGCTGAAGGCGTTCCAGGCCGCCTTCGGCACCACCTCGGCGTTCGGCGCTTACACCCTCGTCGCCTACGACGCCGCGGCGGTCCTCTACGCCGCCATCGAGCGGGCGGCCACCGCGGGGGGTGGTTCGGCCCCCACGCGCGCGGCCGTGATCGCGGCCCTCGCGGAGACCTCGGGTATGGCCGGCGTCACGGGCGAGCTCGGGTTCGACTCCTCCGGCGACACGACAAACCGCCTTGTGACCATCTTCGAGGCGCCCGCCGCCGGTGCAAGCGCCGGGGCCGCGTGGAAGCAGGTGGGCGCAGTCGACTACAGCGCGCGGCTCCCGTACTGAGAGACCGAGCGCAAGTTCGACCTTGACTTGCGGGCCCCTCGAAGTCGATAGTTTGCCTCGGAGTAGCAGTTCGGCCATCCCATGTGGCCGCACTCGCCGCCGGCGCACTCTCGCCCCGACTCGAGTTGGGAAGAGGGCGGCAAGTGATGGGAGGTGTCGGTGTGGAGTTGCGCACAGGCCTCCGAACAAGCACAAGGGGGAACCAAATGGTTCGAGCTAGGGGACTGATAGTCCTCACGGTTGCGACGATGGTCGCATTCGCCTGTGGAGGCGGCAGCAGCGGCGGCGGATCGACGAACAAGGGCACGATCAAGATCGGGTCCGACTTCCCCGTCTGCACGACCGGCGGCCAGTCGACCTCCAACGGCGTGAAGTTCGCCGTCGACCAGAAGAACGCGGCTGGTGGCGTCCAGGGCTTCACGATCGCCTACACGAGCTTCGACGACTGCCGGCAGGGCGCCTACAACGCCGACGCCGGCGTGGCCAACGTCCGCCAGATGCTGGACGACAACGCGTACATGGGCATGATCGGCCCGTACAACTCGGCGGTCGCCAAGGCCGAGATTCCGATCGCCGCGCCTAAGAACTACGTCATGATCAGCCCGGCGAACACCAACCCGTGCCTGACCAAGGACATCCCGTCCTGCAGCACGGCCTACCACCCGCAAGACCTGCGGGCGGGCAACCCGAACAACTACTGGCGCGTCGTCACGACCGACGACTACCAGGGCCCGGCGATGGCCGATTACATGTACAAGCAGGTCGGCATCAAGAACGTCGGCATCCTCGATGACAGCACCGTCTTCGGTGTCGGCATCGCGGGCGCGTTCGAGACCGAGTTCAAGAAGCTGGGCGGCACGGTCGCCAAGCACTCCGAGTACAAGAAGGACCAGCAGGGCAGCGACTTCAAGTCGATCCTGTTGAGCCTGAAGAGCGCCGGTGCCCAGGCGGTCTACGTTGGTGGCACTGACGACCAGAACATCTGCATCCCGCGCGCGCAGATGAAGCAGATCGGCTGGGACGCCCCGTTCGGCGGCGGTGACGGTATCGAGACCACCGACTGCATCAACCAGGCGGCTGGCAACGAGGCCGGCATTCTCGCGACCTCCGCGGGCGCCGACGCGACCCAGGTACCGGGCGCCAAGGACACCATCAACAAGTTCCGCCAGGCCTTCACGGGCGCCAACGACTTCGGCGGCTACACGATGCAGGCCTACGACGCCGCGAACATTCTCATGCTCGCGATCGGCAACGCGATCCAGGCCAACGGCGGCAACATGCCGACCCGCAAGCAGGTACGCGACGCCATGGCCAAGATCACCAGCTACGACGGTGTCATCGGCAAATACGGCTTCGACCAGAACGGCGACACGACGCTCAAGATCGTGTCGATCTACGAGGTCAAGACCGGACTGAGCTCGAGCGATGTTGCGAGCTCGACCGGTGTCTGCGGCAAGACCGTCGCGAACGCGTGCTTCACCTGGAAGACGCAGTTCGACTTCGCCCAGGCCAGCGGTTAGGCTTTAGCCCGAATCCAGCGAGGAGGCCGGCGACGGCCTCCTCGCCCTTTTGACTCGCAAGGAGGGGGAGGCACTGGACGCGGGCGTAGTCGCAAGCGGGGCGGATGCGCTCAAGCGCTTCCGAAACAGCGCGCTATTCGGCGGTATGAGCTTCGCCGACGCCGGGTTTTACGTCCTCTGCGGCGCGGCCGTCGTCTGGCTCCTCGCCGAGGCCGTCATCAACCCGTCGAAGTTCGCCCAGGTCATGGTCTTCGGCATCACCGAAGGATCGATCTTCGCCCTGGTCGCGCTGGGGTACACGATGGTCTACGGCATCATCGAGCTGATCAACTTCGCGCACGGCGACATCTTCACCCTGAGCGCCTACATCGGGACCACGATCCTCAGTTTCTTCGCCGTGACCGAGAACTCTTTCACCGCCCTCAACCTGATTGCCCTGATCGTCGTCTTCCCGGTCGTCATGCTCATCATGGGCGGCATCAACGTGACCATCGAGCGAGTCGCCTACCGGCCGCTGCGCAACGCGCCTCGCCTCGCTCCGCTCATCACCGCGATCGGGATGTCGTTCTTCATCGAGGGCGTCATGTACCTCTGGAAGGGCCCCGCCACGGTTCACTTCCCCAACATCCTTCCGCAGTGGACGACGCGCGTCGGCGGCGTCTTCTTCGGCTTCAGAGACATCTTCGTGGTCGTCGTCGCGGCGATCCTCGTGACCCTGCTGGCGCTGTTCATCAACCGGACCAAGCTCGGCAAGGCGATGCGGGCGACGGCGCAGGATCGCGACGCGGCACAGCTGATGGGTATCGACATCAACCGCACGATCGCGGCCACGTTCTTCATCGGCGCCGTGCTCGCCGGAGCGGGCGGCACGATCTGGGGCCTGTACTACAACACGGTCTACTACCAGCTGGGTTTTCGGACGGGCCTGATCGCCTTCACCGCGGCGGTGTTCGGCGGGATCGGCAACATCCCCGGCGCCGCGCTCGGAGGCTTGCTGATCGGTCTGACGGCGGTATTCAGCGACAACTACATCGACTCCAAATGGACAGAGGTCGTGATCTTCGGCATTCTCATCGGGGTGCTGGTCTTCCGGCCGACCGGACTGCTGGGCATGCGGGTGCCTGAGAAATGACGACCAACGCCACGGCCGCGCGTCGCAAGGGACTTTTCGGCCTCGCCAACATGCGCGATCGGGACACCGCGGTGTACGGCGTCCTCATCCTTCTGGCTCTCGTTTTTCCATTCGTCACCATCAGCGCCACGAATGGGACGGCGCTCGTGTCGCAGGCCACGTTCGCCGGCTACTGGGTGCTGCTCGCTATCGGTCTCAACGTGGTGGTCGGCTTTGCCGGCCTCCTCGACCTGGGTTACGCCGCGTTCTTCGCCATCGGCGCGTATACGTACGCGCTCCTGGCATCGCCACAGCTCGCCTCGACGCCGGCCCACCACGCGCTGCACGGCCCGTTCTGGATCGTGATCTTCATCTCTATGGCGATGGCCGCCACCTTCGGCGCCATCCTCGGCTTCCCCACCCTGCGTCTCCGCGGCGACTACCTCGCGATCGTGACCCTCGGGTTCGGCGAGATCGTGCCTCAGCTCTTCTACAACTTCGACCAGTGGACCGGAGGCATCAATGCGATCGGCCTGATCGACCAGCCGCACCTGCCCGTGTGGATCCAGGGGCCGTGGTCGGGCGACGGACCGTTCGCGGTCGTGAACAACTTCAACTTCAACGGAGATCCGATCGCCTTCTACGTCCTGATCTGCGTCTTGATCGCGGGCGCGGTGATCCTGGTCAACAACCTGTACCGGTCGCGGCTCGGGCGCGCGTGGATGGCCATCCGCGAGGACGAGGTCGCCGCGGCAGCGATGGGCATCAACACCGTCACCACCAAGCTGCTGGCCTTTGCCATCGGTGCGTCCTTCAGC
>CAYWTI010000016.1:0-8599 GCA_964461175.1 uncultured Actinomycetes bacterium | reverse complement strand
GGCCGTCTTCCTGGTCATGTGCGCGCTCGCCGGTCTCGCCATCGACGCGAGCCGCGATTACCTGATCAAGCGCAACGCGCAGAACGCGGTCGATTTCGCCGTTCTCGCCGCCGCCAAGCAGATGACGATGCAGTCATCACTCTCGAGCCCGCTGAGCCCCAACTCCAACGCCGTGCACGCCGCGCATGATTTCGCGGCCAACAACGGATTTCCGACGCAGTACAACAACGCGTGCGACGTGAGCACCGGAAGCTCCTTCAGCGCCACGTGGTTCGACGTCCCGGGAACACCGTGCGGCGCCACCAACGGCTTCTCCAACAAGGTCACCATCAACTCCCCACCCGTCAGCATGCCCGGATCTCCCGTGCCGCTCGTCTGCCAGGGAGCCGGAGCGTATTCGTGCGTGCAGGTGGTCATCACCACGCGCGTCGGACAGCTGTTCACCCAGGTGCTCGGCATCCCCTTCGCGTACGTCACCGTCTCCGGAGCCGCGCAGGCGCAGCTTCCGTCTTCGACGATCAACGCCCCGCCTCCCAACGCGTTGATCCTTTACCAGCCCCAGAGCGGGTGCGATGCCGGCCAACAGCAGTGCTTCGACGAGACCAAGCCGGTCGGTCGCAGCCAGCTCGCTTGCTCGGGCGCGGGCAACAACTGTCCGACGTTCTGGGTCGTCCATGGCACCGCGCCACAGATCTACGGCTTCGACGGGGCGACCCTGACACCGGCCGGCGACTACACCACGCTGCAGTCGAACGGCGATATGGTCATCCAGGACCGGACCACGATCTGCGACCCGTACAACGGCGCGACGTGCGCCAAGAACACGGCCGTCGGAGGCGCCGGCTTCGCGGTGCCGGGCGGGACCAAGCTCTACTGCTCGAAGATCGGTGGCGGCGGCAGCAGCCTGCAGCCATGCACGACGACCGGGCAGGCAAACCTCAACGAGATCGACTCCCGGCAGACGTCCTGGCAGACGCCGTACTACTGGTATCCCACGGTCGACACCAGCGGCCTGCGGGACTGCGGCGGTCTGGTGCTCAACGGACAGGCCGTGTACGGGCCATGCGCACCGAATCCGTCGTCGCCCTACACCATCGAGCCGGGCAACTACACCTACATCGTCATCAACCACGGCACCTACGAGTTCGACGCGGGGCTGTTCAACGTCACGGGCGTCGCCCCCGTCAACACCGTCGGCGGCGGGTCCTACTTCGCCAACGGCATCGACCACAGCAGGGAGACGGCAGCAAACGATTTCGACCTGTGCACCGGAGGCACGCCGACCTCGTGTCCCAACCTGACCGCCGGCATCTGGATCGGCCACGGCGGCGGCGCGTTCGGCGCGTACGTCGGCCCGGTGCCGGGTTCCTGCACCGGTGGACTCGCCGGCTCCGACGGCGGCGGAGGCGACGCCACGATCATCACCGGCAGCGGGGTGGTCTTCCGCCTCGGACCCGGCTCGGGCGGATTCGTCTCGACCGGCGAGGTGGGCAGCATCGCCCTGGCCGGCGCCGGCGTCGGCAGCCTTGCAGCCGTCGGCGGATCACCGCTCTTGATGGATGAAGAGAACAGCTCCTTCATCCACCTAGACGGTGGGTCTCCGAGCACGGTGTCCGGCGTCATCTACCAGACTCCGAACGCAACTGGGGGCGGCTTCGAGTACAACCCGAGCATGAGCTCCGGCGGGTCGAACCCGTCGCCGGTCACCGGCCAGGTCCTCGCGTACTCGATGACGATCTTCGGCGGCACGGGCAACGCCTTCGACTTCCGCAATGGTTACGGCGGCGGGTCCATTCCCAGCATCCCCAACAGCGGCAAGAACGAGACGTCGATCATCAGCAGCGTTTCCCTGACGGCCACTCCCGGGCAGCCTGGCTTCTCGACGTTCACGGTGAACTACACCGACGAGTGGGCGATGGACGGCTATGACGTGTACGTGAAGATCAACAACGGAAGCCCCCAGTTCTTCTCCCAGGGCATCTGGACCACCACGCCGCAGCCGGGCGATCCCCTGCCGCCGCCCAACAACAACCCGAGCGACACCAACCCTGCGTATCCCAGCTCCGGCAACCCGGGCGCGTACAACATCGTCGGCCCGAACGACTGGGTGTACACGATTCCCGGAGGCAGCGGCGCCACCATGGAGGCCAAGGGAAGCTGGACATGGGGCCACCAGGACGACATCGCGGGCGCAAACTCAGGCAGCTACACCGCGCAGCTGCTCTACACGTTCCCCAATCCCAACGGCAACTACGTGTCGATCACACTGTTCGTCCTCGACGGCGATCACTGCGGCGACTACGCTTACGCGAGCTACACGTTCAGGAACACCGGCGGCCCTGGCCCCGGTCAGCAGACCGTCGGCTCGGTGAGCATCGTCGCATGAGCCGGCACCGGCCCCGGGCGCAGCGCGGCCAGGCCTTCGTCGAGTTCGCGCTGCTTGCGCCTGCCCTGCTCCTGTTCGCTCTCCTCACCGTCGATGTCGGCCGCGCCTTCTGGGAATCGATCGACGCCGCCGGCGCTGCCCGGGCTGGTGTGCGCATGGGCATCATCTCGGACACGTCCGACCTTGGAGGCGCCGTGCGCGACGAGCCCAACACAGGCATCCCGAACACGCTCGCCGCGTGGGGCGCGGAAGGCCCGGGTACGTCGTGGGGAACTTGCACAAGCGCCGCGTCGACATGCGGCGACCCGACCGGCTGCGCCCCGTCGGCGTTCACCGCCGCCCAGGTCGCATGCTTCGCCATCCGCACGTGCAGCCTGACTTCCGGTGACCTTGGCACGTGCAGTGCATACGGTCCGTGGGGCCTGCGCCCGGTCGCCGGCTCTGGTCATGCGCTCGAGGTGAGAGTCGTGATCAAGTTCTCAGCCGTGACGCCGGCGCTGGCCCAGATCGCGGGGGCAGGTTCGGGGGGCAGGATCTACCTCCAGCAGTCCGCGATGGGCGAGGAGCTCTACTTCTAGTCTCCGGCACCCGTCACCGCGAGCCGCCCAGGTTCGGAGGCGTGCCCGACGAGCGAGCCCAGCCCGGCTGAAGCGGGCCCGTTTCCACCCACACGGCCAGCGCCACCACGGCCAGCACCGCCGTCACGGCCATGACAACCGAGGGCCACGGCTTCCCGGACCAGCCCTCGGCGACGCGGACGCCGAGGAACGCCGTCAGCACCCCCGCCACGGCGACGACGTCGAGAACGAGGAACAGCTCACTGCGCGCATCGCTCCCGGTTCCCAGCGCATGCAGCACCGCGACCGCCCAGGCCACGTACATGCCGCGATGGATCCAGAGCCACGCGCGCCGGGGCAGGCGCCTGGCAGGCCAGCTCGTCAGCACCGCCGCGACATAAAGGTATGCGGACACGACGCCCAACCCGAGCCACGTTCGCCGGTAGACGGACGCGAACGGAACGAGCGCGTCGAAGGGCGTCAGGCGGGCGAACGGGTCGGCGATCGAGGCGACGACGTGCAGCCCGGCGAACGCGATCGCAAGCAGGGCGACATTGCGGTGCAGACCCTCGACGACCACGGGATTCGTCCGCGGCAGCGCGGCGCGAACGATCCCGAGGATGAGCACCGCGGACATCAACAGCAGCGTCACCTCTCCCGCGCTCCGATCGACGAACCACAGAGGGTTCGGGGTGGCGCTCACGGGCGCGAGCTAGGACGAGCCCGTGACCGCATGGGGGGTGGCCGATGGGATCGGGGCTGGGGACGCTCCCGACCTGAGGCCGCCGGCTGGAAACACCGCGCCGAGCAGCTGCACGATCGCGTCTTGCAAGCCCTCGCCTCGCGACCCGTCCGCGGCCGTTTGCACGAGGAGCACTCCGTTGAGGACGACGGCGCCAACGGCAACCGCGGCCGTGATCTGCCGCAGCTGCGTGCGCGGATTGTTCAAGGGAGGTAATGATGCCCTCCGCGCAGGCAAGTTCAGACTCGGAGCGATTACTACGAAACCGCGACCGCCGCGGGCGCGACGGCAGGAAACGCCACCTCCGGCAGGTTCAGCTCGAGGCTGCGATCTTTGACGGCAGCGGCTAGCGCCTCGACAACGGTGGGGTCGAACTCCGTACCCGCGCCGGCCTTCACCGCCTCGACCGCGTCGGGCGGCATGACCCGATCGCCACCCCGCCCGGCCGTCAGCGCCTCGTAGCGTTCGGCGACGGCCAGGATGCGCGCGAGCATGGGCACCTCGGCGGCGCCGGCGTCCCAGCGCGCGTGGTGCTGGCGGACCGCGGCCACCACCTCGACGTCGAATCGCGCGTCGGCCACGATTCGCTCGCCCTCCTCGCAGTGGCCCGCAGCCTCGAACGCCGCGCCTCCCGCGGGCAGCGTCATGTGGCCGACGTCGTGGACGAACGCCGCCGTGCGCAGCGATTCGAGGTCGCTGTAGCTCAACCCGGCGTGCCTCCCGATCGCGTCGGCGACCACGGCGACACGGCTGGAGTGGCCCTGCGCGACGGGGTTCCGGTGGTCGACGGCGTGCGCGACGGCGACGATGACCTGCGGTCCGGCGTCGGACAGCATCGAGACGAGGTTGCCGTCGGCCAGCTCGAGCTCGGTGACGAGCTGGGGGAACGTGCACGTGCGGTCCTTGCCCTCGCGCTTGGCCAGGTACAGCGCCTGGTCGGCGGCGGCCACCAGCTCGGTGGCGGTCAACCCGTCGTCGGGGTACGAGGCGACACCGATGCTGAACGTCAGCTGGTGGCCCGGCGTCGTCGTCACCGCCGCCGCGTGCACCGCGTCGACGATGCGGTAGGCGAGTCGCTGCGCCGCCGCGCCGTTGGTGTCGCCGACGATGACGGCGAGCTCGTCGCCGCCATAGCGGGCGACCACGTCCTGGCCGCGCACCGTCGTGCGGACGATGCGGGCGCCGAGCTGGAGGACGAGGTCGCCGTGCTGGTGTCCCAGCTCGTCGTTGACCGATTTGAAGTGATCGAAGTCGATCAGCAGCAGCGACAGCGGCGAATCGCGCCGGCCCGGGCGCGCGAATGCCCCGTCGAGCCGGCGGCGAAACTCGCGCGCGTTGACGAGCCCGGTCAGGCCGTCGGTCGTGGCCTCCTCCCGGCTGCGGTGGTAGCGAAGCGCGTTGGCGACGGGCAGCGCGGAGCTCCCTGTCAGCGCATCGACGGCGAAGAGATCCTGGTTCGTGAACTCGCCGTCCGGCTGGGTAAGCGCGACAAGCACGGTGGCGCCGTCGCCGGAGGCGATCGGCACGACCATCGACTTGCGGTCCTCGCCGAACACCGCCTCCCCGCTTCCCGCAGCGCGGCGAAAGGCCGACTCATCCAGGGATTCGCCCTCGGCCGGCGTCTCCTTGCCATCGCGGTTCGCCGCCGCCACCACCGAGAAGCCCTCCTGTGACGAGATGACGACGCGGCCGTGCTCGGCGGTGGTCATCTGGACGGCGTGGTCGACGAGAACGTCGAAGACATCCTTGATGTCCGTGTCGCTGACCAGGTTCGTGCTCAGCTCGCGGAGCGAGTCCGCCTGGGCGGCGCGCTCGACCGCAGTCCGGCGTTCTCGCTCCAGCTCGCGCGTCATGTAGCCGGTGGCGAGGGCGACGACGAGGAACAGGAACATCTGGCCGATCGTCGCGTTGGCGTTGATCGTGAAGTTGGACGACGTGAAGCTGCCGCCGATGAAGAGATATAGGAAGGAGACGATCAGCGCCGAGACGAAGCTGGCGGTGGCGCCGAAACGGACGGCGTTGGTGATCACGGCCAGGAACAGGGCCAGGAAGAAGGGGCTGCTGAAGCCGTCGGAGAGGTAGACGAGGGCCGCCGCGAAGAAGATGTCGAGCACCATCGTCGTCAGGCTGAACTGCTTGCCCGGCCGGTAGCCGCGGACGAGCATGACCTGGACGGTGACGTTCATGACCGCCCACAGGAAGAGGACGAAGTCGATGATGACCTTGGCCTCGGTCGTCGAGACCGGGTTCAGGTTGTTCAGGGCGCCGAGCACGATCAGGAACAGCCAGCGGAAGACGAGCGCCACCCGCTCGCCGACGCGCCGGCGGTCGGCGTCGAAGGTGTCGTCGATGGCCTTGGCGCGGACATCCTGCCACCGGGGCATTCGGTGGGTCGGCGCCGCGGCTGCCAGGGTCGGGCTCGGGGCGTTCATGGGGGTCCGGCGCGGACCCGCATAAATTACTCGCACGTTCGGCGAACGAAAACGCCTTAAGCGACGTTAGACGGCGTGCAGATGTTGCATCCTAGTGCGCTGACTATGCCGGCCGGAGGTCGAACGGGCGTTCACCGCAGGCGGCAGCGCGGGCAGTCGCTGGTGGAGTTCGCGATCTCCTCGATGGTCCTGCTGCTGCTCGCTATGGGTTTGATCGACCTTTCCCGCGCCTTCTACTTCTCCGTCTCCCTCCAGGGCGCCGCCCGCGAGGGCGCCCGGCACGGCGCTTGGTTCAACACCGCCGCCCGCGCGAACAACTTCCTCGACGACACCGACGTGATGACGGCGGTCAAGCAGGCGCTCTACGGCGCGGGCTTCACCGACCCGCAGATCCACTTCATCCCGTCGGGTGGGTGCCTTCTTCCATCGGACAGCAACGCCGATGGCAACAAGCCGTACCCGCAGGCGGCGTACCCGGTCGCCTCGCAGAACGTGAACGTGTACATCTGCTACACCGACCCCTACGGCAACCAGATGGGCTCCCGGCCGTCGGCGCCAACGGACAACTCCTGGAAGCTCGGCGACATCGACGTCTCCGTGCTCATGAACTTCCAGCTCATAACGCCTTTGATACAGGGCCTGTTCGGCAACGGCATCGACCTGGCGTACAACGAGCACTTCACGATCCAGGGCAAGCCATGAAAGCGCGTCTTGTGGGACTGAAGAAGTACTTCCGCAGCGAGCGCTCGCAGGGCCTGACCGAGTTCGCCCTGATCGCGCCGGTGATCCTGCTGCTGACCTTTGGGATCATCGACTTCGGCCGCGCTCTCTACCTCTACATCACGCTGCAGCAGGCGGCCAACGAAGGCGCCCGCGTCGCCGTCCGCGCCTCGTACTTCATCGACCCGAACGGGAACTCGCACACGTGGCCGACCGACACCGACGTCGCCAACGCCATCGCCGGCCACGCCGTGATCATGAACCTCGCCAACAACCCTGCCTGCCCCAACGGACCGCTGCCCAACGGCGGCATCCCCCAGGGCTCGCCCACCAAGCCGGCGGCGAACACCGGGTGGATCTTCATCACCGACCCGAGCACGGCGGGCAACGGGACGCCGAACGGCCCCCGCGGGGGTCTCGGCTCCTACCCGCCGCCGAACCTCGGTGCGGGCTGCAACAACGTCACGCCCGCGACCGGAAACGAGCCGATCAAGGTGACGCTCTGGTACACGTTCCAGCCGATCACACCGATCATCCAGCAAGTTGTCGGCAACAACATCGTCATCACGGCATATGCGGTTTACCGAGCCGAATACTCGAACTAGGTCGCGCAAAGCGACGCTCCAGGGCGGGCAGGCGATCGTCCTGATCGCGCTGCTGATCCTGGTCCTCTTCGGGATGCTCGGCCTCGCCGTCGACTCAGGACGCGGTTACGTCGACAGGCGCGACCAGCAGACGGCCGTCGACGCCGCCGCGCTGGCGGCCGGCGACTGGTGGGAGAACTACCAGGATCTGAACGGTACGGTCATCCCGCAATCGCTGGCCCTTTACGAGTCGGACCTGCGCCTCTACACCGGGCCCGCCAGCCAGAACCACACGAGCGCGCTCGTCGGACCGCAGGGCAACCTCCCGCAGGACACCTACACGTATACGTTCAACGGCGGCTACTCCCTGACCATCGTGGCCACGAACACGCAGTTCAACGGCTACGAGTTCCAGTTCACGAGCAGCCACTCGCTGCCGCTCGCGTTCATGCAGATCTTCGGCGGCGGGCTCACGATCCCGATCGGCGCCACGGCGACCTCGATCGTCGGCAACCAGCGCCAGACGCCCGCCCTCCTCACGCTGAGCACGGGCTCATGCGCGACGACGCTCACCGGAGCCGCTGACCTGACCGTGCTGGGCGACGTCTACACGAACGGCACCGCCTGCGTGGACAACAACCTGCACGAGGCCGGCAACTGCTACGGCGCTGCCGGCTCCAACTGCAGCGTCGCGGCGTACTACTGCTACAACTCCACGCCGGGCTTCATCCCCTACCCGCCGCCGTGCAACCCCGGCGACATCACGGGGACCGCTGTCGTGCCCGCGCCGACGCTGCCCGACCCGGGCTACCTTGCTCCGTCGATCGGCTACTACACCACGCCAGTGAGCTACAGCAAGCTCAACCGCGGCACGTGGACGGAGATGTTCCCCGGCCAGTACGGCAGCTTCCACCTGACCGGAGGCAGCGCGAGCTGCGCGTTCCTCAACGGCGGCGTGTACAACTGGACGTCGGGTTACACCTCCGACGCCACGGGCAGCCTGCTCTCGAACGAGCTCAAGGCGCCCGACGAGGAGCTCTCGACCGCGCCGGCGACGACGAACTTCGCCAACCCGCAGTTCTGGGACCAGAACGGAACCGGGTGCGCCGGCCATTTCAACGTCGTCAACGCCGCCGCGGGTCAGACGATCACGCTCGCGCCGACATGCACGAAGCTGA
>CAYWTI010000015.1:0-11900 GCA_964461175.1 uncultured Actinomycetes bacterium | reverse complement strand
CGCACGTTCGCGTACTCGGCCATCGCCGTCTTCTTTATGTATCCGTTCTTCGTGACCATGAGCATGTAGTGCGCCTCGCTCTCCGTCTCGGGG
The DNA here is from genome assembly GCA_964461175.1 of uncultured Actinomycetes bacterium. Lineage (GTDB taxonomy): Bacteria > Chloroflexota > Dormibacteria > Dormibacterales > Dormibacteraceae > 40CM-4-65-16. Next base: position 11,807 of record CAYWTI010000015.1, on the reverse strand, counting down.
CGCACGAACACCGACGTGATCCGCTCGTTCGCGCCGATGTCGATGAGGTTGTTGATCGGCACGCCTTTCGCCTGGCGCTCGCGCTCCGGGACCTCGTGCACGCGCAACTGGAAGACGCGCCCGCTCTGGGTGAAGAACAGCATCGACGCGTGCGTGTGCGTCGTCAGCAGGTGCAGCGCGTAGTCCTCCTCGCGCGTACCGGATGGAGCGTCTGAACCCGCGGTGGGCTTGGCGCCCTTCAGACCGACGCCGCCGCGCTTCTGGGCGCGGAACACGCGCTGGGGCTGGCGCTTCGCGTAGCCGCGGTGCGTCAGCGTGACGACGACCTCCTCCTTTGGCACCAGGTCTTCGGCGGAGAGCTCGGTGGCCTCTTGCTCCGTGATCTCGGTGCGGCGGTCGTCGCCGTACTTCTTGACGACGTCGTCCATCTCTTCCTTGATCAGCTCGCGCACCTTGCGCTCGCTGGCGAGGATCGACTCGAGGTAGGCGATCGTCTTGATGACCTGCTCGTACTCCTCGTCGATCTTGCCCCGCTCCAGGCGGGTGAGCCGGCCGAGCGTGAGGGCGAGGACGGCCTTCGCCTGCCGCTCGCTGAGGCCGAACTTCGTCTGCAGCTGGGTCGAGGCCGTGTCCTGGTCGGCCGCGGCGCGGATCGTCTTGATCACCTCGTCGAGGTGGTCGAGGCAGATCTTGAGGCCCTCCAGGATGTGGGCCCGCTCCTGCGCGCGCTCGAGGTCGTAACGGGTGCGCCGCAGGATGACGTTGCGCCGGTGCTCGATGAAGAGCTGCAGGGCCTGCTTCAGGCTCAGGACGACCGGGCGTCCGTCGACGATCGCGAGCATGATCACGCCGAACGTCGTCTGCAGCTCGGTGTGCTTGTAGAGGTTGTTCAGGACCGTGTAGACCTGCGCCTCTCGCTTCAGCTCGATGACGATGCGCATGCCCTGGCGGTCGGATTCGTCGCGAAGGTCCGCGATGCCCTCGAGCTTCCGCTCCGACACCAGCTCGGCGATCTTCGCCACCAGCGCGGCCTTGTTGACCGCGTACGGCAGCTCGTCGATGATGATCCGCTCGCGGCCGTTCGACGCCTGCTCGAACGTGTGCCGCGCGCGGACGATGATGCGGCCGTGGCCGGTCGAGTACGCGGCCTTGATGCCCGCCGTGCCCATGACGAGGCCACCGGTCGGAAAGTCCGGTCCTTTGATGAACGTCAGCAGGTCCTCCGCCGTCGCGTCGGGGTTGTCGACGAGGTGCTTGACGCCGGCCGCGACCTCGCGCAGGTTGTGCGGCGGGATGTTGGTCGTCATGCCGACGGCGATGCCCGAGGCGCCGTTGATCAGCAGGTTCGGCACGCGGGACGGCAGGACCGAGGGCTGCTCCTCGGAGTTGTCGTAGTTCGGCTCCATGTCGACGGTCTGCTTCTCGATGTCGGCCATGAGCTCGCCGCTGATCGCCGACAGGCGCGCCTCCGTGTAGCGCATCGCAGCCGGCGGGTCGCCGTCGACGCTGCCGAAGTTGCCCTGGCCCTCGATGAGCGGGTAGCGCAGCGAGAAAGGCTGCGCCATGCGCACGAGCGCGTCGTAGATCGCGGCGTCGCCGTGCGGGTGGTAGAGCTTCATCACGTCGCCGACGAACGCGGCGCACTTTTTGGTCTTCGTGCCCGCCGTCGCGCCGGCGCGGTTCATGGTGTAGAGGATTCGCCGCTGCACCGGCTTCAGCCCGTCACGGACATCCGGCAGCGCCCGGCTCACGATGACGGACATCGCGTACTCCATGTAGGAGGTCTGCATCTCCTCCTGGAGGTTGCGTGTCTGCACTGTGTCGTCAGGCAATGTCTTGTGCTCCTATCTCTCGAACCGACCCAGGACCACGACGGCGTTGTGTCCGCCGAACCCAAAACCGTTGGAGATCGCGATGTTCACCTGCTGGCGGCGCGCGGTGTTCGGCACGTAGTCGAGGTCGCACGCAGGGTCGGGATTCTCGTAGTTGATCGTGGGATGGATGATGCCGCGGTTGATCGTCAGCAGCGTCGCGATCGCCTCCACCGCACCGGCGGCGCCGAGCAGGTGACCGATCATCGACTTGGTGCTGCTGATCGGGACCTTGTGCGCGTGCTCACCCAGCGCGATCTTCAGCGCCTTGGTCTCGCCAGCGTCGTTGAGCTGCGTCGACGTGCCGTGCGCGTTGACGTAATCGATGTCGGCGGGCTCGAGGCCGGCGTCCTTGATCGCAAGCGACACGGCCTTCGCCGGCGCCTCTCCTGTCTCGTCGGGAGCGACCTGGTGAAAGGCGTCGTTCGTGGTCGCGTAGCCGAGGATCTCGCCGTAGATGCGCGCACCGCGTCGCTCCGCATGCTCGAGCGATTCGAGGATCAGCGTTCCCGCGCCTTCGCCCGGAACGAAGCCGTCGCGGTCGCGATCGAACGGCCGGCTCGCCTTCTCGGGCGCGTCGTTGCGTGTCGACAACGCGCGAATCGCGTTGAAGGATGCGATTCCCACCTCGCACAGCGACGCCTCGGTGCCGCCTGCGAGCATCACGTCCGCGCCGCCGGTCTGGATCATGCGCGTGGCATCGCCCAGCGTCTGCGTCGAAGCCGCGCACGCCGTCGTCACCGTCGTATTCGGTCCGCGCAGGTGGAACTGCATCGCCACCGTCGCGCCGGCCATGTTCGGGATGATCGTCGGCGCGTAGAGCGGGTTCAGCCGGCCCTTGGTAAGGAAGGTGAAGGCGCCGGTGGTCATGTCGTCGAACGCGCCGATGCCAGTGCCCATGGCGACGCCGACGCGGAAGCTGTCTTCCTTGCTCAGGTCGAGGCCGGAGTCGGCGAGCGCCATGCCCGACGCCGCGACCGCGAACTGCGTGAACCGGGCCATGCGCTGCGCGGCCTTGCGCTCGATGAACTCCTGGGGGTCGAAGTTGATGACCTGGCATGCGAATTTCGTCGCCAGCCGCTCGCTCGGGAAGCGCTCAATTGGGCTCGCGCCGCTGCGCCCCTCGATCAGGCCGTCCCAGTACTGCTCGACGTTCTTGCCGAGCGGGTTGATGGTGCCCATTCCGGTCACCACGACGCGGGTCCGGCCGTTCGCTCTGCCGGCAGGCCGCGGGCGGTTGGGATCGCTTGCGTTCATCCCCTCCCTACCTCCGCCCGAATCTTACCCACGAGCCCGTTCTGGACCGCATCGCGCGTCACCCGCACCGCGTTCTTCATCGCCCGCGCGTCGGAGCGGCCGTGCGCGACCACGGCGACGCCGTCGATGCCGAGCAGTGGCGCGCCACCGAACTCGCGCCAGTCGATGCGCTCGCGGATCTTGCGCACGCCCGGCCGGATGAGCACCCCGCCGACCTTGCCGGTCAGCGTCCTCGGGATCTCGTCGCGCAGCGAGCGGAACAGGAAGTCGGCCGTCGCCTCCGCCATCTTGATGGCGACGTTGCCGACGAAGCCGTCGGCGACGACCACGTCCGCGCGCGCGGCGAAAACGTCCTTGGGCTCGACGTTGCCGACGAAGCCCGGCAGCGAGCCTTTGAGGCGCTTGGCCGTCTCGCGGACGAGCTCGTCGCCCTTGCCCTCCTCCTCGCCGTTGCTGAGAAGCGCGACCCGCGGCCGCGCGCGGCCGAGCATCTCGCGCGCGTAAACGGCGCCCATGGCGGCGAACTGCGCGAGGTAGTCGGGTTTGGAATCGACGTTCGCGCCCACGTCGAGGAAGTAGGCGAAGCCGTCCTGCGTCGGCACGATCGAGCCCAGCGCGGGCCGCTCGACGCCCTTGATGCGTCCCTGGATGAAAAGCGCGGCGGCCATCACCGCGCCGGAGTTGCCCGCAGAGCACCAGCCATCCGCGCGTCCTTCCTTGCACATGCGCGCGCACACCGACATGGATGAATCCGGCTTGTTGCGCACGGCCTGCGCAGGGTGCTCGTCCATGGCGATGACCTGCGTGCACGGCACGAGCTGGAGGCGCGGATGGTGCTCGAGCAGCGGCTGGACGACGTACGGGAGGCCGACCAGCGAGATGTCGATGTTGAGCTCGGCGGCTGCCTGAGCGGCGCCCTTGACGATCTCGGCCGGTGCGTGATCGCCGCCCATGGCGTCGACCGCGATGCGCATGTGGGAAACGTCCTAGATGTCGAGGTTCCGGACGCTCTTGGCGTGCGCCTGGATGAACTTCTTACGCGGCTCGACGTCGGGGCCCATCAGCTTCTCGAAGATGTCGTTGACCGCGGCGGCGTCCTCGACCGCGACCCGCAGGAGGACGCGCGTCTCGGGGTTCATCGTCGTCTCCCACAGCTCCTCGGCGTTCATCTCGCCCAGACCCTTCATTCGCGCCGCCTCCGCGCCCTTGCCGAGGGTGCGCAGCGCCTTGTCGCGGTCAGCCTCGGACTGGCACCACACGATCTTCATGTTCTTGCCCGTGCCCTTCGAGACCTTGAACAGCGGCGGTTGGGCCATGTAGAGGTAGCCCTTGTCGATCACGGCCGGGAAATAGCGGAAGAAGAACGTGAGCAGCAGCGTGCGGATGTGACTGCCGTCGACGTCGGCGTCGGTCATGGTCACGATCTTGTGGTAGCGCATCTTCTCGATGTTGAAGTTGTCGCCGACGCCGGCGCCCATGGCGGTGATGAGGTTGCGAATCGCATCCGATGTCAGCACCTTGTCCAGGCGCGCCTTCTCGACGTTGAGGATCTTGCCGCGCAGCGGCAGGATCGCCTGGGTGCGGCGGTCGCGCCCACCTTTGGCGGTGCCGCCGGCGGAATCACCCTCGACGATGTAGAGCTCGCTCAGCGCGGGGTCGCGCTCGGAGCAGTCGGCGAGCTTGCCGGGCAGCATGCTCGACTCGAGCAGGCTCTTGCGCTGCACGAGGTCGCGGGCCTTGCGCGCCGCCTCCCGCGCGCGTGCGGCGGTGAGCGACTTCTCGATGATCCTCCGGCCTTCGGACGGGTTCTCCTCGAGGTACTGCGTCAGGCCCTCGGTGATGGCGATCGACACATGTCCCTGGACCTCGGCGTTGCCAAGCTTGCCCTTCGTCTGGCCCTCGAACTGCGGTTCGAGGACCTTGACGCTGATGATCGCAGTCAGGCCTTCGCGCACGTCCTCGCCCGTGAGGTTCGGGTCCGATTCCTTGAGCAGGCTCGCCTTGCGGGCGTAGCGGTTGAGGACGTTCGTGAGCGCGGCGCGGAAACCGGTGACGTGGCTGCCGCCCTCCATCGTGTGGATGGTGTTGGCGAACGCGACGACGTTCTCGACGAACGTGTCGTTGTACTGAAGCGCGATCTCGACCTGCGTGCCTTCGATGTCGCGCTCGACGTAGAACGGCAGCGCGTTCACGACCTGCTTGTCGCGGTTGAGCGCGCGCACGAAGGCGACGATGCCGCCCTCGAAGTAGAAGGTCTCGGTCAGGCCCATCGCCTCGTCGTGCAAGGAGATCTCCAGCCGCTTGTTCAGGTACGCCATCTCGCGCAGGCGGTGGCGGATGGTCTCGTGGTCGAACCTGGTGTCGGGGAAGATCTGCGGGTCGGGCCAGAAGCGGACGATCGTCCCGGTGTGATCGGTCTTGCCCACGGGCTTGACGGGGGCCTTAGGCACGCCGCGGGCGTACTCCTGGAAGTAGACCTTGCCGCCGCGGTGCACCCAAACCTGCTGGCGCTCGCTCAGGAAGTTCACCGCCGACACGCCGACGCCGTGCAATCCGGACGAGACCTTGTATCCTCCGCCACCGAACTTGCCGCCCGCGTTGAGGCGGGTCATCACGAGCTCGAGGGCGGACAGGCCTTCCTTCTTGTGGATGTCGACCGGGATGCCGCGACCGTCGTCGTCGCACTGGACGCTGCCGTCCGCGAAGAGGGTGACGATGATGCGCCGCGCGTAGCCTGCGAGCGCTTCGTCGACGGCGTTGTCGACCACCTCGTTGACCAGGTGGTGGAGGCCGGTCGAGCTCGTCGAGCCGATGTACATGCTCGGACGCCGCCGCACATGCTCCCGGCCTTCGAGGACCTGGATCTGCTCGGCGGTGTACGCCACGTCGGCGCCTAGCGCGGAAGGCTTCCGAGAACGCTCCGGTAGGGGCTTTCGAACCGCCATTCAGGACGCCCTGCGCGTGCCCGTGGACCGGGGTTTTCGGCAGTCCCAGCGCGAAGACGACTGCGGATCTACTGGGCAGAAGTTCAGGCTTTGAATTCTACCGGATTTCGAATACGAAAACGGCCGTCCGGGCGGGTCTTAACAGGCGGGTTTCAGGCCCCGTCGGAACCTGCTTTCCAGCGCAGCACCGGGTCCTCGGACTGGCCCTGCAGGTAGGCGTTGATCTTGCGCGCCGCGGCGACCTCGTCGAGGCGCCCGATGGGCAAGGTCCGAGGAGCCTCGTGGAGGCTCTGCGGGTCGGTCCGCGCCTGGGCCACGATGTCCTTGATGGCGCCGGCGAACGACTCCAGCGTCGACTTGCTCTCGGTCTCCGTCGGCTCGACCATGATCGCCTCCGGCACGACCAGGGGGAAGTACACCGTAGGGGCGTAGAAGTGGCGGTCCAGCAGCGCCTTGGCGACATCGAGCGCGCGCACACCGTTCTCGTGGAGGTTCTGTGCGCTGGCGACGAACTCGTGCATGCACGGCCCTTCGTGCGGCATGGACAGGTCGTCCTCGACCAGCTTGCGGAGGTAGTTGGCAGAGAGCACCGCGTCCTGCGAGGCCTGGCTAAGGCCGTCGCCGCCCATGGCCAGGATGTAGGTGTAGGCGCGGACCAGCATGCCGAAGTTGCCGTAGAAGCTGCGCACCGGGCCGATCGACTGCGGGCGCTTGTAGTCGAGCGCGAAGTGGCCGTTGGAGCGCTCCACCGTGGGCGTCGGCAGGAAGGGAGCCAGCTCCGCCTTGACGCCGACCGGACCGGCACCTGGGCCACCGCCGCCGTGAGGTGTCGTGAAGGTCTTGTGGAGGTTCATGTGCACCGCGTCGAAGCCCATGTCCCCCGGCCGGCAGATGCCCATGAAGGCGTTGAGGTTGGCGCCGTCGTAGTACAGCATCGCTCCGGTCGCGTGCACCATCTCAGCTATATCCAGTATCTCGCGCTCGAACAGCCCCAAGGTGTTGGGGTTCGTCAGCATCAGGGCGGCTGTCTGCGGCGAGAGCTTCGACTCCAGGTCGGCGAGGCTGATCCTGCCGTCAGGTCCCGACTTGACCTCGACGACGCGGAAGCCGCTGAGGGCGGCGCTCGCCGGGTTCGTGCCGTGCGCGGAGTCGGGGACCAGGACCTCCGAGCGGCGGTCGTCGCGGGAATGGTGGTAGGCCGAGATCATGCGCAGCGCCGTCCACTCGCCGTGGGCGCCGGCCGCCGGCTGCAGGGTGACCTTCTCCACCCCGACCACCGCGCACAGCGCCTGCTCGAGGCGCCACATCAGCTCGAGCGCGCCCTGCACCGTGTCCTCGTCCTGGTAGGGGTGGATGCGCGCGAAACCGTGGAGGTTGGCGGCCACCTCGTTCAGGACCGGGTTGTACTTCATGGTGCAGCTGCCGAGCGGATAGAAGTTCTCGCTGATCGAATAGTTCAGCGAGGCCAGGCGGCTGTAGTGGCGCATGATCTCCGGCTCGCTGAGGCGCGGCAGCGCGGCGGGATGCGAGCGGAGCAGGTAGTTGGGCAGGGCGTCCGCCGGCGCGGGGCCGTCGACCCCCGCCTCGGGCAGGCGCGGCGGCCGGACCTCGGGACGGCTCAGCTCGAAGCTGAGCGGCTCGGTCACGCCTGCAGCACCTGGACGAGCTCGTCCAGCGCGCCGGGGTCGTTGACCTCAGTGCACGTGAACGTGAGCACGCCGCGGAGCTCGCGGAACCAGCGGCCGACCTCGAGGCCGCCGAGGATGCCCTTGCGCGCCAGCTTGCGCACGACCGCGCGGGCGTTCGGCACGCGGACCGGGAACTCGTTGAAGAACTGGCGCTCGGGGAACGCCATCTCCCATCCCGGCATCGCCGCCAGACGCTCGGCGAGAGCGTGGGCACGCTTGAACCCGACCTCGGCGACCTGGCGCAGCCCGTCAGGGCCCATGTACGTCATGTAGACCGCGGCGCCGAGCGCGCACAGGGAGTGGTTGGTGCAGATGTTGGAGGTCGCCTTCTCGCGGCGTATGTGCTGCTCCCTCGCCGCCAGCGCGAGCACGAAACCGCGCCTCCCCTGCGCGTCGTGCGCCGTGCCGACGAGCCTTCCGGGCAGCTTGCGCACGAGCTCCTTGTGGGTGGCGATGAAGCCGACGTGCGGCCCGCCGAAGCTCGGTGCCAGGCCGAGCTGCTGGCCTTCGCCGACGGCGACGTCTGCCCCGTACTCGCCGGGCGGGGCGAGAACCGCCAGGCTGATCGGGTCGACGCACGCGATCGCGAGCGCGCCGGCCTCGTGCGCGGCGCGGGTCAGCGCCGGCGCGTCGACGAGCAGTCCCAGAAAGTCCGGCTGCTGGAAGATGACAGCCGCTGTCCTGGCGTTCGGCTCTCCCCGCGTCCGCACCTTGATGCCGCGCCCCTCTCCGAAGGCGCGCAGCACCTGCACGTACTCGGGGTGCAGGTACCCGTGGACGAGCACCTCGTTGCGCCCGTTGTGGACGTAGGCCATCATCGCCGCCTCCGCGACCGCGGTCGCGCCGTCGTACAGCGAGGCGTTGGAGACGTCCATCGCCGTCAGCTCGGCGATCAGCGTCTGGTATTCGAATATCGCCTGCAGCGTGCCCTGGCTCGCCTCCGCCTGGTAGGGCGTATAGGCCGTGTAGAACTCGGGCTTCGACAGCACCGCGCCGACGGCGGCGGGGATGAACCGGCGGTAGACGCCGCCGCCCCGAAACGTCAGCCGGTCCGGGTAGATGCGGTTGCGGTTGGCGAGGATCGCGACCTGGGCGAGCGTCTCGTGCTCGGACAGGCCGTCGGGAAGGTCGAGCTCGTCCAGGCGCAGCGAGCGCGGGATGTCGACGAGGAGGTCGTCCATGGTGCGCGCGCCGATGGTCTCGAACATCGCCGTGCGCTCTTCGGGGGAATGGACGAGGTACGGCAAGCTAGTGCGCCGATTCCTCCGCCACTTTCTTGTACGCCGCCTCGTCGAGCAGGTCGCTGGGAAGCTCGCCCTCGAGGTCGAGCTTCAGGATCCAGCCCTCGCCGTAAGGATCCGAGTTGATCAGCTCGGGCTTGCCCGCGAGCTTTTCGTTGACCGCGCTGATCCGGCCCGCGACCGGCGAGTAGAGATCGCTCGCGGCTTTCACCGACTCGATGACGCCGAAGCTCTCTCGCGCCGCCAGCTTGCGGCCGGCGCTGGGAAGCTCGAGGAACACGACGTCACCGAGCTGCGCCTGCGCGAAATCAGTGATCCCCATCGTGGCCTGCTTGCCCTCGACCGAGATCCACTCGTGCGTCTTCGTGTACCGGCGCTCAGCCATGGCGACTCTCCTTCTTCTCGCTGATCGAGCGGGCGGAGCCTCGATAGAAAGGTAGCTTGACAACCTCGGCCGGCGCCTCCTTGCCCCGGACGTCGACCGCGACCCGGTCTCCGACTCGCAATGATGGCGCGCCGACCATCGCGAGCGCGATCGGGAAGCCGAGGAAGAAGGAGTGTGTCCCGCTGGTGATGGTCCCGACCTGCTGACCGCCGGCCGAAACCGCGGCGCCATGCCGCGCGATGCTGCCCGGTTCGAGCTTGAGGCCGACCAGGCGGCGGCGCGGGCCCTCCTGTTTGACCCTGGTAAGCGCCTCGCGGCCAGTGAACTCGCCCTTGTCGAGCTTGACCGTCCAGCCGAGCCCCGCCTCGTACGGGTTGACCGACTCGTCCATATCGTTGCCCCATAGCCGCAGCGCGGCCTCGAGACGGGTCGCGTCGCGCGCTCCGAGCCCGGCCGGCAGCACGCCTGCGGACCGCCCGTGCTCGAGGATCGCGTCCCAGGCGTCGGCGATGCGGTCGGCGCTGATGAACAGCTCGAACCCGTCCTCACCCGTGTAGCCGGTGCGTGAGATCAGCGCGTGGATGCCGGCGACGTTGCCGTGACCCCAGCCGAAGTACGGGATCGCGTCGAGGTCGGCGTCGCAAGGCAGGAGCTCCTGGGCGCGAGGCCCCTGGAACGCGATCAGGCCGAGCTCGAACGTGCGGTCCTCGATCTCGACGCCGGCAGGGGCGTGGTCGCGGAACCAGGCGAGGTCCTTCTCCCGGTTCGAGGCGTTGACGACGACGAAGAAGCCCTCGCTGCCCCGGTACACGACGAGGTCGTCCACCACGCCGCCGGCGTCGTTGCACATCAGGTTGTACTGCGCCTGGCCGTGGGCGAGCGACGCCACATCGTTGGTGACCAGCCCCTGCAGAAACTCCGCGGCCTTTTCCTTGTCGCCGAAGACTCGGAACCGGCCCATGTGTGAGACGTCGAACAGTCCCGCCGACTGGCGCACGGCGAGGTGCTCGTCGCGGATCGACGTGTACTGCTGCGGCATCTCCCAGCCGCCGAAGTCGACCATGCGCGCGCCGAGCGCGACGTGCCTGTCGTAGAGCGGGGTGCGGTTCGTCTTCTTGACCCGTCTTACTCGGCGTCGATCAACTCGCCTGTCAAGTCGTCTAAGTCGAGGGCGTCGGGGTCGATGAAGGCAAGGAGCTCTTCGTCGTGCCGCCGCCGCGCTTCGGCGACGACCTCGGCGATGTAGCGCGTGCGCTCGACCGACCATTCGAGCTTGACTGCGATCTCGGAGTCGGTGGGCGCGCGCTGCAGCGTGCGCCGGAGCAGGGTCTCGGTGCGCTCGTAGTCGGTCGCGGCGGCGACGAGCTGCTCGGCCTCGCGCACCGCCGCCGCCTCGGCGGCGAGCGCTGCGTCCATGTGCTCGACGACCTTGTCCTCGGCGAACCTGCTGAAGTCGGTTTCCCCGCTGGCGGCGAACGACTGCACGGCCTCGACCAGACCGACCGAACCTTCCTGGACCAGGTCGGCGACCGAGAGGCCGCGCTCGCGGCGGGCCTCGGCGAGACGGATCACCATGGCGAGCCTCGAGGCGACGAGGCGCGACTGGCTCTGCTTGTTGCCGTGGCCCGACTGGACGAGAAGCGCGGCCTCTTCACCGGCGGGGAGCGGACCGGCCGCGCTCGCCTGATGCCGGAGCTCGCTGATGAGCGCGTCGTCGCCGCCGACGGGCGTCGGTTCGGATGACATCCCGCCCGATTCTACGCGCGGCCCTTGCCCGCCTCCCGGCGGCCGATGTTCCACGTTTTACACGGCATTCCCGAGCGCGCCTTGCCATACTCGGGGCATGCGCGCGGCGGCGCTCCGGCTCGGCTGGATCGTGTTCGCGGCGGCGATCGCCCTCGCTCCCGCGACAGCTTCGGCCGCCTCGCCGCACGTCGAGCAGGCGGACCTCAACGGCGACATCAACAACGTCATGTCGGCGTACATGCAGAACGCGGTGAGCCGCGCCGAGTCGGACCACGCCGACGCGCTCCTCGTCGTCATCAACACGCCGGGGGGCATCTCGACGTCGATGGACGAGATCGTGACGAGCCTCCTGAACTCCAAGGTGCCAACGATCGCTTATGTCTATCCCAGCGGCGCGCGCGCGGCCTCGGCGGGCCTGTTCGTCGCGCAGGCCACCGACGTCCTCGCCATGGCGCCGGGGACGAACATCGGCTCGGCGCACCCCATCGACGCCAGTGGCGGCGACCTGACGGGCGACCTCGGCGCCAAGGTCCTCAACGACGCCGTCACCAGGGTGCGCAACCTCGCATCGATGCATGGTCGCAACGCGGACTGGTGCGAGCAGGCGGTCCGCAACAGCGTGAACATCAACGCCGAGCAGGCCGTGCAGATGAACGTCGCCGACCTCGTTGCGA
>CAYWTI010000014.1:0-9238 GCA_964461175.1 uncultured Actinomycetes bacterium | reverse complement strand
AGTACGTGGTAGCCCAACTCCGCGAAGCGGCAGGCAGGGCCGACGTGCTCGCGGTCCGGGGTCGTGATGATCACGGCATCCGCGAACCGGGGTAACTGAACGAGCTCCCGCCAATCGTCGAAACGTCTGTCAGCCCCGACGCCGAGCTGATCGGCCAGCATGTCGCGGCGATCGATGCGGGGATCGGCAACCGCCACGATGCGAGCGCGGTCCGGATTCTGCTGCGCAAAGCTCGCGAACGTGCTGCCGCGTGAACCGGCACCCGCCAACGCGATCGTGACCGGCTGAGGCGCTGCCAATGGAGCCTTATTGTGTCGGCACCTCGTACCACATGAAAGGGAGGGACCCAAATGAGTGAGGTCGATGACTTCCTGTCAGCTGTCGTGCCACGTCAGCGTCAAGCGGACCTTGCTCTGCACAACGGGGATTCGAAGCCGCGAAAGATGCTGTGGTCGCATCACGACCCGGTCACCGTGCTCGGCGCCGCGAAGACCGTCAGCGGGTGGCCGGAGGTGGAGGCTCTGTTTGATTGGCTCGCATCGAACTTCACGAAATGTGTGTCGCACGAGTTGGAGGTCACGGCAGCCGGAGTGAGCGGCGACCTGGGATACATAGTCGGCTCCGAGCGCACGACGGCATCTGTCCGTGACGCAGCCCCTGCCCCGTACGCGCTGCGGGTCACGTTGATCTTTCGGCGTGAGCACGGGGAGTGGCGCGAGGTTCACAGGCACGCGGATCCGATGCCGGGCGTCGAAACCACCAGCACCGTGCTCGGTCGATTGCGATAGGCCCGTTTCCGCACGAGATGGCGATTTAGCGCGGAATTACGGACCGGATTACGCGCGATATGGCCGAAATATGCGGAAAACGGTCTCGAGCCGAGCTCGACGTGACCCCAGGCCGAATCGACGCGTTGAATTCAGCGTGAAACGAGCACTGGTCGGCATCTTCCTGATCCCAGGCATGCTGGCTATTGGGTTGTTGGCCGTTTCAGCCCCCATGCTGATCGATATGGTCCGGGGACCAAGTGATGACCCCTCGCTGCTTTGCCGCTCGGCGGATCCGAGCCCTGTCGCCGTACCGACCGACGCGCAGCGCGTGCTCCAAGCGTGCGCGGCGGGAAAGGCCTTCACCATCCGTAAGGGGGAGAAGTTGGCGGTGGACCTCACCGGCTCCGGTGACATTGATACGTCAGGCACCTTCCACGACCTGAGCGTGTCAGACTCGTCGATCCTCAGAACCGTCATCGGGCCAAAGACTGTGTACTCAAGCTCGCGGGGCGGTATCACCGGGCGCTTCTTCGACTACGTCGCGGTCTACGTCGGAGTGCGGACGGGACAGTCGACCACAAGTGCGTTACTGAATTCCTGTATCAATGCCGGCTGCCATGACACCAACCGCTGGCAGGCAACCGTCAAAGTGACGTGACGTCGCGGCGAGGCGATCGCACGCGGTAGTCCGCGCTCACCTACGAAGTTCGCCTCAGGTTGCGACAAAGTCCTCGGATCGTCCCGGAAGCCCGGCCCGGTCATTTTCGTGCGAGCTCCCCGACCCCCTCCCTTAACGGCACCGCCCTGAGCTTCGGTTCCGGTTAGGGGAAGCCACTCAAGAGACCTGACCGGGGCCGGCAGAGATTTCGGGCGCGACATGTAGACTGCCGCGGAAATGATGCGGCGACTGCTCGCCGTCACGGCGGGCGGGCTGGTCGGGTTCGGCGTCTACACCATGGTCTCTATAAGTACTGTCGCCCAGTCCACGTTCGGCACTGCCGACACTGCACCGTCGACGTTCGCCGGCGCACCCGCCCTCGAAGTTCCGGCCCCAAGCCGGCAAATCGCGCCGGCCTTCAACGCGACTCCGCTACGCCTGGTTATCTCCAGGATCGGCGTCGACGCTCCGGTCGAAGCGCGCGGCCTCGACGCAAATCGGAACCTCGCGACGCCGATCGACTACCACGATGTGGCTTGGTACGACCTCGGCCCGCGTCCTGGCGAGCCAGGAAACGCAATCCTCAACGGACACGTCGATTGGTGGACGGGGACGGCGGTCTTCACCGACCTGTCGCAGCTGCGCGCCGGCGACACGATAGAGGTCGTACGCGCCGATGGGGTGACCGTCGAGTTCAAAGTGTCGTCGAGCTCGGTCGTCGAGGCCGGGGCGCGAGTCGCGTCGCTGTTCGAGCCATCTTCGCTGCCCACGCTGACGTTGATCACCTGCACCGGCGCATGGAACCCGGTGACGCAAAGCGACACCCACCGGCTGCTGGTGAGGGCGGTCCTTGCGTAGCGCGCGACGAGCAGCCGCCGCAATAGGCGCGGCTGCAGCCAGCCTGTTCGTGCTGGCTCCGTCGGTATTCGCGGCAGGCAGCGGCGACCTGTGGCCTAATGGCGCCTCCGGCAGCCGCGCAAACACGGAATGGCGAGCCGCCAGCGTCACCTACGGCGGCGGCCTCCTGGTGAGAAGGACGTTGATCAAGGCGTACATGCAGGCGGGTGAGGTGTTGCTGCTCGGCTCAAGCGCGATCGGCCAGGGCTCGAGTGACATCCTCGTCTGGAACCCCGGTCTGGTCACGGGTGCCATCGGCGCCGAGAACGTTTCGGCGGCTCCGAGCTTTAGCTGCAACGCGCAGAGAACCGGGACGCAGGGCGAGATCACGTCTCGGGCAGAGGAGCTCGCCGGGCCGGACACGATACCCGCGGGCGGAGTGCCGGGCGGTTATGTCCCGTGCAACTACACCGCGCCGACGACCGGCGTGTACGACGTCGCGTTCGTCGGCCCCGACGGAACAGGCGGCACACTCGACGGTACGGTGGCGGCCGACGTCGCCCTGACCAATCCCGGCGACTTCAGCACGGCGCAGGGCACCTCGATCGCCGCGTGGGACGCCACCGTCCGGTCCAGCATCACCTCGACGGTCAACATCACCGGTCGTGTGTTCACGTACTACCTGACTCTTTTCACCGGCGGCAACGGGCTTCCCGTGTTTCCCACGCTCTACGCCGCGACCGGCGACGGATATCGCTACCAGGTTGATCTCCGGGGCATGGACCCCAACGGGTGGATCTCCTACGGCAACCAGCTCGGCTTTCTCGACTCCGACGGGACCACTCCGCTGTACCACGACGCCGTCGCCGCCAACACCGGAAGCCCGGGGCAGCTGACGAACATCCAGGGGGGCGTGACATTCCAGCGGCCGAGCTTCCCGCTGTTCTTCGAGCTGCCTGCGCCGGCCACCCTGACCGCACTCGGCATACCGCTGTCCCCGACCGCGCCGGTAATGACGGGCCTGTCGTTCAGCGGCAACATCGCCGGGAACACGAGTCTGGTCAACTCGGGCGGCACGTTCCACTACACGAGCAACGTGGCCGGCGTATACGACATCGTGATCAGCCGGAACGGCGTCAACTTCGACCCGACATCGCCGACCAACCGCTCGCTGCGCGGCTCGCTACCCGCCGGCGCACAGACGGTCGTGTGGAACGGCAAGGACAACTCCGGCAATTTCTTTCCGGCCGGCACCTTCCAGGTCCACGCGACCTTCCACGGCGGTGAGTACCACTTTCCGATGATCGACGTCGAGAACGACGTCCAGGGCGGTCCGACGATAACCCTGCTCAACCCTCCCGGCGGCCTGTGCCCTCCGCTGACCGGCGGATGCAAGGCAGGGTTCTACGACGACCGCGCCTACATGACGCTCAATGGAACTGTTGTCGACTCCACTAACACCGTCGGCAACGTGCTGTGCGGCAACAACCCGCCTGCGACGACGTTTGCGGATCCGATCAACGGATACGACACCTCGAGCACCCAGCGTGGATTCGGCGCCGCAAGCGGCGGCAACACCAACACGCCCTGCACCGGCAGTTTCGGAGACGCGAAGGGCCTCGACACGTGGACCTACTACGTGAGCGGGACGTCGATCGCCACGCTGAACCTCGTTCCGGCGGCGGCCGACATCGCCATGACCAAATCCGTCAGTAATGCCACGCCGGCCGTCGGCACCACCGTGACCTTCACCGTCACCGCTCACAATTTCGGGCCCAACCCGACGGCGAGCCTGCAGGTGACAGACCTGCTGCCTAGCGGGCTGACCTTCGTCTCGGCGAGCGCGACTCAGGGCACCTATACGGCCGGCACGGGCATCTGGGACGTCGGCGTGCTCGCGGTCGGAGCCACCGCAACTCTCCACATCACCGCAACCGTGACGGGCACGTCAGCCGTGACCAACACCGCGCACCGCTCGTCGAGCACGCCCGTTGACCCGAACGGCGCCAATGACTCGGCTTCGAGCACTGTGACGGGAAGCACGATTCCGGGCCTTCCCAACAATGGCGCGCTGCCACTGGTCCAGCTGTGGCCGTTCGCGCTGGCGACTGTTGTGACCGTTGCGGCCGCGGTCGGAACGCGCCGGCGCCACACCTAGAGGTTCCCCTTTACAAGGCGAACCAACCACGTTGGAAGGTCAGCCCCTTCCCATCACCTCGGCGTCGCCCAGACAGTTCTCAGCAGCACCTCCGGGCATGTTGGACAGTCAAATTCGAGGAAGCCAACGCGAACAGTCTGGAGGTTGAACGGTGAGATTCCAGGCCCTCTAGGCGTTCAACCTGGCCGCGAACGTTCGAGCTTCAGGGAAGCGGCACGAGCCCAACGTCGCCCTCAAGCCTGATCGCGACTTCGCCCGGCTCGTCAGCGATTCCCCACTCCCTGAAAAAGGTGTTCGCCCCCTCCTGGTTCTCCCAGAGAGCGATCGCATAAAAGGCCGATCCATCGAGGGCAAACCATGCCCTGTGGAAGCGACAGCCATGACTCCGAGCACTCGCTTTCATCGCTGGAGTGAGCCCGTTGACGCGCTTCTGATACAGGTCCTCGGCAGTCCGCCCGTCTGGAGTTGGGCACGGGACGTGAAACATCACCCAGAACATGCCAGAAATATGACCGATGACTGCCAGCCGGAGATTCTCGGCCGGACGGGGCGGCTTCCGTGACCAGTCGGCGGTCCTCCCGTCCAGATATTTGTCTAAGCACCAGAGAGCGCCGCTAACGCCTTTTCGGGATCCGCGCTTACGTTCAGCCTGCCTCGGGGCCAGACCAGAGAACGCGACAAACCGAACTGTCTGTGGGGGGGAATACGAGTGGCGGAGAGCGCGATTGCCGCCATCGACGGGTCGTCAGCGGACGAGTCCGCGCCGAGCGCCCAGCAGCGAATTGCATCCGACGAGCGGTTCTCGATCGTAGTCGGCGTCACAGGTGCTCTTCCCTTCAATCCCATCCGGGATGAGCGCATCCCGAAACGAATCCCGACCAGCGAACAACTGCACCGACATGCGCCGGAGGCGAATCGGCGAGCGCCAAGGGGAGCCGTGGCGGGAAGGACGTTCAGCGATCTCGTGGATTCGCTGGAGCTCTCGACGCGCGAGCAGGAGGTTCTCAGTCACATCCGATTGGGTCTCACCAATCGCCAGATCGCTGAGCGCCTGTTCGTATCGACCAACACCGTTAACAAGCACGTTCACCAGGTCCTGAGGAAGCTCAATGTCCGCAACCGGGTGCAGGCCGCGATGCGCACACCCGTCGCGATGAACTGAATCGCTGGTGGGCCGTAGTTTCCGTAACGCGAACCACGCGTACATTCGGGGCAGGGCCATCAAACTAAGCTCGGAATCCAGGGCGACGAGGGTCGATCTTGCCGCACTCGCGTGCGCGGGTCCTGGCTCTAGTCACGGAACATAGCCTCGAAAGAACGGATTGCATCGAGCCCAGGGGAGGGAAGGATGGCAGCAGTGTTGATTGCCCGATTTGACGGTGACGTCGAGGAGTTGACGCGTTCGTACGATCGCGCACACGCACTGATCATGAGCCGAGGAGGGGCGACATCCTTCGGCGAGCTGCGGCATCACTGCGCAGTCGGCGATGGCGCTCTTTACATCGTCGGGGTGTGGGATTCCGCGGAGCATGCGCGCACCCGCTGGTCAAGTGATGGGCTTGAGAAAGTCTTGGCCGAGGGCGGGTTTCCGTCTCCCAAGAGTGCCGATCTGAAGATTCTCGACCTGCACGCCGTCGAGCCGCCGCTCTGACCCCGGTCTGTCGTGGGCCCGGTCTTTGGTGGGCCGCGGTGGACTCGAACCACCTACCTCCGCGCTAATTGGCCCTGAGCGCTGTGCGCCAAGAGTGGGACGGCCATGCGTAAGGCGGGGTGTTATCAGGCGTGATTCCGCTGCGCCATCGATTGGGACCCGTGCACAACGTACTGGCGCATGATGCCCCGCGGCAGGTCAGTGGCCGGATAGTTGCGCCGCTCAGCGACAGCGACGTATGCCCAGTGGCGTATCAGATTGGCGTTGCTTACGTTGAAGCAGCATGGGCAAGGTTGCTTTTCAGGGGCATGGATCCTCGCTGAAGCATCTTGTTGGGATCGGCACGATCGCCGTGCTGCTGGCTGGCTGTAGCCGGGCCTCTTCCGGGATCGGATCCACGCCGACAGTCACGCCGTCGGGCACTCCCCCGGCTGTGACGACGTCACCGACCGGCACGCCTTCCGTGGCACCCACGCCTTCCGTGTCACCCACGCCTTCCGTGTCACCCACGCCCTCCATCCAGGTCCTGGCAAATCTCGGCTGCCGGCTGCCCGTCGTCTGGGGGTTGGGGGGTGCATCGACGTACGCCGGGTTCCTTTCGTTTTCGTCTCAGACCCTGGTTATGGATCCGGCAGCGACACAGACCGTGATGGCAATTCCGGCTGCGCTCGCCGACGACGTCCTCTACGACAGGGCTTACTCCAAATGGCTGCCGATCTTCAATGACGCGGTTTCACCCGACGGCTCACGGTATGCCTACGGGAATGGCGATGGCACGGTGCATGTGGTGGATGTCGCGACGGGGGTAGATCACGTCATCTATAGCGGCAGCACGCGATTCATCGTGGTCAAGTTCGCGTCTGAAGGCGTATATGTGACCCTGTCTGGAGAAGAGCCCCTACAAGGATTGTGGTTGATGAATCCTTCGGGTGGCCAGCCAAGGTTGATCAGCAGCACGATTTTGTCGCCAAAGGTTGGCAACGGAGCGGCCTGGGGCCTCGGCTTCAATTCCTCCGATCCACATCCTGGCCCTGGCGGAAAGATTGGTCCCCAGAACGAAATCTTGCGCTATGACCTCCGCAGCGGGGCTACCACCCCAAGGCTCTATCAACCTGGAGCGTCCTTCGAAACCTACGGCCTCGGTCCCGATTACTCAGGAAACTTGTTCATTAGCAACAGGCCCGATTTGTACAGCTATGAAATCGTGGAGGTCGCCGCCGACGCCACGTCCCGCGTCGTCTACTTTGACGGTGACAACCAATCGGTAAAGCAGGCCCCCAGCTCCATAGCGGCGGTGGACAGTTATGGGGTCTGGTTCCAGGGGAATTCATTTGATGGAGTGGCCGGATCGGTTTGGTTGGCTTCTGGCGGACGTATACAGAAGGTCGCCACGTTCAGCTCAGACGCTGGAGATGTAGTCATAGCCGGAGGTTGCATTCCCGGCCGCCCGTAGACAGCGACTCAACTGGTTTTGGGATGATGGTGCCCAGCTCGTGCACCGACCATGCAAGGCATTCACTCAACGTTGCGCGGACCGGAGATCGAATTATGGTGGGCCGCGGTGGACTCGAACCACCTACCTCCGCGTTGTCGCGGCTTGAACGACGTGACGTCGAATACGCGACAGCGAACGACGTGGCGGGGTGTTATCAGTAGCGACTGATACCTACTTGACTGCCAGCTCGCGAGTGCGAAAATTTGCACGTGGACACGTTCGTGCTCGTGGCAACCTGGCTGGTCGGGATCGCGTCCGGTGCGGTGTTGTACGCCGGCATCGTGAGGCTCGCGACCGGTCGACCCGCCATCAACCTTTCACGACGCCGTTGGTCGGCCGGCGAGAACACGGCGTTAGGAGCGTGCGCGACGATTCAAGGAGCGACACTGGCCGCATACGGGCTGATCGGTGGGTTGACGCTCGGCTCGCACTCGGTCCCAGTGTTTTGGGCTGGACATTGGTGGGGTCTCTTCGCGACCCTGCCGTTCGCGGTGATCATATTCGGCACGGTGTACGTACAGACGTACCTCCGCCTTCGTCACGAGATCGGTCGCCGAACACTCCCGCTGTAGAGTCGCCTACTCAACAGTAAAAGCGGGACCGGGGTCACTTATCCCGGTGGTGGCACGTTCGGAGGCTTGATTTCGAATACGAATCCCGATGGTGGGCCGCGGTGGACTCGAACCACCTACCTCCGCGTTATCAGCACGGCGCTCTGCCAGTTGAGCTAGCGGCCCGGCAAAACCCCGCCACAGCTCGGGCGGGCGGCAAGAAGCGAGTCTACTGGGTCGCTCGATTCTACAAATCCCGCGATGACGACTGGCCGGACCCACGGACCCGGCCAGCCGCCGGAGGGATGAACGCGAACTCGTTCAGGTCGCGGTCGGGCGGTAGACGATCTCCTCCCGTTCCGCTTCCGGACCCGCCATCGCGTACGCCGCCATGCCGATGATGCCGAGGCCGACAAGGTGCAGCACGGCGACGGCGATCAGCCAGCCCCACGCCCGCTGCATCGCCAGCTTGAGCAGGGCCGCGATCCAGGTGGCCAGCATGACGACCGCAGCGATGAACATCGCCATGTAGTCGAAGAAGATGCCCGGCGGCGGCGTGGAACTCGACCGCGTCGCCCTGGACAGCACGAACATCGCGGCGACGCCCAGCGCCCACACGATCCATGCGCCGATGTACCAACGTGTCGTGATCCGTTTGCTCACCGCCCGGGCCTCTAATGGAAAAACGAGACCGCCCACGGCGCTACTTGCTTCATCGGGCACGACCGACAAATGGGTGCGGAGGGGGTGGCAGGGGCGGAAGGATTCGAACCCTCGGCCCTCGGTTTTGGAGACCGATGCTCTGACCAGACTGAGCTACGCCCCTATGCGCCTACGAGATTCTACCCAACGCCTTCCGGGCGCCCGTTAGCATCGAATTCGTGGCGGCTTTCCTGGCTAACGTCGGCGTCAACGCCGGCCACGCCGCCCGCTCCCCCCTCTTCGCCGACGGCACGTTCGCGCTTCTGCCGATCCCGGAGCGGCACCCCTGGCGCAGGCCGATGCTGCGATTCCGCGACCTGCCGCCCGCGCTCCACCCACACGCGCCGCGTACATGGCGAAACGTGGCCGTCCACCTCGATCCCGACCTGGCCTCCGATACGCCGACGTACGGCGAC
>CAYWTI010000013.1:0-4638 GCA_964461175.1 uncultured Actinomycetes bacterium | reverse complement strand
GTCTGCGTCGTGGTCGGCGGCGAGGGCGCCGGCGTGCAGCGCCTGGTCAAGGAGCGCTGCGACGCGCGGGTGAAACTGCCGATGCAGGGGCGCGTCGCGAGCCTCAACGCGTCGGCCGCCGCGTCCGCGCTCCTCTACGAGGTCATGCGCCAGCGCGCCCGACGACCCGGTCGCGACCCGGCATGAACGTAAGGCATCGCGTGCCGCGTCCCTAAACTGGCCCTTTGCCTCCGATGCCGCAACTGATCGTCGACGGCTACAACGTGATCCACGCTTGGCCGTCCCTCAAGCGCCTGCTCACCACCGCCTCGCTCGAGGCGGCGCGGGACAGGCTCGTGGAGCGCCTGGCGGTCCTCGGCATGGTGACCGGCGACGACGTCACCGTCGTCTTCGACGCCCACCACTCGAACGCGATGTCCAACTCCGAGGAGACGGTGGACGGCGTGCGCGTCGTCTTCACGCGCAAGGGCCACTCGGCCGATCACTCGATCGAGCGGCTCGCGTACAGGTCGAGCGAGAAGGGCGAGATCATCACCGTGGCCACATCGGACCGGTTCCAGGGCGACCTCGTACGTGGCATGGGCGGGGCGGTGATCAGCGCCCTCGAGCTCGAGCGCCGGGCCGACGACGCCGACCGGGAGATGACGCGCCGGGTGCAGCGCTACCAATGAGCGCGATCCGGCGCACGCGCATCGTGTGCACGATCGGACCATCGAGCGCGTCGCCCACGGTGCTGCGGGCCATGATCCACGCCGGCATGGACGTCGCCAGGCTGAACTTCAGCCACGGCGATGCGTCGACGCACCGCGAGGCGGCGGCCAACGTGCGCGAGGCGGCCGCGGGGGCAGGGCGGCCGGTGGCGATCCTCGGCGACCTGCAGGGGCCGAAGATCCGCACCGGGCCTGTCGACGGGACGTTCCAGCGGCTGGTGCGGGGGCGGCAGGTGGCGCTCGTGGCCTCGGCCGCCGCCGACGTCAACGAGATCCAGGTGAGCCACGTCGAGCTGGTGCACGCGCTGCACACCGGCGACCGCGTCCTCCTGGACGATGGGCGCATCGAGCTCGCCGTGCGCTCGGTCGACGACGGACGCGCGGAGGCGTCCGTGATCCGTGGCGGCCTGCTCGGCGGGCGCAAGGGCATCAGCGTGCCGGGCCGGCCGCTTCCGCTTCCGGCCCTGACCGAGAAGGACATCGAGGACCTCAAGCTCGCGGTCGAGCTGGAGGTCGACTACCTCGCGCTGTCGTTCGTGCGCCAGCCCGAGGACATCACGTCGTGCCAGGAGCACATCACGGGGCTCGGCCGCAGCATCCCGGTCATCGCCAAGCTCGAGAAGCTCGAGGCCATACGCAACCTGAGCCGGATCCTCGAGGTGGCGGACGCCGTCATGGTCGCGCGCGGCGACCTGGGCGTCGAGCTCAAGCTCGGCGAGCTGCCGGCAGTGCAGAAGGACGTCATCGACCGCGCCAACCGCGCGGGCGTGCCCGTCATCACCGCGACCGAGATGCTCGAGTCGATGGTCACCTCCAACAGGCCGACGCGGGCGGAGGCGTCCGACGTCGCCAACGCGATCTGGGACGGCACCGACGCGGTGATGCTCTCGCAGGAGACCTCGATCGGCGCTCACCCCGTCGAGGCGGTCCGCGCCATGGCTCGCATCTGCGTCGCCGCGCAGAAGCACCCCGCCTTCGAGCGCGCGCGTCAGATCTGGCGCGAGCCCGGGCAGATCGGCAGCGCGATCGCCCACGCCGCGGCGTCGACGGCGGCCGAGCTGCAGGCCAAGGTCATCATCGCCTTCACCGAGTCCGGGACGACGGCCCTCCGGTGCAGCAAGGCCCGGCCGCCGGTGCCGGTCGTGGCCGCGAGCCCGCACGAGGAGGTTCTGCGCCGGACGGCGCTGTACTCAGGCGTGGTGCCGCTCCTGGTCCAGCCCGGCCACGACACCGACGAGATGATCGCCAACGCAACGGCCGCCGCTGCCGAAAGCGGCATGGTCCGGACGGGCGATCGGGTGGTAGTGGTGGCCGGGGTGCCGGTCGGCCGCGCCGGGCAGACGAACCTCCTCAAGGTGGAGACGGTCTGAACACCGGGTCCAAGAGCCGGTTTAAGACCGGCTGAAGGCCGCCGCCCGAGGCCGAAAATAGCGGAGTGGCGCCCGCCTCCCATGGTCTGCTGGGCCGCATTCAACAGGCCAACGATGCCGACTCGCACCGTTTCGGCCCGCACACGGCCGAGGTGGAGGCCTTCATCGCCGCGGTGGGCCAGCTGACCCCGTGGCAGTGGCGCCAGGTGCTCACCGTGCGCCGGCTGGTCGCGTCGGTCAGCAAGGCGGGAGCGGGCGGCGACGACTCCGCGCAGTCGATCCAGGCCGCCATCCGCAGCTCCGACGCGCGCATCTCGGAGCCGATGGCTCGCGCCGGCGAGGTGCTCTTCGACACGCTTGCGAAGAAGGGCGACGAGAAGCAGGTCGTTGCCTGGCAGGCGATGACGGCGCTGATCACGCGCACCCAGGTGCCGGCCCTGAAGTTTGCGGTGCATTACGCGCCGTTCGCGGCGGTCATCCCGCTCGCCGCGACCGAAGCGCTCGATCCGAAGACGCGGCGCTACGTCGGGGCGCTCGAGGCCCTCACCCGCGCCCAGGTTCTCTCGCTCTCAGCGCGGTGGCACGTCGACGCCACGGCGTCGGGCGCGCTCGTGCAGGCGCTGGCCAGGCGGCGGCACTCCCCAAGCGAAGAGGCGGTCGCCCTCGCGGCGCTCACGTTCATCCCGCGTCACGTTGCCGGTGACGAAGGCTGGGCCGCCGTACGCACGGCCGTGCACGGCGGTCGCGTGCTTGCCGCGCTCGCGGAGGTGACTCCCGAGGACGCCAAGGCCCTGTGGTCGCCACTCGAGGCCGCCGTGCCGTTTGCCCTGCTCGACTCCCCCGACGAGGTTTCCAAGCCGGCGCGTCCCCGCGCCGGCGCTCCGGCTCGCCGGCCCGCGGCGCTCTACGGCTCCAACCACGCGGAGGTCGCGTCCTTCATCAAGGGCGTGACCGAGCTGAGCCCGATCCAGTGGCTGCGCATCCTCGACCGCCGCAAGCTCGTCGCCAGCGTCACGCGCGAGGGCGCCGCCGAGCCGGCGGGAGCCGTGCGCTCGATCCTCATCGCGCTCGACGCGACGCGAGACCTGGACGTGCACTCGCGGTGCAAGATCTTTGCCGCGGTCGAAAGGGCCGGCTTCGTCATCGACGCGAACGGCGCCGCGGGCCCCGACCAGATGCGGCAGGCGCTGTCTCCGTTCCAGCCGCCGATCGCCTACGAAGGCCTGAACGGCGGGGGCTTCGCGCACAAGGTCGCCGGCCTCGACAGGTCCGAGTGGGAGCGCGTCGCCGCCGCGGCGCCGGACACCAACGCCGAGGTCCTCGCACCGCTGGTCAACGCCGGCACCGCGCTGATCGACTTCTTCGGCGGCCGGTCCGACGACGAGGCCGTGGCCACCTGGCACGCGGTCTCGGCGCTGGTGCACCGCCACCAGCTGACGCCGATAAAGTTCGCCGCCTCGTACGCGCCGTTCGCGTCGGCGATCCCTGTCACCAACCCGCGCGCGCTTGGAGCGATGGTGGCGCGGTACGTGACGGCGGTCGGCCGCCTGGGCGCCAGCCAGTGCGCCGCGCTCGCGAGGCCCTGGCAGCTCACCGAGGAGCTGTCGGCGGCGCTCTCGCGCGCGGTCGCGGACGGCGGGGCACGCCCCGGCGAGGAGGCGGCCGCGCTGGCCGCCGTCGTCACGGTGCCGATGCGGCTGGCCACGGGCGGCGGCTGGGCGGCGGTCAAGACGGCCGCGTTCGGCGGCCGCGTGATCGCGGTCCGCACAAAGCTCACGGCTGAGCAGCTCGAAGCCCTCTGGGAGCCGATCCAGGCAGCGATCCCGCTGTCGTCGCTCAGCGCGCCCGCACGGACGAAGCGCTAGCTCTACTAACCTTTTTCACATGGCGAACGCGCGCAGCAACGGGCGCCTGCCGAAGTTCTCGAGAGTCATGGTCGTCTCCGCCCACCCTGACGACCCCGATTTCGGCGCGGGCGGCGCGATCGCGCGCCTCGCCGACAGCGGGGCGGAGGTGACGTACGTGATCGTCACCGACGGCCGGCAGGGCGGCGAGGACCCCACCCAGAAGGATTCGGAGCTCGTAGCCATCCGCAAGCGCGAGCAGCGGGCGGCGGCGAAGGTGCTGGGCGTCAAGAGGGTCGAGTTCCTCGGCTACAAGGACGGCCACCTCGCGCCCGACCTGAAGCTGCGCCGCGACATCGTGCGCGAGATCCGCAAGCACCGCCCCGACCTGGTGATCACGCACATCCCCGGCCGCGTGCTCGACGCGCCGATGGGCGGCTCGCACCCCGACCACCTGGCCGTGGGGGAGGCGACGCTGGCCGCGGTGTACCCCGACTCACGCAACCCACGGGCGTTTCGCTCGCTCCTCAAGGAGGGGTTCAAGCCTCACGAGGTGAAGGAGGTCTGGATCCCGTTCTGGACCCAGGGCGACTTCCTCGTCGACATCACGCCGACTCTCGACCGCAAGATCGAGGCCCTGCGCAAGCACAAGAGCCAGGTGTCGAAGCCGGGCCGGGAGTGGGACTTCGAGAAGTTCATGCGCAAGCGGCACCG
>CAYWTI010000012.1:0-13410 GCA_964461175.1 uncultured Actinomycetes bacterium | reverse complement strand
TGCTCATCGGCATGGTGCTTGACCAGCAGGTGAAGATGGAGAAGGCGTTCGGCGGGCCGTACGAGCTGAAACAAAGGCTGGGCCACCTCGACGCGGGCAAGATCGCGCGCATGGACCCGGAGCGCCTCGACCGTGTCTTTCGCGAGCGGCCGGCGCTGCATCGCTTCCCGGGTTCGATGGCCAGGCGCGTTCAGGCGATGTGCGCGGCCGTGGTCAAGGACTACCACGGCGACGCCGAATCGGTGTGGCGCGACGCGAAGGACGGCGACGACCTCGCCGCCCGGATCGCGGCGCTGCCCGGTTTCGGCGAGATGAAGACCAGGATCCTGATCGCCGTCCTCGCCAAGAAATTCGGCGTCAAGCCGCGAGGATGGGAGCGCCACGCCGCCACATGGCACTCGGTCGCGGACGTCGACTCGGCCGAGTCGATGGCGCAGGCGCGCGACGTGAAGCGCGAGATGAAGGCGGCGCGCAAGCCGCGCTGATCAGGCCGTGGCCGGCTCCCCCACGAGGCCGAGCTGGAACATCAGGTCCATCACGTCGAGGTAGTGGCGCATGTACGTGATCTTTGCGCCCGAGGTCCTCAACACCGCCACGTAGGGCACGTTCAGCGATCGGCCCGTCGCGGGCACGTCACCGGTCGGCAGATGCAGGATGCCCTTGTGGGTGCCGGTGAAGACGCCCTCGCCGATCGCCTGGTGCTCGTCGCTGACGATGTTGTGGTAGTGCACCTGCCGGTCGGGAAAGGCCTCGGTCCACATCTGGAACCAACCGCGGAAGGCATCCGTGCCCTTCGCGTCCGGAGCGCCTGACGAAACCAGCTCGATATCCGGGGTCCCAAGGGCCACGAACCGGGCCTCGTCCTTGTCGTTCCACGCCGCGATCGCCTGGTCGATCACCGTTCTGGCCGACGACATCGCAATCCTCCGTCTTGTGAATGCACGAGCTGCGCGCTTTCCACCCGTTACTACGCGCCAATGAGCCGTCTGCCGCCAGGTTTCTTCTGCAGCACGTCTGAGTTCTGATAAGGTTTGCCCTCCGGCCCCGCCAGAGCGAGCGGGGCGGACAGAAACAAGACCAGAGAGGACTAGATGAGAGACTGCACCCCCAGCCGCGACGACGCGCGCGCCCTCGCCGCCGGCTACTCGCTGATCCCCGTCTACCGCGAGGTGCTGGCCGATATGCTCACCCCGGTCCGCGCCTACACGCTCCTTTGCCCGCCAGGCGAGCCTGGATTCCTGCTCGAGAGCGTCGAGGGCGGGGAGCGACTCGCACGCTACTCGTTCATCGGCTTCCAGCCGCGGCCGCTGCCCATGGACGAGCGCAACCCCCTCGACTCGCTGGCTGCCGTCGCGGGCGAGGAGACCGCGCCCGTCAAGGGCGTGCCCCGGTTCCATGGCGGCGCCGTCGGCTACCTCGGCTACGAGACCGCGCGCCATTTCGAGAAGCTGCCCGTCGCGAAAGGCGCCGCGCCGCCGCTGCCCGAGAGCGCGTTCCTGCGCGCCGAGGACCTCGCCGTCTTCGACCACGTGACCCGCCGCCTCAAGCTGTTGACGATCTACCGCCCGGACCGCGAGGAGTACGAGGAGGCCGTGGCGAGGATCGATGGCATGGAGAGGAGGCTCGCTGCCGACCTGGCGCCCGCGCCGCCGCGCGGCGTGGACGGCGCGCGCTGGGAGCCCAACGTGACCAAAGGCCAGTTCCTGGCCATGGTCGACGCCGCGCGGGAGTACATCATGGGCGGCGACGCGTTCCAGATCGTTCCCTCGCAGCGGTTTCGCAAGCCGCTCGGCGCGAGCCCGTTCGACGTCTACCGCTGCCTGCGCGCGATCAACCCATCGCCCTACATGTTCTTTCTCGCCCTCGGTGGCGACCGGCACGTGGTTGGCACCTCGCCCGAGAAGCTCGTCCAGGTCGAGGGCAGGCGCGTGGAGACGCGGCCGCTCGCCGGCACCCGACGCCGCGGTGGCGACCCCGCGGAGGACAGGCGCCTGGAGAGGGAGCTGCTCAGCGACCTCAAGGAGCGCGCCGAGCACGTGATGCTCATCGACCTCGGCCGCAACGACGTCGGCCGGGTGGCGCGGCCGGGCACGGTGCAGGTCGACAGGCTGATGGAGGTCGAGCGCTACTCGCACGTCATGCACATCTCGTCGACCGTGAGCGGCGAGCTGCGCGAGGGCAAGACCTCGCTCGACGCGCTGCGCGCCGCGTTCCCGGCAGGGACGGTCTCCGGCGCGCCGAAGATCCGGGCCATGGAGGTGATCGCCGAGCTCGAGCCCGAGAAGCGCGGCGTCTACGCGGGCTCGCTCGGCTACGTCAGCTTCGGCGGCAACCTCGACATGGCGATCACGCTGCGCACCGTGGTCGCGGCCGAAGGCCACGCGTACGTGCAGGCCGGGTGCGGGGTGGTCGCGGACTCGACGCCGGAGCGCGAGTATGAGGAGACGTTCGAGAAGGCGGGCGCCATGTTCCAGGCCATCGAGATGGCGGAGGCGATGTAGCCGATGGACCGCCAGGTGCGCCTCGCGATGGTCGACAACTACGACTCCTTCACCTACAACCTCGTCCAGTACATGGCGGAGCTAGGCGCCGAGCCGCAGGTGTTCCGCAACGACGAGGTCACCGTGGACGAGCTGGCGAGGTTCGACGGCATCGTCATCTCGCCAGGTCCCGGGACGCCGGACGACGCCGGCGTCTCCAACGAAGCCATCCGCGCGCTCAGCGGCAAGGTCGCGATCCTCGGCGTATGCCTGGGTCACCAGTGCATCGGCCAGGTGTTCGGTGGCGAGGTCGTGCGCAACGAGCCAGCGCACGGCAAAACGTCCTGGATCCACCACGACAACAGCGGCGTCCTCGCGGGCATGAGCGAGCCGTTCGAGGCCACGCGCTATCACTCCCTGATCGTCAAGCGCTCGACCGTCCCGGCCGAGCTCGTCATCACCGCCTGGACGCACGACGGCCTCGTCATGGGCCTGCGTCACGCGAAGCATCCGACATACGGAGTGCAGTTCCATCCCGAGTCTGTGCTGACAAAGGAGGGCAAGAAGGTCCTCGGCAACTTCGTCCGCCGCGCAGCGAAGGTGTACGCGTGAAGTGATCGACGCGATCGCCAAGCTGGTCCGCTGCGAGAACCTCACCGAGGGCGAGGCTGCGTCGGCGTTCGAGGTGATCATGCGCGGCGACGCGACGCCGTCCCAGATCGCGGGCTTCATGGTCGCGCTGCGGATGAAGGGCGAGACCGCCGAGGAGCTGACGGGTTTCGCGCGCACCGCGCGTGCGGTCGCGACGCCGATCGAGGTCGACGGCGCGCTGCTCGACACGTGCGGCACCGGCGGCGACGGGCTCGCCACGTTCAACATCTCCACGCTGGCGGCCATCGTGGCCGCGGCGTGCGGCGTCCGCGTGGCGAAGCACGGTAACAGGGCCGCGTCGTCGCTGTGCGGATCGGCCGACGTGCTGGAGAAGCTGGGCGTGAAGATCGACCTCCAGCCTGAGGATGTCGCGCGCTGCATCGAGGGCGCGGGCATAGGGTTCCTCTTCGCGCCCGTCTTCCACCCGTCGTTTCGCTTCGCGGGCGTGCCGCGCAAGGAGCTCGCGATCCGCAGCGTGTTCAACATCCTCGGTCCGCTGTGCAACCCCGCCGGCGCGCGCTACCAGGCGCTCGGCGTCGCCGACGCCGGCCTGGCGGCCAAGATGGCCGAGGTCCTGGTCCGACTCGGCGTCGAGCGCGCGATCGTCTTTCACGCCGCCGACGGCATGGACGAGCTTTCGGTCACATCGCCGTCGCAGGTGATCGAGATCGACGGCGAGCGCAAGCAATACGAGCTCGACCCGCGTGAGCTCGGCTTGCGCAGGGCGCCGCTCGAGGCGACCCGCGGCGGAGGCCCCGACGACAACGCGCGCATCGCGCGTGAGGTCCTCGGTGGCGCGCAGGGTCCGCGGCGCGACGTGGTCCTCCTCAACACCGCCGCGGCGCTGCGGGCCGCCGGCGCCGCCGGCGGCTGGAAGGAGGGAATGGGCATGGCTGCCGAGGCGATCGACAAGGGCCGCGCCAGTGAGGTGCTCGACAGGTGGGCCAGAATCTCGCAAGAGTGATCCCGCAGGACGACCTCCTCGGCCGCCTGGTCGTCGAAGCGCGTCAGGACCTCCAGCGACGCCGGCACCTGATGGACAGCGACCGCTTCGAGCAGGCGGTCGCCGCCTACACGCCGCGCGACTTTATTGCCGCCCTCCAGCGGCCGCAGCTGGCCGTGATCGCCGAGATGAAGCAGCGCACGCCGAGCATGGGCGTGCTCGCCGACGACTACAGGCCCGCCGACCTGGCGCACTCGTATACGGACGGCGGAGCGGCCGCGATCTCGGTATTGACCCACATGGCCGGGTTCGGCGGGCGGGTCGAGCATGTCCTCGCCGCGCGCGGCGCGACGCCGTTGCCGATCCTGCGCAAGGACTTCGTCACCGACCCGTTCGAGATCGCCGAGGCGCGAGCATGCGGCGCCGACGCGGTGCTGCTCATCGCAGCGGCTCTGGAGCCGGCCGAGCTCCGCGGCCTGCTCGCCGTTGCCAAGAGCCGGGGCGTGGCGGCTCTCGTCGAGGTGCACGACGAACGCGAGACGGCCGCGGCGCTGGAAGCCGGCGCGCAGGCGGTGGGCGTCAACCATCGCGACCTTCGCGACTTCAGCGTCGACCTGTCGCTGACCGAGCGGCTGCGCAAGCTCGTCCCCGCAGGCGTCGTCGTGGTGGCGGAGAGCGGAATCCACGGACCGGACGACGCGAGGCGGATGCGCGACGCGGGGGCCGACGCGATCCTTGTCGGCGAGGTCTTGATGCGCTCCGCCCACCCAGCGGCGACGCTCCGCGAGCTGTCGCTGTGATCCGCATCAAGATCTGCGGCATCTGCGACGTCGAAGCCGCGCAGGTCGCCGCGGAGGCGGGTGCGGACATGATCGGCTTTCACTTCTGCCGCTCCGAGCGCCGGGTCACGCCAGAGGAGGCCAAGGCGATCGTCGACGAGATGCCGGTGCGGCCCAAGATCGTCGGCGTCTTCATCGACCAGAGCGAAAGCGAGGTCCGGGACATCGCCGAGTTCGTCGACCTCGACCTCCTTCAGCTGCACGGCTCGGAGCCCGCGGGGTTCGACGCCGGCCGGCCGGTGATGAAGGTGCTCAAGGTGCGCGACGGCGCGGTCCCCAACGCCGCTGAATGGCCTGACCCGATCATGCTCGACTCCTGGTCCGCCGATCAGCGTGGCGGCACCGGGCAGACGTGGGATTGGCAGGCGGCGCGCCGGCTGCTGCGCACGAGGCAGGTGTTCATCGCAGGCGGCCTCCGACCGGGTAACGTGGGCAGTCTCGTGAGCGAGTTCAGGCCCTACGGGGTGGACGTCTCCAGCGGCGTCGAGGCGCGCCTGCGCGTCAAAGACCCCGACAAGATCCGCGCCTTCGTCCTCGCCGTGCGCAAGGCGGAGACCCAGCCCTGATGTCGCGCGCGGCCCTGACCCATCCGGTCGACGGGCGCTTCGGGGCCTTTGGCGGCCAGTACGTGCCCGAGACGCTGATGAGCGCGCTGCACGAGCTCGAGGACATGTGGCACGAGGCCAAGGCCGACCCGCAGTTCCAGCTCGAGATGGCGGGCCACCGCCGGGCGTTCATCGGCAGGCCCACGCCTCTGTACGCCGCGACCCGGCTGAGCGAGCACTTCGGGGGGACACACATCCATTTCAAGCGCGAGGACCTGTGCCACACCGGCGCGCACAAGCTGAACAACGCCGTCGGCCAGGCGCTGCTGGCGCTGCGCATGGGGAAGAGGCGGATCATCGCCGAGACCGGCGCGGGCCAGCATGGTGTCGCCACGACGACCGTGTGCGCGCGTTTCGGCCTCGAGTGCACCGTCTACATGGGCACCGAGGACATGCGCCGGCAGGCGATGAACGTCCGGCGCATGAAGCTCCTCGGCGCGGAGGTGCGCGAGGTCACGAGCGGCACCAAGACGCTCAAGGATGCGACCACCGAAGCCATCCGCGACTGGGTGACGAACGTACGCACGACGCACTACATCATCGGCTCGGTCGTCGGACCGCACCCCTACCCGGAGATGGTTCGCGACCTGCAGCGGGTGATCGGTGACGAGGCGCGTGAGCAGTACCTATCGCTCGACGGCAAGCTTCCCGACGTCGTGGTCGCTTGCGTCGGCGGCGGCTCGAACGCGATCGGCATGTTCACCGCCTTCCTCGACGACCGCGACGTCTCGCTCGTGGGCGTCGAGGCCGCGGGCAAGGGCGTCCGCACAGGCGAGCACGCGGCCTCGCTCGTCGGCGGCCGGCCTGGTGTGCTGCACGGCAGCTACTCGTACGTCCTCCAGGACGGCGACGGCCAGATCCTGCCGACGCACTCGATCTCGGCGGGCCTCGACTATCCCGGCGTGGGGCCGGAGCACGCGTTCCTGCGCGAGATCGAGCGCGTCGAATACGTCGCGGTGACCGACAAGGACGCCGTCGCCGCGTTCAAGCTGTGCACGAAGCTCGAGGGCATCATGCCGGCGCTCGAGCCGTCGCACGCCATCCACCACGCCGGTGTGATCGCGCACGACCTTGGGCCAGGGGGACGGATCCTCGTCTGCCTATCCGGGCGTGGCGACAAGGACATGGATTCCGTCGATGCCGGCGAGTAAGACCCAGTCCCGGCTGGAGGGCGCGCTCAAGGCCAGGGGCGACCTAAAGCTCGTCGCCTACATCATGGCCGGGCACCCCTCGAAGAAGCGCTCGATCGAGGTGGGCAAACGTCTCGCGGCCGCCGGTGTGTCGGCGCTCGAGATCGGCATCCCATTCTCCGACCCGCTCGCCGACGGCCCAGTGATCCAGCGCGCCGGGCAGAAGGCGCTGGCCGCGGGCATGACCGTCGCGGGCGCGCTCGAGGTTGCGGCCGGCGTCGCCCGCGAAGGCGTGCCCGTCGTCCTCATGACTTACATCAACCCCGTGCTCAGCTATGACCCGCGCAAGTTCGCCGCCGAGGCGGCTCAGGCGGGCGTCGCGGGGGTGATCGTCCCCGACCTGCCCATCGAGGAGGCCGAGCCCATCGCGGGCTGGCTGCGCGCCGCCTCGCTCGACACCGTCTTCATGGTCGCGCCGACGACCCCGCCCGACCGCATCAGCGCTGTGGTCGATCACTCGAGCGGGTTCGTCTACTGCGTCACGGTCACGGGTATCACCGGCGTGCGAAGGGAGCTGCCGGAAGGCGTCGAGGAGCTGCTCGCCGAGGTGCGGAAGCGGACGAAGCTGCCCGTCGCCGCCGGCTTCGGCATCTCGCGCCAGGAGCACCTCAAGGCTCTCCGGGGCAAGCTCGACGCGGTCGTCGTCGGAAGCGCGATCGTGGACGAGCTCGACCGCGCGGGCGACGGCGTGGCGCTGGTCAGGGAGCTGCTAAAAGCCTGCGGGGCTGGCCGCTGATGCCGACGGATCTTCGGCGCCCATGCAGCCCGCCTGCGTCGTTGCCTCATGCGCTCCTCGCTCGCGCACGGCGAGTGCGCTCGCTTCTGTGCTCGTCGGCGCCTAGCATCCGGGCCGCCTGGATCGCCGAATCTCTCGCCGGATCAGCGGAGGCCAGCCCCGCATGCCGGTGAGAGGAATCCGCGGCGCCACGACCGCGAAGGAGAACACCGCGGAGGCGATCAACGAGGCGACCGAGGAGCTTCTGCGCGAGCTCGTGCGGCTCAACGACATCGACCCCGCCGACCTCGCCTGCGCGTTCCTGACGACGACACCGGACCTCAACGCCGAGTTCCCGGCCCACGCCGCGCGCCGCATCGGCTGGACGCAGGTTGCGCTGCTGTGTGGCCACGATATGGACGTGACGCCGTCGAACCCGCGTGCGGTGCGCAAGTGCATCCGCGTGCTGATCCTCTACAACACGCCGCGGCCGCAGTCGACGATGCGGTTCGCGTACCTGCGCGGCGCCGAGGCTATCAAAGCCGACCTGGAGGCGAGCCGGAGTTGATCATTGTCATGTCCCATCAGGCCACGAAGGCGGAGATCGACGCCGTCGTCGACCGCGTCGAAGAGATCGGCCTGAAGACCGAGCTGTCGCGGGGCGAGGAGCGC
This sequence comes from uncultured Actinomycetes bacterium, assembly GCA_964461175.1. Taxonomy (GTDB): domain Bacteria; phylum Chloroflexota; class Dormibacteria; order Dormibacterales; family Dormibacteraceae; genus 40CM-4-65-16. The sequence continues at coordinate 5,315 of CAYWTI010000012.1, read as the reverse complement.
ACGGTCATCGGCGTCATCGGCGGCAACGCGTACGCGTACCGCGACGCCTTCTCGCACCTCGGTGGGATCCAGGAGATCATCCCGATCACCAAGCCGTTCAAGCTCGCGAGCCGCGAATTCCGGCCGCACGACACCGTCGTCGACGTCGGCGGCGTGCGCATCGGCAACGACGAGCTGGTGATCATGGCCGGACCGTGCTCGGTCGAGGGCGAGGAGATGCTGCTCGAGACGGCGCGGCACGTGGCGGCCCAGGGGGCCAGGGTGCTCCGTGGCGGAGCGTTCAAGCCGCGGACGTCGCCCTACTCGTTCCAGGGTCTCGGCGAGGCGGCGCTGAAGATGATGGCCGCTGCCCGCGACGAGACCGGTCTGAAGATCGTCACCGAGGTCGTGTCGCCGGGCGACGTCGGCCTGGTCGCGCGCTACGCCGACATCCTCCAGCTCGGCACCCGCAACATGCAGAACTACGCGCTGCTGCAGGAAGCCGGAAGGGCCGGCAAGCCTGTTTTGCTGAAGCGCGGCATGTCGTCGACCATCGAGGAGTGGCTGCTCGCGGCCGAGTACATCCTCTCCCAGGGCAACCGCGACGTGATCCTGTGCGAGCGCGGCATCCGCACCTTCGAGACCGCGACGCGCTTCACGCTCGACCTGAACGCGGTGCCGCTCGTGCGCGAGCTGTCGCACCTGCCCGTCGTCGTCGACCCCTCGCAGGCCACCGGCAAGTGGTCGCTCGTCGGACCGATGTCGCTCGCCGCCGTCGCCGCCGGCGCCAACGGGCTGATCGTCGAGGTCCACCCGCAGCCGAACCAGGCGCTGTCCGACGGCGCGCAATCGCTCGACTTCGCCACGTTCGACAGGCTGATGGTCGACGTCCGTCGCCTGTGCGGCGCGATGCAGAAGCAGCTGGCGTAACCATTCGCATGGCGACCGTCGCCGTCGTGGGGTTGGGCCTGATGGGCTCCTCGTTCGCGCTCGCGCTGAAGAAGGCGCGGCCCGATACGGTCCTCGTCGGGGTCGACAGGAATCCGCTGACCGTGCGCAAGGCGCTCGAACGTGAGGTGGTGTCGACGGCCAACACCGACATGAGCCCGGTGTCGATCGCCGACGTCATCGTCATCGCCGCCCCGATCAACGCGCTGCGCGAGGTCTTCGCGCAGCTGGCGGCCAGGGCGGGCGGCCGCCCCGTGACCGATATGGCGAGCACGAAGGCGGCGGTCATGGAGTGGGCGGCGGCCGAGGGCCTCGACCTGGTCGGCGGCCACCCGATGTGCGGCAAGGAGACGTCGGGCATCGACGGCGCGGACCCGGCGATGTTCGAGGGTGCGCCGTGGATGCTCACCCGGGAGGAGCCGCAGGTCGTCGACCTCGTCGAGGCCGTGGGCGCGCACCCGGTGGTGATGGACGCGGTGACGCACGATCGGCTGGTCGCGGGCGTCAGCCACGCGGCGTTCATGCTCTCGGTCGGTTACGTGCTCGCGCTGTCGCGCCGCAGCGACTGGGCAGGCGCCTCGAAGCTTGCCGCCGGGGGTTTCCGGGACATGAGCCGGCTCGCGGCCGGCGACCCCGACCTCTACGCCGGCATCGCGCGTACGAACCGCGAGCACATCGTCGAGGCGCTGGACGGGGTGGCCGCCGAGATCGCCCGCCTGCGCCGCCACCTCGAGGCGGACGATCCGCGCCTGGTCGAGTTGTTCGAGGAGGCCCGGGCGGTGCGTGAGCGCTGGGCGAAACAGCAGTGATCGCCACCGTCCGCCCGGCTCGGAAGCTCGAGGGCACGATCAAGGTCCCGGGCGACAAGTCCATCTCCCACCGCGCGCTCATCCTCGGCTCGATCGCCCGCGCCACCAGCCACGCGCGCGGCCTTTCTGCGGGCGCGGACGTCCAGTCGACGGCAGCCTGCATGCGCGCCCTCGGCGTCGATGTAGACGGTTCGCGCATCGGCGGCGTCGGCATGGGCGGGCTCCGCGCAGCGGCAGGTCCGCTCGACTGCGGCAACTCGGGCACGACCATGAGGTTGCTTGCCGGCCTGCTCGCGGGGCAGGGGTTCGAGAGCGTGCTTGTCGGGGACGAGTCGCTGTCACGCCGGCCGATGGATCGGGTGGTCGAACCCCTGCGCGAGATGGGGGCGACGGCGTCGTGGCCGCCCCTCACGGTCGGCGGCAAGGCCCCGCTTCGCGGGATCGAGTACCAGGCGCGGGTGCCCAGCGCGCAGGTCAAGTCGGCGATCCTGCTGGCCGGTCTGTACGCCGATGGAACGACCGTGGTCGTCGAAACGGTGAAGACGCGCGACCACACCGAGGTGATGCTGGCCGCGATGGGCGCTGACGTTGTGATCGACGGCCTGCGCGTGGAGGTGTGCCCGACCGAAACGCTGGAGCCATTCGACATCGACGTGCCCGGCGATTTCAGCTCGGCCGCTTTCTGGCTTGCCGCGGCCGGCCTCTGCCGCCACGCCCGGGTCACGCTCCCGGGCGTCGGCGTCAACCCGACGCGGACGGCGTTTGCCGACACGCTGGCATCGCTCGGTTTCGGCGTCAAACGCTCGAATCCTCGCTTCGAGGGCGGCGAGCCGGTCGCGGACCTCGAGGCCGGGCCCTCGATTGCGCAGCGACCGCTCCACGTCAACGGCGCGGGCGCTGCGTTGATGATCGACGAGCTCCCGGTGCTGGCCGTGGTCGCGACCCAGCTGCCCGGCGAGAGCGTCATCGCGGGCGCGGCTGAGCTTCGCGTCAAGGAGTCCGATCGGCTGACGGCGATGGCCGAAGGGCTGAGCGCGATGGGTGCCGACATCGATGTGCAGGACGACGGCTGGGTGATCAAGGGACCGCGCTCGCTCGAGGGCGCGCTCGTCGACTCGGCGGGCGACCATCGCATCGCGATGGCGTTGGCTGTGGCCGGGCTCATCGCCGACGGCAAGACCGAGATCGAAGGCGCCGAGTGCGTCGCGATCTCTTACCCAGAGTTTTTCGACCACCTGGAATACCTCGCGTGAAGGTCCGAGCTGACATCGACGTCGACGTCGTGGGGCTGGAGCTGTACGAGCTCGAGGTCGTGCCGCCGCGCGACGACTTCGAGCTCGAGGTCAAGCGCGCGGCACAGGCCGCAAAGTCGGGCGATGTCGGCTCGATCGGCCGGGCCCGCGAGCTGTATCGCCGCTACGGGATCGATCCCACGCGCATGCGCCCCTCCTCGGAGGCGCTGCTCCGGCGCATGAGGAAGGGCGAGCCGATGCCGCGCATAAACTCGCTCGTCGACGTGGCGAACGCGATGTCGGTGCAGCTTCAGGTCCCGGTAGGCCTTTACGACCTGGGCAAGGTCGCGGGCGAAGAGCTGGTGATCCGGCTCGGGCTGAAGGGCGAGTCCTACGAGGGCATCGGCAAGGAGCGCGTCAACGTCGAGGGCCGGATCTGCGTGGCCGACGCCGAAGGCGCCTGCGGCAATCCGACGGCCGATTCGGCGCGGACCATGATCACGATCGCGACGGAGAGCGCGGCGTGGATCTACTTTCTCCCTGTGCGCGACGAGGACGTCGACCGCACAGCCGAGCTGATCGCGGTGTTCGGGCGCGGCCTTGTGCGCATGATGCAGCTCGTATGAGGGCGGCCGCGGTGGAAGAGGTCCTGTGCGTCAAGCGCGACGAGATCTTTCCCGACGGCGCCTGGCACGGCTTCGTCACCGACGACCTCGACCGCTATCGCGCGATCATCCGCGAGCGCTACGTGTTCAAGCCCCGCGCCGAGGTCGAGGACGACCCTGGGTTCCAGCAGATCATCCCGTACGTCGTCTTCCGACACGGCGACCGCTACTTCCTCACCCACCGGCTGCGCGCGTCGTCGGAGAAGCGGCTGCGCAAGCAGTATTCGCTCGGCATCGGCGGGCACATCAACCCGGGCGACCTGCGCTCCGGCGACCCGATCCTGGACGGGCTCAAGCGCGAGTGGGAGGAGGAGGTCGTCTACGACGGCCGCTTCGATGCCCAGCTGCTCGGGCTCCTCAACGACGAGTCGGCCCCGGTGTCGAAGGTGCACCTGGGCATCGTGTTCCTGGTCGACGGCGATACGCCGAACATCGCCATCCGGGAGACGAAGAAACTCGGTGGTGAGCTGCTGACCCTCGACGAGATGCGCAGGCTCTACCTGCAGATGGAGTCCTGGTCGCAGATCGTCTACGACCGCCTCGTGGCGGCGTGAGGTACGTCGAAGCCGGCGGGGTGCGTGTGTCGGCCATCGGCCTCGGGACCTGGCAGTTCGGGTCGACGGAATGGGGCTACGGCCGCGATTACGCCGAGCGCACCGCCGGCGAGATCGTCCACCGCGCCCTCGACCTGGGCGTCAACCTGCTCGACACAGCCGAGATCTACGGCCTCGGCCGCTCCGAGCGCATCGTCGGAGAAGCGATCCGGGAACGGCGCGGGGAGGTGTTCCTCGCCACCAAGATCTTTCCGCTCGGTCTCCCGTTCATGACCGCCGGCCGCGCCAGGGCGAGTGCGCGGCGGCTCGGCGTCGATCGGATCGACCTCTATCAGCAGCATTTCCCGAGCCCGCTGTTTCCGGCCGGGGCGACGATGCCGAGGTTTCGCAAGCTCATGGACGCAGGGCTTGTCGCGCATGCCGGCGTGAGCAACCACGACCTTGCGGGCTGGCAGCGCTGCGAGGCCGCGATCGGGGGCCCGGTGCTGTCGAACCAGGTTCGCTTCAGCCTCGTCGCGCGAGGGCCGGAGCGCGACCTCGTGCCGTGGGCGCAGCGCGAGGGGAGGATAGTGATCGCGTACAGCCCTCTCGGCCAGGGGCTTCTTTCCGGGCGGTATCTCGACGCGCCGCCGTCCAACTTCCGGCGGGTTCGCGGCGAGTTCAGTGCCGCCGCTCGCGAGCGGCGCCGGCCGCTGATCGCCGCCCTCCGTGAGGTCGCCTCGACGCACCACGCCACGCCGGCCCAGGTGGCCCTGGCGTGGCTCGTGCGCAAGCCGAACGTGGTCGCGATCCCCGGAGCGTCGAGCGTGCAGCAGCTCGAGGAGAACGTCGCCGCAGCCGACCTCGACCTGTCCGGCGACGAGGTCGCGCGACTCGATACCCTCAGCGCATGAAGCTCGAGGCGGCCGAGCTCCGGCGCATCAAGCTCAGCCTGGTCGCGCCGTTCGAGACCTCGTTCGGCGTCCAGACCGAGCGCGACGTGCTGCTGCTGCGCGCCTTCACCGATGCAGGCGAAGGCTGGGGCGAATGCGTCGCCGGCGAGGAGCCGACATATTCGTCCGAGTACGTCGACGGCGCCCAGCACGTGCTCATCCACCACCTGCTGCCGCGGCTGCTGAACCGCGACCT
>CAYWTI010000011.1:0-1762 GCA_964461175.1 uncultured Actinomycetes bacterium | reverse complement strand
CTTCGGGACGGCAATCCCCATGTCCACGTAGATGCCGGCTTGTGACATTTCTTGCGCACAACGGGCAACACCCGCCCGCGGGGCCGCTACTGATATGGAGTGGGTGTTTGTCAAGTAGCAGGCGGAGGAGGCCCGTGTGTGCGGGCTTTTTTTCGTTGGGCGGGGAGAGCGCGTCGGCTGGTGTCGACGCGTCGGTCAGACTGATATGCGCGGGTCGGGACCGCATGACCGGTTGTGCGATCGGGAGTGGTGCCGCTGTCTAGGGTCGAGCGTCGCCCTGTTGGGTTGCTCGTAGTAGTGCCGCGGGTCGCTCCTCGCGTGTGCTCGCCGGCGCGCTCTCCTCGCCCTCGCCGTTGGCGGTGCGGTTACTCCATGGTGGCGAGTTTCCAGCAGTGGCCGGCGAGCTCGCGCGCGACCGCGACCGCGACGATGGTGCGGCGTTTGCCGCGATGCTCGAGGTCCCACCAGCGGTGGTGTAGGCGTCGGGCGATCGCTTCTGCTTCGGCGCGGACAGCGGCGGGCTGACCGACGCGCCGACGGGTGAGCGTGACGCTCGGACGAAGCGGGCGGCGCTGGTGCCAGGCCGCTTCGACCAGGAGCCGCCGGGCGTGGCTGTTTCCGGTCTTGGTGATCCGACCCTGTCGGCGCTGCTCGCCGCTCGATTGCTCGCTGGGCACGAGGCCCAGGAAGGCGCCGAGGCTGGCCGGCTCGAAACGCTGCCAATCGCCGAGCTCAACGCTCAGCGCCAGCGCGGTCAGGGTCGAAACGCCACGCAGGCAGCACAAGCGAGCGACGACCTCGGCGTAGGGCGGCGCGGCAGCGATCTCGGCGATCGCGCAGTCGAGCCGGTCACGGCGCGCTTTCGCCTGCAGCACGGCGCCGTAGCTTTCGTCGAAGCAGACGGCCAACGCGCCGGCGAAGCGGAAGCCCCGCAGCCAGCGGTCGTGCTCTGCTGTCCATGCCTTGCCCTGCCAAAGCAAGCCGTGCCGCAACAGCAGCTTTGACAGCCGGTGCCGAGCGCGCATCAGGTCGGCACGCACGTCCTCGCGCGCTCGCACCAGATCCCGCGCCGCCTCTTCGAGCTCGTCCGGCACCCGCACCGCGACCAGCTCTCCCAGCCGCAACAGCCGCGCCAGCCGCTCCGCGTCGCGGCGGTCGGTCTTGACCCGATCCGCCGGCGCCCGCGGGATCTTCCCCGGCGCCGCGACCAGACACTCGATCCCTACCCGCGCGCACGCGCGTGCGAGCTCAAACCCGGTCGGACCGGCCTCATAGGCCACCCGCACCGGCACAGGCAACGCCGCCAGCCACGCCACCAGCGGACCGCTCGCCGCCGGCACCCGCTCAGTCCGCAGCTCGCCGCTGCGGACATCGAGCACACCCGCGACCGCCGAGCGAGCGTGCAGATCGACCCCAACCCAACTACCGTCACCCATACCGGCGCCTCCCGTAATTGCGGCTCTACCGCCGCGCCACTCGCGACGGCAGCCCGCGCCAACTTACGAGCGAGGCGCCGGCAACTCCATACGGTCTAGAGTGCCCCGCGGTGGCCGGCCGCCGTGACTGGACACGTGAGACTCTCGCCGCCGGCGTCCGCAGCGGCGACCGTCGCGCGCTCGCACGGGCGATCACGCTCGTCGAGAACGGCGACGCGCTCGCCTACGAGGTGGTCGCGGATCTGTATCCGGAGACCGGTCGCGCCTACGCGGTCGGGCTGACCGGGCCGCCCGGCGTCGGCAAGTCGAGCCTGATCTCGTCCCTC
>CAYWTI010000010.1:0-4139 GCA_964461175.1 uncultured Actinomycetes bacterium | reverse complement strand
GGCGGAGAAGGCGCTCACGTACGGCATCCATCTCGCGCATGCGAACGGCCAGTGGGCGGCGCGCGGCGGCGCGATCGTCGCAATGAACCCGAACGACGGCTCGATCCTTGCCATGGCATCGTCGCCGAGCTACGAGCCGTCCGTCTTCGCCGGACGCGTCACGGTGAAGGCGCTGAACAACGAAGGGCTGACGGCGAAGACGGCCGCGGAGAAGAACTACCCGTCGCTGAACCGCGCGCTCCAGGCGACGTATCCGCCGGGCTCGGTCTTCAAGCCCGTGACGGCGCTCGCGGCGATGCAGGAGCACATCGTGTCGCCGTACGCGACGCTGCCGTGCACCGGCACGTACACGGCGCCCGAAGACAGGTCGCACCGCACGTTCCACAACTGGGACCCGAACGTGAACCAGCAGATGGACATGCCGACGGCGCTCGGGTACTCGTGCGACACGTACTTCTACCAACTGGGCAACGACTTCTACGTCCTGCCGAGCGACCGCGGCCAGCCGCTGCAGAAGTGGTCGAAGATCTTCGGCTTCGGCCAGGACACCGGAACGGATGCGGGGCCCGAGGTGCCGGGCCTCGTGCCGACGATCGGGTGGCGGCACCAGCGCTTCACCGCGAAGACCGATCCGGGCCACTGGCAGGTCGATCGCCTCTGGAAGCCGGGCAACTCGATCCAGCTCGCGATCGGACAGGGCGATCTGCTCGTCACGCCGCTGCAGATGGCGCGTTTCTACGCGCTGATCGCGAACGGCGGAAAGCTCGTCACACCGCACGTGCTGATGGACGTCGAGAACCCGAACGGGACGGCGGTGCCGGTCCCCGCGCTGCCGGCGCCGCAGCAGGTCCCGGGTCTCGACCCGGCGGCGCTCCAGGTCATCCGCCAGGGGCTGTTGGAGGGGACGCACATGCCGTTCGGCACGTCGTACGCCGTCTTCGGCCAGTTCCCCGTGTCGATCGCCGGGAAGACGGGGACCGCGGAGAAGGTCGTGTCGCTTCCGGGTTACCTCGGCGTGCAGAACCAGTCGTGGTGGTGCGGGTACGGGCCGACGAACTCGGCGAAGCTCGTCGTCTGCGTCGTGATCGAGAACGGCGGCCACGGAGGCACCGCCGCCGCGCCGGCCGCGGAGCGCGTCTTCTCGAAGTTCTTCCACGTCAACGCCCAGCAGGTGGGCCCGATCCACTCCGACTGATGCTCGAGTACGCCGGATCGCAACGGACAGGGCTGCGCGACCGCCGCGTCGAGGGGCCTGCCCTCGTCGGCATTCTCCGCTCGCTCGACTGGGTTCTGCTGGCCGGGGTTGCCGGGCTCGTCGCCGTCGGGCTCTGGGGGATCGCAGGCGTGACGCGGTTCGACGTTCCGGGCAACCCGAGCTACTACCTCGACCGGCAGATCGTCTACGCGGCCGTCGGCGGCGTCGCGCTCGTCGTGGCGACGTTCATCGACCCCGATCTGTACCGGCGGTACTGGCGCGCCATCTTCGTCGGCACCGTCGGGCTGATCGCCATCGTGCTCGTCCTCGGCCGCGCCGCGCGTGGCTCGACGCGATGGATCAACGTCGGCTTCTTCACCTTCCAGCCGTCGGAGTTCGGGAAGCTGCTGTTCGTCCTCGCGCTCGCGGGCTTCATCGCCGAGCGGTCGCGGCGGCTGAACGAGGTCGGGACGACGCTGCGCGTGATCGGGCTTGGCCTGCTGCCGGTCGTGCTCGTCTTCGCCCAGCCGGACCTCGGCACGGCTCTCGTCTACCTCGCCGCGCTCGGAGCGATGCTGTTCGTCGCCGGGACTCCGTGGAAGCAGCTCTGCGCGATCGGGCTGATCGGACTGCTGCTCGCCGTCGGCGTGCTGTGGGCGGGGCCGGCGGTCGGCGTCGACTTCCTCAAGGGCTACCAGAAGGAGCGCCTGACCTGCTTCACGCATCCGTCCACGTGCTCCGCCGCGTCCGGCGGCTACAACCTCCAGCAGTCGATCGCCGCCGTCGGCGCGGGCCAGGTGAAGGGACGCGGCGTGTTCGGCGGGACGCAGACGCGGCTCGATTTCCTGCCGGAGCACCACACCGACTTCGTCTTCGCGTCCTTCAGCGAGCAGCGCGGCTTCATCGGCGCCTCGCTGTTGCTCGCGCTCTATCTGCTCGTGCTGTGGCGAGGGCTGCGCGTCGTCACGGTCGCGCGCGATCTCTACTCCGCGGTGATCGCCGGCGGGATCGTGATCGCGCTGCTGTTCCAGCTCTTCGTCAACGTCGGGATGACGATGGGGATCGCGCCGATCACCGGGATCCCGCTCCCGTTCGTCAGCGTCGGCGGGTCGTCGATGATCGCGAACCTCGCCGCGATGGGGGTGCTGCTCGCGGTCTACGCGCGCGGCCGCTCGGCGCGCCCGGGCCGGCGGCGCTGATGGCGCGGCCGGTCTCGCTCACGCTGTTCAGGCGTCTCGCGCAGGAGCTGAAGTCGCCTCCGCACGATCCCAGGCCGCTCGTCGTCGGCGGGGCGCGCGAGCTGGCCGCGGTACTGCGCCGCGAGCTGGCGCGCGGTGCGGCGCCGGGGGCCGTTCGCGAGGACGACGCACCCGAGGGCGCGGTCGTGCTCGTCTACGTGCTCGGTCGCGAGCCGACCGAGGAGGACGAGAAGGCGCTGAAGCGGGCGCGGAAGGCGCGGGTCCCGATCGTGGCGGTCGTCGCTGGACCGGCGTCACGCGATCTCTCGCTTCCGTACGTGCTCGCGACCGACATCGTGCGAGTCGGTGCGGGGGAGGGGTTTCCGGTCGACGAGATTGCGCAGGCGGTGGCGGAGTGCCTCGGTGACAAGGCGTCGTCGCTCGCGGCCAGGCTGCCGGTGCTACGCGGCCCGGTCAGCGAGCAGATCGTCCGCTCGTTCTCGCGCAAGAACGCGGTCGTCGCCGCGGTCGTCTTCATCCCCGGCGCCGACCTGCCGGCGCTCACCGTGAACCAGATCAGGATGCTCGTACGCCTCGGCCAGGTCCACGGGCGGGGCACCGGCCGCGAGCTGCTGCCCGAGGCGGCACTGACCGTCGGCGCCGGGCTCGGATTCCGCACCGTGGCCCGCGCGCTCCTCGACTTCGTTCCGGTGGGAGGCTGGGCCGTGAAGAGCGCTGTCGCGTATACGGGCACGCGAGCGCTCGGCAACGCCGCCGTTTGGCGGCTCGGCAACGACGTCGACGTCGAACGATCGCCAGGCGGCCACGGCGAGGACTCCTAGGCCGCTGCCGGCCGGAGCTTCGCCCGGCGGGCCCTGATCGCGCGCATCCGCTGCGTCAGCCGCGCCCAGGCCCAGGGCTCGACCTCGCGGTAGCGCGTCGCGGTCTGGCCGCGGGTCGCCTCGAGATACTCGAACCAGGCATCCGCCTCCTCGATGAGCAGCAGTTCCTCGGCCTCCTGCTTCCCCGTCACGGCAATTGACCTCCCGGGTCGTGGATGCGGCGGATCGTAGGTCCACGGTCGGACGGAATCGGACGGCGCCGGGCCCCCGGGGCGGGTCGCTGCTACCCTGCGGGGGAAGGCCGATGCCCACGTTTTTCGTACCCACCCACCAGCGCGCGCGCCGTCAGGCCGGCAAAACCCATGCCCCTGATGTCGCAGCCGCGCGCTTTTCCGAAGGAGCTTTCGCTTGCCCTGGTTTCGCCGAAGGAAGACCACTTCCGACGACCCGGCCCGCTCGAACGAGCAGGCCGCACCCGTATCCGAGGCTCGTACAGAGCCCGTAGCACCTGAGCCGGCCGCGCAGTCTGCGGCCGAGTCAACCGATCCGACCAAGCCCAAGCGCCGCCGCGGCAGCCGCGGTGGTCGCGGCCGCAAGAAGCCCGGCGCCGCCGGCGAGTCCGCCGAGGCGGCCGACGCGGCGGAGAAGCCCGAGAAGCCGGCCCAGGGCGAGAAGCGCAGGCCCGAGCGCAAGGCGGCTGAACGCCGGCCCGAGCGCAAGGCCACCTCGCAGCGCCAGGAGCGCCGCCAGAACCAGCCGCGCCGCCGCCAGGCGCCACGGCGTGCCCCGCTGCCTGCCGCGAAGCGCGAGCTGGTCGTGTCCGTCGACGTCGGCGAGCAGCGCGTCGCCGTCCTCGAGGACGGCCAGGTCGCCGAGGTCTACCTCGAGCGGCCCGACCACCGCTCGATCGTCGGCAACATCTAC
>CAYWTI010000009.1:0-3794 GCA_964461175.1 uncultured Actinomycetes bacterium | reverse complement strand
GCCGGCGCTGCGGCGCGTGACCGCCTGGTTCGGGCACCGCGTCAGCGAGCCGGAGATCAAGTTCCTCTTCGTGGTGCTGCTCGGGCTTGGCGCGCTCGCGACCGCGGCCGGGAGCGAGGCGGTGCTGCCGGCCTACGTCGTCGGCCTCGCCACCGCCGGCGTCTTCCACGCCGATCGCGTCCTGATGGACCGCATGCGCGCGATCGCCTTCGCTTTCCTCACTCCGTTCTTCTTCCTTCGCGCCGGGCTGTTGATCTCCGCTCCCGCGCTGCTGACCGGCGCCGGTCTGATCGCGCTTCTCTTCGCCACCAAGATGGTGGCGAAGCTGGCCGGTGTGTGGCCCATCGCGAAGCTGTTTCGCATAGCGCCGCGTGATCGCAACTACGTCACCCTGTTGATGGCCACCGGCCTGACGTTCGGCTCGATCTCGGCGCTATACGGCCTGAACCACGGGCTCGTGAACAGGTCGCAGTACACGGTGCTCCTGACCGTGGTCATCCTTTCCGCGATCTTGCCGACGCTGGTCGCGCAACGGCTTTTCCAGCCGTCACTCGTCGACGTCGAGGAAGAGGAGGCGCTGGGCGCGGAAGACGCCTCGATCGTCCACCGCGGGGCGGCGCGCGGTTAGGGCGGAGGCCGCTGCTCCAGGGCTCGCGCGATGCGCTCGGATGCCCGGGCGATGCGCACAAGAGAGACAACGGTGACTGCGATCGCCGCGATGAGGAGCGCGACGCCGCCGAGGTACAGCAGGCCGAAGAAAGCGATGAAGAACGAGCCGGCATCACCGGACACATTCATCAGTTCAGCTCCTCCGGCGGCGGCATCGCGTCGCCCCCGATCCGGCGCATCAGCTCCTCCAGGAGCTGGCGCGTGTCGGGATCGGACATCAGCTTCTCCTGCATCTGCTCCGCCGAGCGCCTGATCTCAGGGTCGGCCATCAGCCGTTCGGACATCGCCTGGAAGCGCGAGGTCATGTCGCGCATCGCCGCCTCCTGCGCGACCTGGATCAGCACCGGCTGGCTCGCCGCCGCGGCCACCGCCTCCACCTGTGCGCGCACCATCTCGATGCCCTTGCAGCCGAGGCACTCGCCCTTCAGGCCGCAGTGACACAGCTGCGGACGCAGGCGGTCGAGCGCGTTGTGGACCTCCGAGAGGTCGATGGGACCGGGCACGAGCGAGAGATTACGCCTGCTTTTCCTTCCCGGCGTACATCGCTTCGATGGCGTCGCGGTAGTGGTCGGCGACGACCTTGCGCTTGACGTCGAGCTTGAGCGACAGCTCGCCGTTCTCCTCCGTGAAATCGCCCTCCAGCAAGGTGAAGTACTTGATCGTCTCCCAGCGCCCGAGCAGGGCGTTGACCTCGTCGACGGTCTTCTGGATCTCGGCGGTCAGCGCCGCCTTGTCCATGCCGAGCCTGCGCGCGGCGTCCCAGTCGGGCACGATGAGTGCCGTCACGTAAGGCCGGCCTTCGCCGATGGCGATCGCGCGCAGCACGAGCGGGTTTCGCTGCACGCCGTGCTCGAGCGGAAGCGGCGCGATGTACTTGCCTCCGGCGGTCTTGAACAGCGACTTCTTGCGGTCGGTGATGGTGAGGTAACCGTCGCCGTCGATCTGCCCGATGTCGCCCGTGTACACCCAGCCGTCCTTCAGGACCTCGGCGGTCGCGGCCGGGTTCCTGTGGTAGCCGAGCATGTTGCCGGGGCCCTTGACCAGGATCTCTCCGTCGTCCGCGATCTTGATCTCGACGCCCGGGAACGGCTTGCCGACTGTCAGGAACCTGTGCTCGTGCAGGGTGTTGGAGCAGACTCCGGACGACGTCTCGGTCATGCCCCAGCCGTTGAGGATGGGAACGCCGATCGCCCAGAAGAACTCCTCGATCTCACGCGCCAGGCCGGCGCCGCCGCTGATGAAGAATCGCAGCCGGCCGCCGGTCAGCGTGTGGCGCAGCCCCGAAAGCACGAGGCGGTCGGCGACGCGATGCTGCAGAGCGAGCACAGGTCCCGCGTGGCCGCCGGCGTGGAACCGGCGCTTCCCGACCCCGATCGCCCAGTGGAAGAGGCGCTGCCTCGTCGGGCTCGCGTCACGCACGCGTGCGTTGACCGCCGCGTACATCTTCTCGTACATCCGCGGGACCGAGCACATGACGGTCGGCTGCACCTCGTGCAGCTCTTCGGCCAGGTGGTCCGCGCCGCGCGATATCCACAGCGTGCCGCCGTAGACGATGCCGACGAAGATGTCGTTGATGCGCTCGAACACGTGCGCGTAGGGCAGGAATGAGAGGGCCTGGTCGGTCTCGCCGATCGGGTGCACCTTCACCGCCGCGTTGCTGATGTCGACCAGGTTGCGGTGCGCCAGCTCGACGCCCTTTGGGTCTCCGGTCGTGCCGGAGGTGTAGACGATGGTGCACAGGTCGTCGGGATCGACCGCGGCGAGCCGCCGCCCGATCTCGGCCGTCTGCGTGGGTCCGCGGCGCACCCACTCCTCGACCTCCCGGCCCATGATCGCCACGCGGTCGAGCGGAAGCTTGGCCGCCATCTTCTCGTCCGAGGCGATGGCGAACGTGGCCTCCGCGTTCTCGACGATCTTCTTGGCCATGTCCGGCGGCGAGTTCGGGTAGATGGGCACGGTGACCGCGCCGGCGGCCTGGATGCCGAAGTCCGACCAGATCCACTGGATGCTGTTCTCGCCGATCAGGACGACGCGGTCGCCCGGCTTGACGCCGGCGTCGATCAGCCCGGAGGCGACCGCGAACGCATCCCGCCGCATCGCGTTCCAGCTCTCCGTCTGCCAGGCGCCGTCGACGAGATGGTGGATCAGCGCCCGGTCGCCGTACCTGGCGGCCTGGCGCAGGAAAACGCCCAGGGTCGTCCGCTCGCTGACGGTCAGGGGGTCTAGATCCTGGTTGGCGATGCTGGCGGCGGTTCCGGTGCTGACCACGTTCGTGGTCCTATTTGACCGCCTTGATCGTCAGCGTGAGAGTGCCGGATGGCACGGAGACGGTGACCCTATCGCCCTTCTTGCGGCCGACGAGCGCGCGCCCGACGGGCGAGTCGACGGAGATGCGCCCCGTCGACGGGTCGCTCTCGACGGCGCCGACCAGGTGGTACGTCTCGCTCTCACCCTCGTTGTCCACAACCTCGATCGTCGAGCCGGGACCCACCACGCTCGAATGCGTGTCCTTGATGATCTGCGCCCTGCCGATCATCTCCTGCAGCTCGTAGATCCGGCTGTCGAGCATGCCGACCTCTTCCTTCGCCTGCTCGTACTCGGGGTTGTCCTCGATGTCCCCCGGCTGGAAGGCCTCCTTGAGCCGCTCGCCCGCCTCGCCACGGCGCGTCAGGGCGAGCTCGAGGTCGCGCTTGAGCTTCTCCAGCCCCTCTGGGGTCAGCAAGACAGGTTCGGTTAGGTCCATCACTCCAGCCTTGATTGAATAATAGCCCGGCGTATGGACCCCTCCGATCTCAGGGCCGAGCTCGCCGAACGGTTGGCGAATAGTACGCCAATCGATGCGGAGACATTCAATTCCGCGTGCTTCATGCTGGTGCGTGCGCTCGAGTCGCTCGAGTTCAGCACGCCCGAGGCGGAAGCCCTCGTCCGCCGGCTGCTGCGGGTCGCGGGCAGGGTCGTCATCGACTCCGCGGTGACCGGCGCGACCGCCGAGGCGTGGCCGGACACCAAGGAGATGGCGATCCAGTGGCTCGACGAGGCGCTGCGCGGGCTCGGCTACTCGGCCGTGCCGAGCTCCGAGTAGACGGCTAGTTGATCAGCCGCGCCGCGGGAGGCGCCGGTGCGTA
>CAYWTI010000008.1:0-10158 GCA_964461175.1 uncultured Actinomycetes bacterium | reverse complement strand
GTGTTGACGGCGCGGGCGAGGCTCCATCCGATCCCGGCTCCGGCCGCCGCCGCGACCACCGCGACCAGGACGACGAAGGCCGCTATCCGGTTCCACAACGAGTCGGCCGGGACGGGCGCGGGCGCGGTGGTGGGCGGCGGCGCCCATGCGGGCGCTTGCGCCGGCGAGGGCTCCGACGGCGGGAGAAGGCTCCCCTCGTTCTCGCCCGCGTTCATCTCTGGAATCTGGTCTGACATCTGCCGGCTACCTCCGCTGTGCCCTGGGATCTTCGATGCTGTCTACTTTCCCGCTCGCAGGTGTGAGGATCCTCATCGGATTCTTAGAGTTTCCTCAGTTTTCCCGAGCGGTTCAGCACTCGGCCCTAGGCTACGAGCAGGTCGAGCGTGCACCGCCGCCGGGCTCGGAGGCCCTTAGTGGTGGCCGCAGCCTCCCGGACCGGGATGCGTGACGGGCTGCGGCGGCGGCGCACCGGGCCGATGGCCGACGGGCACGGTCGGAGGAGCGCTCGTGGGATTGCCGTGGCAGATGCGCGAGGTCAGCACTGCCGGCGCCGACGACGACGTCCGGGCGAGGTCGTGAGCCGCGGTGATTGCCACCGCCACCGGCGCCTGCGAGGTCTTCGTCACAGCGCCCGCCGGCAGGATGTCGATCCGGGCCAGCGCCGGCACCGTGGGCGGCATGGCGCGGGCGACCGCAGGCGGCCTGAGCGACGGCAGCGCCGGGGTGCCCGGGCCGGCGACGACGAAACCGACCGCGACGGCTCCCGCGGTGCCGGCGGCGAGCAGCGCCGCCGCGCCGGGTAGGCGCGTCGACCGCGTACCCGCCGCCAGCCGCGCCGACCACGCGACCACGGCGAGGCCGAGGATCGAGATCCAGGCGCCCGCCCTGCGTGCCGACTCCTCCAGGCGCGCCAGGGCGGCGGTGAGCCGCCGGCTGACGGTCCGCACCGAGACGTCGAGCATGGCCGCGATCTCGCGGTTCGAATGGCCGTGGACGTAGGCGAGGGAAAGGATGTGGCGGTCGTCGCGGGGCAGCTGCGCCAGCTCGTTGTGGACGGTGTGCCGCTGGAGGGCCGACACCAGGTCGTGCCAGGCGCCCCGGCTGCCGTTGACGACCTCGGCGTCGGCCAGCAGCTTGCGCGCCTCGCCGTGGCGGCCGAGCTTGCGGCGCGGATCGACCGATATCCTCGGGGCACTTCTCACGGCCTACAAAAGCTACACCGCCCTGTGGAAAAAGTGTGAAGGCTATGTTGAGTAAGTGGGCTAACGGCGCACGCCGCGCCGAAAGCTCGCCTAGAGTGAGCCGCCGTGTCGATCGTGACCCGGCTTTCGCTCCACCTCGGCGTCGTCGTCCTGCTCGCCGTCGTGGTCGTCTTCGGGGCCGGGATCTTCGCCGCGACCCAGGTCCAGCAGGACCTTCTCCCCGATATCGCCCTGCCGGCCGTGATCGTCATCACCCCCGATCCGGGCGCCTCGCCCGAGATCGTGGACACGCAGGTCACCGTTCCGGTAGTCAACGCCCTGGAGGGAGTGGCCGGCGCGGACACGGTGCAGTCGACGTCGAGCCAGGGCGCCTCGCTGGTGGCCGTCTTCTTCAAGGACGGCACCGACCTGAAGGCCGCGCAGCAGGACGTCAACACGGCGCTGTCGAGGGCGCGCCCGTTCCTGCCGCCCCAGGTGCCCGCGTCGACCGTGCAGACGTTCTCGACCAACAGCATCCCCATCCTCGAATACGCGGTCTCAGCGGACGAGCCACTGGGTGACCTGGCCGGCCAGCTGCGGGCCGATGCGCTGCCCAAGCTCAAGGGCCTGGCCGGAGTGTCGTCGGTCGTCATCACCGGCGCGCCGACCGACGAGGTCGACGTCATCCTGAATCCCCTCGAGCTCGCGGCCCACGGCGTCGCGCCGGCGCAGGTCGCGGTGGCCCTGCAGCAGGCGACGATCGTGCAGTCGGTCGGGTCGCTGAAGAACGGCAGCGCGACGATCCCGCTACAGGTCACCGGCTCGCTGACGAGCCTGGACCAGATCGCCCGCATCGTCGTGGTACCGGCGGGCCGCCAATCGCCGAAGCCCGTGACCGTCGCGGACCTGGGCACCGTCTCGCTCGTCTCGGTGCCCGCCGACACGATCACGCGCACCGACGGCAAGCCGACGATCGGCCTGCAGGTCACCAAGGGACCGAACGCCAACACGGTCACCGTCGCCAACGAGGTCAAGGCGGCGCTGCCGGCGATCGAGTCGACGATCGGTCACGGCGTGCACGTCGAGTCGATATCCGACCAGGCGACGCCGATCACGCAGGCGATCGCCGACATCCTCCGCGAAGGCCTGCTCGGCGCGGCGTTCGCGATCTTCGTCATCTTCGCCTTCCTGCGCAGCGGCCGGGCGACGATCGTCGCCGCCGTCTCCATCCCGCTGTCGCTGCTCGTGGCGCTCATCGTGCTGTGGTGGCAGGGGATCACGCTGAACATCCTCACGCTGGGCGGCATGATGGTCGCGATCGGGCGCGTGGTCGACGACTCGATCGTCGTCCTCGAGAACATCAGCCGTCACGTCAGCGAGGGCGAGAAGCCGCTGGTCGCCGCCTTCACCGGCGCGCGCGAGATCACGACCGCAGTCGCGTCGTCGACGTTGACCACGGTCGCGGTCTTCCTCCCCATCGCATTCCTGAACGGAATCGCCGGCGACTTCTTCCGGCCGTTCGCGCTCACGGTCGTCGTGGCGCTGCTTGCCTCGCTCGTCGTCGCCGTGACGGTCGTGCCTCTGCTCGCGGCGCGCCTCCTGCCCGCGGTCACCGCGGAGGGCGCGGAGCGCCGGCTTGCCTACAACTGGATGCAGCGCGTATACGTGCCCTCGATCCGATGGGCGACAGGGCATCGCTGGATCGCGCTCGGAGTTGCCGCTCTCATGTTCGCGGGCTCGATGGCGCTCATCCCGCTGCTGCGCGTCAACCTGCTCGACCAGTCCTCGAGCCCAGAATTTCCGATCGCGATCACGATGCCCGAGAACTCGACGCTCGCCCAGACCGACGCCGAGACCCAGAAGGTCGAGAGCCTGCTCCGCGGCATACCCGGCGTCACCGCGTACCAGGCGACCGTCGGCGGAATCGCGGACCCGTTCGCACCTCCAGGCACAGTGCCCGCGGACCCGACCCAGGCCCAGGTGCTCGTGCTCGTCGGCAATGGCCAGTACGACACGGCGCTGACGGGCGTGAAACGCGCGACGGCAGGCTACTCCGGACCGGCGAAGGTCGAGGTCGGGCAGGCGCGCAACAGCTCGAACGCAAGCTCGAGCCAGATGCAGGTCGACGTCCGCGCCGCCGATCCGCAGGTTCTGCAGACGGCCAACGACCAGGTCCTCACCGCGCTCGCGCACGTGTCCGGTGTCAACGGCCTCAAGTCGAACCTGGTCGCGTCCAAGCCGCAGTACCAGCTCGTGCCCACCGACAAGCTGTCGGCTTCCGGGCTCACGGTGCAGCAGCTCGCGCTGATCGTCGCCCAGTACGTCAACGGCATCGTCGCGACCCAGGCCGTGCTGCCGCAGGGGCCGGTGAGCGTGCGCGTCGAGCTGCCGCCGGGCACCGCGGACACCGCCGAGTCGCTGGCGCGCGTGCCCATACCGACGGCGGCCGGGGTGGTGCCGCTGTCGGCGCTCGCGACCATTGAAGAGGTCAGCGGCCCACAGGCCGTGAACCGCGTCAACGGCGACCGCGACGCGACGATCACGGGCACCATCACAGGCAACAACACGAGCGCGGTCCAGGCCGACGTCGACCGCGCGCTGAAGAACGTGCAGCTGCCCGCCGGCGCTTCGGTGTCGACGGGCGGCGTGTTCGCTCAGCTGTCGACGGTGCTGACGCAGTTCGTGGTCGCGCTGCTCGCGGCGATCGCGCTGGTCTACCTGATCATGGTCGCGACGTTCCGCTCGCTGCTCAAGCCGCTGGTCCTCCTGGTCTCGATCCCCTTCGCGGCGACGGGCGCGATTGTCGCCCTGGTCGTGACGAACACTTCCCTGTCGCTTCCGGGCCTCATCGGCATCCTGATGCTGACCGGCATCGTGGTCACGAACGCGATCGTGCTTCTCGACCTGGTCGAGCAGTACCGCGACCGGGGGCTCAGCCTGCAGGACGCTGTGATCGAGGGCGGCCGGCATCGGCTGCGGCCCATCCTCATGACGGCTTTCGCCACGATGCTCGCGCTCGCGCCACTGGCCGTGACCGGCGGCGGCGGCGGCGTGGGCGGCGCGTTCATCAGTGCCCCGCTCGCCATCGTCGTCATCGGCGGCCTGTTCACGAGCACGCTGCTCACGCTGATCCTCGTCCCCGTCCTTTACTCGCTGGCCTCGCGCTTCACCGGCCCGAGAACGACACGGGAGCTCGACGCGCTGCTCGACGCCGCCGAGGACCGGCGGTTCAAGCCGCTCGGACTGCGCGGCGCGTCGGAATCCAACGGCGCCGGCAAGCGCCGCTACGTGGCGACGATGACCATCGAGCCCGAGCCCGGCCGCCAGGGCGATCCCAGGATCCTCGAGGAGCTGGCCGGCCGCGGCATCAAGGTCGAGGCGGTGGACGGGACGCACAAGATGCGGATCACCGTCGCCGGGCTGGACGCCGAGTCGGCGAGCGAGGCTGGCAAGAGGGCGCTCAAAGCCGTGCGGCGGTCCGTGCCCAAGAAGGGCTACGTCCTGGGCGACGTCACCGCCGTAACGAGCGCGGAAGAGCCGCCTCTATCACGCAGTCAGGTAGAGCCGGCAGCCGCGCCAACGACATAACCACGGCGCGGGCAATCTTGCTCGCGCGGTGCTAGTTGCGGACCAGCTCCATCATCTCGACCGATACGCCCGGACCGAGCGCCAGGCCCAAGCCTGTGCCTGGACCTTCCTCGCTGCGCATGACCCTGTCGAGGGCGAAGAAGATCGCCGCCGAAGAGGTGTTGCCGACGTCGGCAAAGACACGGCGCGAAATGTCCAGCGCGCGGGGTTCGAGACCAAGCGTCTCCTGCACGGCGGCGAAGATGCGCGGTCCCGCCGCGTGGACGGCGTAGAAGTCAGCGGCCGGAAGAAACCCACGCACGATCGGGCCCAGCTCGCGCTTCAGGACGCGCGTCAGGCGGCGATCGAGGACGACGTAGAACCCGCCGTCGCGCAGGTCGAAACCCAGGAGGTCCGCCGTGCCGGGGAGCAGGTGGGTCGCCGTGCGCACGACCTCGAGCCGTGCCCCGGGCTCGGCGCGGCCGATCACCGCCGCCCCGGCGCCGTCTCCGAACACGAGGCAGGCGGTGAGGTTGTCTAGCGACTGATCGGACCGCTGGAAGCTCAACGACGGCACCTCGACGGCGACGGCCAGCACCTTGTCCTCGGGGAAGGCTGCGATGTGCCGCTGGGCGGCGGCGATCGCGGCCGCGCCCCCCGAGCACCCGAGCTCGGTGATGGGCAGACGGATGACGTCCCGTCGCAGGCCCAGCTCCTCCGCCATGTGCACGTCGAGCGAAGGGACGATGTAGCCCGTGCACGAGACCGTGATCACGAGGTCGATTTCGCGACCGGACAGTCGCGCGCCGGCCAGCGCATCGCGTGCGCTCGACACCGCCAGGCGCCGGGCGTGGTGGAGGTAGGCGCGCCCGAGGTCTGTCAGCCCGCGCGGCGGGAGGAGGTCCTCGACCGGCTCGCACGTGTAGCGCGTGCCGAGGCTCGCCTCGTCGGGCTCGAGCTTTGCGAGCTGCGGAAAGTACGTGCGCAGATGGTGCAGGGCTTCGGGCGCCTCGAGCCTGTGCTCGGGAACCGCGGTCGCGACCGACAGAATCGCGGCGCTCATCAGATGCCCGCCAGGGCCGACCAGTCGCGCGGCGAAAGCGACCAGACGCTCCTGCTCCCGTCGTTGATCGCGAGCAGGCGGTCAAGCGTGACCGGCCGGCGCTGCAGCTTGCGCAGGGCACGGCGGGCGAGGGTGGTCGAGCCGGTCAACGTGATCGCCAGACGATTGACGAAGAGCCGGCGCCGCCACTGCCTGGCCTCCCACCTCGCGTACGCGCGCTCCGGCTCGGGCACGCGCTCGGCGAGGAGACGGGAGAGGGTCTCCGCCGCGACGAGCGCATCGCTCATGCCGTCGCCGGTGAGCGGATCAAGGAATCCGGCCGCGTCGCCGAGGAGGAACACGCCGCGCGAGGCCACGGTCGACGGGCGGACCCAGAACGGCCCCGCGCCGCGCAGCGCTGCGCTTGCAGCAAGGTGCGCCTCCGGATGTGCCTGCTCGACGGCGCCTCGATAGGCAGCACGGGTGACGTTGCCCCTGCCTCCAAGGACGGCGATCAAGAGCTCGTCAGGGCCCGTCGGCGCGGCGTAGACCTCGCGGCCGTCGAGGAGCGTGACCACCACGCGGTCGAGCCCGTGCGCGCGCGCCTCGGCGTGGCCGATGAGCGCGTAGCGGCCACGTCCCCGCGGCGGGCGCGACCACCCCATCCACCGCCCGACGCGCGAACGCAACCCGTCGGCGCCGACGATGTAGCGCGCCGCCAGGTCTCCGTCGCTTGTCGCCAACCGTCCCCCGGCCATCGCGGTGACCGAACAGCCGAACCGCGCATCGACGTTGGGCGTCGCCGCGGCGTTGGCGGCGAGCATGGCGTCGAAGCGGACGCGCCGCACGGCGCGACCGGATGTGCTCCCGAACGCACCGGTCGCGCTCCCATCGCCGAGCAGGCGGTAGGTGACGCCCCTGACGGCGGGAAACGCGTCCATGGGCAAGCCGAGCCGCGTCAGCACCGCGACCCCCGCCGGCATCAAGCCCTCTCCGCACGGTTTGTCACGCGGGAACCGGGCGCGGTCCAGCAGGATCGTCGAGACGCCCGCACTCCCGAGCATGGCCGCCAGCGCCGACCCCGCAGGTCCTGCGCCGACGACGAGAACTTCGGCGTCCCACACGCGCTTGATGCTACGCAGCACCCGTCACGCGAGCGCGCGTCCCGCCACGGCGACAAAGGCCAGCACGCAGACGATCGCGGTCAGCAACGTCAGCAGGAAGGCGAGTCGCGCCGTCGCGATCGCGGCGCCGGCGGCCGGGACGAGCGCGACGAGTGGCAGCCCGTTGCGGCTGGCCAGGGCGATGACCGCCGCGCCGGCGGCGAGGAACGCCGCAGCGGCGATCGCTGAGCCTCGGTCGCCGGTGCGTTCGGGCAGGCCGCGCACGCCCTGCCGGCGATCGTGCTCGACGTCCGGCCGCGCCTGCGCGAAGTGGCCGCCGACACCGATCAGCGCTGCCGCGAGCATCACCCAGGCCGGCGGCCAGTGCGGGGGCGAAAGCCCCAATGTGACGAACGCGGGCAGCAGGCCGAAGCTCAAGGCATACGGCACCGCGCTCAGCCAGGTGGCCTTCAGGCGGAGGTTGTAGGCCGTCGCCGACGCGATGGCCGCCAGGTGAACAGCAGCGGCGGGAAGGCCGGACGCGAGCGACAACGGGATGACGGCCACGAGCGCCACGGCGGCTGCGATCGCGACGGTGCGCGGTTCGAGCTCACCACGCGCGAGCGGCTTGTCTTCGCGGCCAGCCTCGGCGTCGAGACGGCGGTCGAGGTAGTCGTTCGACCAGCCGACGAACAGCTGTCCCGCGAGGACCGCCAGGACCACCCAGGCCGTCCCCGGGCCCCGGCCGGCCACCGCGGCGAGCGTGCCCGTGAGAGCCGTGACGACGACTACCGGCTCGGGGTGACAGGCGCGCGCCAGGGCGAGGAACGTGGGCTTTAGGGTATCGGCATGCGGGTGCCCGGCTGGTACGTGCTCCTGCTCGCGGCGGTCGGCCTGGAGCGCCTGCGCGAGCTCGCGGTCTCGCGGGAGCACGAACGCGTGATCACCGGCTCACCTGCCGCGCCGGCGACGTACCCGCTGATGGTCGCGGCGCACATCGGGCTGCTGACGCTTCCCCTGCTCGAGATCGCCGGCCGGCCGAGACAGCATCCGCGTTGGGGCTGGGTCGCAGTCCTCGGGGGCGCGACCGCGCTCCGCGCCTGGAGCATTCGCAGGCTCGGCGGCTCGTGGAACATGCGCGCGGTCGTGCCACGCGACCTGCGCCCGATCGAGAGCGGGCCATACCGCTTCATCCGGCACCCGAACTACCTCGCGGTCGTGCTCGAGTTCGCGGCCATCCCGCTGATCGCCGGCGCGCGCGTCAGCGCGGTCGTGCTGTCAGCGCTGAACGCGGTCGTGCTCTACGACCGCATCCGCGGGGAAGAGAAGCTGCTCGACGAGTCGCCGGCCTACCGCGAGGCGTTCGCAGGCCGCGCCCGCTTCATCCCGCGGGTGTTCTAGGCCCTTCCGCCGGCCACTCGACGTGGCCGACCACCAGCTCGTCGATCTCGAGCCTGCGAATGCGCGCCCGCCCGACGGCAAGCCTGCCGATGGCAGCCGCACCGATGGCCAGCGCGCCGATGGCTACCGCCCCCGACGCTACTGCCACCAGGGCCCACGCCGGAATTCGCGTCATCCCCCTTGTCAGCAACTCGAACGTCAAGTTAGCGCACCGGCGCGGGCGGCTCCAAGGGCCGGCGTATCGCCGTGTCACGCTTCTTGCGGTGCGCAAGATCGACGCGTTCGCCCACATCCTCCCGCGTAGCTATCTCGACCGCCTGGAGCGGCACCTCGAGACATCGATGTCACCGGCGCGCCTGCGCTACTACCGCGAGGGCGTCTTCGGCTTCGACGAGGTCCTGACCGACCTCGACGCGCGGTGGAGGGCCATCGAGCGGTTCGGCGACTACGCGCAAGTGCTGGTCCTTGCCGTGCCGCCGCTCGAGGAGGTCGGGCCGCCTCGCGTCGCTGCTGAGTTCGCCCGCATCGCGAACGACGAGATGGCCGAGCTCGTCGCCCGGCATCGCGACAGGTTCGTTGGCTTTGCGGCGGCCCTGCCTCTCAACGACGTCGATGCATCGATGCGCGAGCTCGAGCGCGCCTGCGGCGAGCTCGGCGCGCTCGGCGGCCAGCTGTTCACGAACGTCTCCGGCGTGCCGCTCGACGACGCGCGTTTCGAGCCGCTCCTCGAGGTTTTCGAGGCGCGGGACTGCGTGGCCTGGCTGCACCCGACGCGTGACGCCACCTTCGCCGACTACGCGAGCGAGAACACGTCCGACTTCGGCCTGTGGTGGTCGATCGGATGGCCGTACGAGACGGCCGCGGCGCTTTCACGCCTCGTGTATTCGGGCGCGATGGAGCGCCACCCGAGGCTCAAGGTGCTGGCGCACCACGGCGCCGGCATGGTCCCCCACTTCGCGGCGCGCCTGGGCATGGGCCCGGGCTACCGCCAGGTCAAGGACAGGCTGCCGCGGCCGCCCCTCGACTACTTCAAGCACTTCTACGCCGACACCGCTCTGTTCGGTGCGCCCAACGCCGTGCGCTGCGTGGTCGATTTCTTCGGCGCCGATCACGTCCTCTTCGGGACTGATATGCCGCTCGGCCCTCCGTCGGCGGTGGCGGCGACGATCGACGATGTCGACTCGTGCGGCCTGGCCGAGGGCGACCGAGCGGCTGTCTACGCGACGAACGCTATTAGGCTGTTCGGCTCCTAGCGGTTAATGCGTCGAAACCGAGAAAGACCGCGCTAACGTTCCGCTCGTGCGTGCGGCGGTCGGGGCGTTGTGCGCCGCCCTCGTGGTGGCTGGATGCACGGGAACATGCGGGCCGTCCGCTACGGGCTGCGGCGGACGGATCGCGTCGGGCGACATCTACTTCACGCGGTTCAGCGACTCGCCCAACGTGCTGAAGGTCCACTTCAACTACAGCAACGGCAAGCTCACCCTCGACAAGCCGAAGGCGATCGCGACGCTGAACGGCGTCGACGGCGCCGTCTTTGCGCCCGACGGCGACCTGCTGGTCGGCGGGCAGGGCGACCTCGTCCACAAGGTCCACGTCGCCGACGGGAAGTTCAAGGACGTCAAGGCCAACGCCAGCGCCTACCACCTCTCGATGGACCCGAGCGGCAAGAAGGTGTGGGCCGCCGGCATTCCCGGCCCGCTCGCCGAGATCCCGCTCAACCCCTTCGCCGCCGGGATCCCGCACGATCTCAGCGGCGACGACACCGAGGTCACGTCGCTGGCGTTCGACGGCTCCAAGCACGCGTACTACACGTCGAGCGGCTCGGGCGGCTACGGAAGCGTCGGGCTGATCGACCTCAAAAGGT
>CAYWTI010000007.1:0-20549 GCA_964461175.1 uncultured Actinomycetes bacterium | reverse complement strand
GGTCTGAGCCGGGTGTAGAAACGGATGCCGGTGATAGGCTCGTCAGGGCATGGCGCCAGAGAGTTACGTGCCGTTGATCCTTCTTGACGGATCGTTGTGCCTGCTGGCAGTGGCCAGCATTCTGTTGGGGGTATTCGCGGTAGTGACGGGGCACAGGCCATGGACGAGCGTTCTGCGGCGCCTTTCGGGGCCGTCAGATGCCTCACCGGAGGTGGGGCGCCTCGATGGCATGGCGGTGACGCTCTCGGGTATGGCCGGCCTCCTCATCGCTCTGCAAATAGCCGGAATCACCTTTTTCACGGCCAACAGCATTCGCATTGCCCACACTCCGGTCGGTGCCGCTGCCGCCCTCGCGATCATCGTGGTCCTGTTCGTCCTCGACCTGACCCTCATCATTGCCAGCGCTTCAGTCAGCTACACGGCTCGGAACCTTCGCCAGGGCCGCTCGTCCCTCATGAGCTGACGACCCGGCTCAACTGGACGTCACGGGGGTAGGCTGGGCCAAGGCGAATGCTGCGGCGAGGCGCCTTGGCGTGGACGTGCGCAACGATCGTTGTGTCTGCTGCCGCGTGTCAGACTTCATCGCCGGCTCCCGTCACGAACGGTGCGGCGGCCGTCGATCACTACCTCGCCGCGCAGTTCAACAAGCAGCAGTTCAGTGGCACAGTCTTGATCGCAGAGCACGGAAAGGTCCTTCTCGCGAAGAGTTATGGCTGGGCCGATGAAGAATCGCGGCTGCCGAACCGGCTGACAACGCAATTCGGCATCGGGTCGATCACGAAGCAGTTCATCGCGATGGCGATCTTGCTATTGCAGGACCAGGGCAAGCTGCGTGTCGGGGATCCGATTTGTCACTACATCAACGGTTGCCCAGCGGCGTGGAACTCGATCACGCTCCGGAATTTGCTGACGCACACGTCAGGCATCCCTGACTATGCGACGTCCGTCGCGGCGGACAAGCCCCTACCGTCGGAGTCGTTGCTCGCCTTCATCGAGCGTCAGCCGCTCGACTTCCCGCCCGGCGCGCAGTTCAGGTACAGCAACTCGGGATACGCCATCCTCGCCCTGGTGGTCGAGGATGTGACGCGCGCCCCGTACTCAGAGTTCTTGCAGCGCGAGATATTCGGTCCGCTCCACCTGACCAATACAGGCGACCTACAGAGCTCGCCTTCCGTTCCCAACATGGCAGTCGGATACGACCAGGCGTGGACGAGAGCCGCCCCGTCCCCGGCGTCGCCACTTTTTGGTGCGGGTTCGATGTACTCGACTGTTGAGGACTTGTACCGGTGGGACTCCGCCCTTTTCGGTCACACCTTCGCCACGTCGAAGGTGATCGACCCAATGTTCCAGCCTCAGGTCACGGCGTGCAATTCCGCCGGGATTCTGTGCGATCCAGCGGAGTGTGCGACACAAGACAGCTCCTGCTTCTCATACGGTTATGGGTGGTTTCTCCAGCAGCTGCCCGTCAAGGACGGGTATATCCATGCCATCTGGCACACGGGCCTGGTGCCTGGATTCGCTGCCCTGAACTACCACTACCCTGCCCCGGACCTCACGGTGGTCCTTCTCTGCAATCTCAGCAACTGCTCGAGCAGCTCGCAAGCGGTTGTCAATATCGTCGACCTGGCGTTCTTCTGATCAGGAGGTTGGCGCGCCACTAAGGCTGGACTTACGGCGACACAGATCTCCCCGTGTGACGCATGCTCTCGAGCGATGAGTCAGTGCGGGGACGCGTGAGCGATCGCCCGCCGACGGTCGTCGCATGCCTCGGGTCGAGCAGCACCGCCGGGCAGGGCCAGGCCTTCGGTTGGATCGATGAACTCTCGCGGCGCCCGCAGAATGCCCGCTTTGTCTTCAAGAATCTCGGCCGCGGAGGCGACTTCGCTTACGACGCCCTGCAGCGCGTCCCCGCCGTCGTGGCCACCAGCCCTGACCGCATCTTTGTCTTGATCGGTGCCAACGACGTGCTGGCGATGGTCTTCCCAAACGTCCAGCGCTTCCTTGGCGGTTTCATGAAGCGGCATTCGCGAGCGCCGTCGTTCGAATGGTTCGAGGAGAACCTCGCGGCGATCGTCGCGCGCCTTCGGGCGGATACCCGAGCACGCATCGCTTTGTCGTCACTTGGCCCCATCGGCGAATCTCCCGACTCAACCGATTCGAACCAGCGCCGCCTCAACGAGCTCGTGGCCAAGTTCAGCTCGACGATCAAGCAGGTGGCGGCGCAGCAGGACACCGACTACATACCTTTCTATGAGCGACTCAGCGCCGAGATCGCGGCATCACCCGGCAAGGCGCTGACTGAGTTTCGTTTCCTTCCGATCTACGGCGACACGTTCCGTTACTTCGTCCTCAGGAAGACCAGCGACGAGATCGGTGCCGCGAACGGCTGGAAATTCCATGTGGACGGCGTGCACTTGAACAGGCGCGGCGGGATGATCCTCGCCGGGCTGGTGCAGGATTTCCTGGATTCCTGAACCGACCGTCCGTCAGCCGATGTCCCGCCGGCGTAGGCCGCCGAGGCCGCCGAGTATCGACACCGCCGCCAGGGCGGTCAGCAGCGCGAGCGGCAGGAGGGCCAGGCTCTCGGCGGGCAGCGCCGGTGTGCGCTCAAACGGAGACAGGTTCTGCACCCAGTCTGGAAGGCGGAGTACCACCCCAAGCAGACCGACCACAAAGCAGGCGGCGAGGAGGCCCCAGGCGATGTCGACAAACCGCGGCACGAATCCGATGAAGACCGTCGCGATCCCGATCATCAGCGCAAGCGCGGGAGCGTAGACGACGGCGGCTCCCAGCAGGCGCGGCACACTGCTCCATGGTCCACCCGCGATTGCGTAGCTGACGCCGGTGGCGAGCCCCGCCACGGCGAGAAGGGCAATGCTTCCGCCCAGCGCGATCACCAGGTGGCTTGCCGCCCATCGCCATCGCGAGACAGGGGTCGCCAGCACCATCTCCGCTCGCAGCGCCGACTCCTCGCTTCGCATGCGCAGCGCGGCCTGGATCGCGAACCCGGACGCGATGAGCGCCACGACGCGGAGCGACGTCGCGAAGTATGTGTCGGTAAGGCTGCCCACACCCGCGCTGGCCATCATCTCGGCGAACGCCTTGTTGTTGGCCACGAAGCTGTCGATCGTCGGCGCGATCCAGCCGTAGGCGATCGCGGTCACGAGCACCCCGGCGCCCCATCCGATGAGCGCGCCTCGCTGCAAACGCATGGCGAGGCCAAGCGGGTGCCCGAGGCTCGGCGCCGCACCGCTCCGCCCCGGCCGAGGCGCCACGAGCCCGGCACCGTGGTCGCGCCTGGTGGCCACACGAAACGCGACCACCATCAGCGCTACGGCCACCACGAGCAGCGGCAGCAGCGGCCACAGTCTCTCGCCGGCGAAAGGACGCGCCTTCTGCGCCAGCCCGATCGGCGAGAACCACGAGGCGGTGCCATCTCCGATGTCTCCGATGATCCGGAGCAGATACGCCAGACCCAGGACTGCCCCACTCGACCCGTAGACGACGCGCGTGTTCTCCGTCACCTGTGCGGCGACGAGGGCGACACCGGCGAAGAAGATCCCGACCGCCGCGAACGAGGCGCCCAGCACGAGCGACCCGGTGGCTGGCAACCCGCCGGCGAGAAGGGAGATCGACGAGAGCGCCCCTACCGCGGCGTTCATCGCCAATACGACAAGCAGTGCTGCGAGCGCCGGCGCATGAATACCCACGGGCAGCGAGCGGACGAGCTCGAGCCGCCCCGCCTCCTCGTCGCCGCGGGTGAGGCGGCCGATCATGAAGATGCTCATCAGGGCGACGACGACCATCCCGAAGGCGCCGAGCTGGAACGCGACCTCGCCGCCCAGCGTGTCAAGACCCTGCGCCGGCCCGTTGAAAGCGATGGCGCCGGCGTTGTGCTCGCTCGCCGCCGCGGCCTGATCGATCGACGCTTGTGTCGGGAAGAGTGACTTCGTGCCCACCACGGTGAGAAGGACGAGGACTGAGATCGACACGACCCAGACCACTATCCGTATCCGGTCTCGCCGCAGGACCAGCCTGACCAGCGCGGCGGTCCCGGCCAGAGCGTTCACGACGGCCCGTCGCGCGTCGACGACGCTTCGGACCTTGCGCGCTCCGGGTCTGTCGCGAGCTCGTCTCCGTAGTGGCGCAGGAAGAGCTCTTCGAGCGTCGGCGGATGGCTCACCAGGCTCGTGACGCCCAGCTCGCCCAGCCGTCGCACCGCCTCGTCGAGATGCTCTGAGTCGACGTCGAAGCGCACGCGCGAGCCATGGATCTCCAGGCCATGGATTCCTGGAAGGCCCTCAACGCCGGCCGGCGGCTCCTTCAGCTCGGCCGTGATCGAGGTCCGCGTCAGGCGGCGCATCTCCTGCAGCGTGCCGCTCTGCACCGTGCGACCCAGGCGGATGATGCTCAGGCGGTCGCACAGGGCCTCGACCTCGGCGAGGATGTGACTCGACAGCAGCACTGTCCGTCCCTGCGCCTTGAACTCCCGGATGCAGTCCTGGAAGACGGCTTCCATCAAGGGGTCCAGGCCGGACGTCGGCTCGTCGAGCAGAAGGAGCTCGGCGTCGGAGGCGAGCGCCGCCACCAGCCCAACCTTCTGCCGGTTCCCCTTCGAATAGGTGCGAGCCTTCTTGGTCGGATCGAGCTCAAACCGCTCGAGGAGCTCGTCCCGTCGGCGCCGGTTGAGATCACCCCGAAGCCGGCCGAGGAGATCGATGATCTCTCCGCCGCTGAGGTTGGGCCACAGGCTCACCTCGCCCGGCACGTAGGCGAGACGGCGGTGCAGCGCAACCGCGTCCCGCCACGGGTCACCGCCGAGAACCGACACGCTGCCCGCATCGGCGCGAAGCAGGCCGAGCAAGACGCGGATGGTCGTGGTCTTGCCCGAGCCATTGGGTCCGAGGAAGCCGTAGACCTCGCCTGTCTCTACTGTCAGATCGAGGCCGTTCAGGGCACGAGTCGTCCCGAAGTTCTTGACGAGCCCGGACACGACGATAGGCGGCGCCATTGGGCGAATCTTGCCACCGGCCCTCGTACTCGTGCCCTCCAGGCGGGCTCGAATCGGGCGGAGATGTGTTTCGACTGTGGCTATCGGCGCGCGGACCGCTGACGTCGCCGCATCGCGGCCACCCACGCGGCAATCCCAAACGCGGTAAGGCCGGCGGCGATCCATGGGCGAGGGTTGCCGATGGACGGCCGCTTCTCGAGGGACATCGGGAGGACATCGAGGTGGACTCGAGTCGGGATCTTTGTGCCTACGCCGGAGAAGACGATCCTCGCCGAGCCGATTCCGTACTCGGAGAGGTCGATCCGGAAGGCGAGCGGATCTTTTGCGTCGTCAGGGTGAAGGACGAATCCCCTGAAGACCGCCGGCACGGGGCTCAGCGCGCGAATCATCAGCCGGCCCCGCCGCACGACCACCTCCGCGCCCAGCCCGAAGATGGAGCGGGCGCGTGTGTCGGTCATCGGCCCGGTGAACGGATACCAGCCGCAAAGCTCACCCCAGATCTCCGGGTGCTGCGGGACATCGGTCCTGATCCCTTCCTCGCGCACGCCGAGCACATAGCTCAGGAGGCTCATCATCTCCGCCGGCAGCCAGAACATCGCCCCGCGCGCTCCGTTCGTGAACGCCATGACGCCGACCCCGGCATCCGGAGCGGCGAAGATCTGCGAGTTGAAGCCGGGCAGAACACCTTCGTGCCCGATCACTGGACGGCCGCCCAGGTTGAACCGATCGAATGCGAGGCCGATGCCGGGTATCCGGGGATCGGGCTGGTACTGCGGCGCGAACATCATCGTCATGGTCTCTGGCTTGAGCACGGAACCGAAATCGTTGGCGCCACCGCCAAGCAGCGCCGCGACGTATCGGGCCATGTCCCTGGAACTGGAGTAGGCCATCGACGCAGCGGCGGTCAACCACTGCCGGTCGGTGATTGGCTTCGGAGCACCGGAGCCCAGGTTGTAGCCCGTCGCCAGCCGCGATCTCACGGCGTCGATTCTCCGAAGGTCTGTGTCGGCCATCCCGAGGGGCTTGAACACGTGGTCGCGGAGATAGCGGTCGAGCGGCTCGCCGCTCACGTCCTCGACGATCTGCCCGACGGTCGAGAAGTTGTGGTCGGTGTAGCGGAACGTGGCTCCGGGCTCGGAGGCGAGTCGCAGGCCGCCGCGGTAGTACTCGGCCAGCGCCGGCACGCGCTCGTCGAGGCCGTAGCTCGTGCCGTACAGGTATCGCAGCGAATGCCCGAGGTGAACCATCTCGGGGATTCCGGACGTGTGCGTCAGCAGCTGCCGCAGCGAGGCGGTTCGCCCGCCGGGCTTTGCCGGAGTCAGCTTGTAGGCGCGCAGGTAGTCGTTGGCCGGCGCGTCCAGGTCGACAAGCCCTCGCTCCCACAGCTGCATGGCGGCGATGGCGGTGAAGGTCTTGGTGATGGACGCGACCCGGAAGATCGTGTCCTCGGTGATGGGCGTGCTCGGGGGGATCTTCGCCTGGCCGTGCGCATAGAAGAATTCGAGGCGCCCACCGACGATGACACCCAGCGCCAGCCCGACCGCTGGATGACGGTTCAGGACCTGTTCGATCCGCGCCCGAAGACCGACCTGGTCGAGGTCCATCGCCACTGATCGCCGCGTCGAAGCAGTCGCCATCGCCATCTCGATCCCACCATGCGCTGACGTCTTGGACGGCGGAAGGGGCAAAGGTCTCGACCGCGCGCGGCTGTAGGGCCCTATCCGCCCGCCGGCCCTAGCGGCAGATTGCGGATGGAGACGACTGCGATGTCGATCGAGCGGCTGGCCGCCGAGGACGTGGTCATGCTGTGGCCGGACGCAGTCTGGCCACAGGACATCGGCGCGCTCGCGATCCTCGACGGTCGGAGTCTCTTCGACTCGGACGGCATGTTCCGGATCGACGACGTCAAGGCGGCGGTGGCGTCGCGGCTGCATCTCCTGCCACGTCTCCGCCAGCTCCTCTACGTCCCGCGGCCGTCGCAGGGAGGACCGCTGTGGGTCGACGCTCCCGCGTTCGACATCGACGAGCACATCCACACCGTTCCGGTGACTGCGCGCAGCGAGACCGCGCTTCAGGAGGTCGCCGAACGGCTGGTCGGGCAGCGGCTGGACCGTTCGCGCCCGCTCTGGCAGATGTCGTTTCTGACCGGCCTGCCCCAGAACCGGGTCGGTTGGCTGCTGAAGCTTCACCACTGCATCGCCGATGGCATCGCGGGGGTGGCGACGTTCGGCGCGTTGCTCGATGCGAATGCTGATGCCGCCACAACGCCGCCCGAGCCATGGACGCCCGCACCGGCGCCGCCGGAGGCGGAGCTGATCGCGGACCACCGCCTGCGCCGAGCGGAGGAGAGGCGGAGGCGGGTGTCGTCCGTCGCTCATCCACTGATCGCCGCACGAAGAGTCGGCGCCGCGTGGCCCGGCCTGCACGAGCTCCTGGCCGAGCCGGGGCTCCCGCCCACGAGCCTCACGAGGACCGTGGGCGCCGGACGGCGGCTCGCGATCGTGCGCAGCCGCCTCGACACGGTGAAGGCGATCGCCCATGCCTCGGGCGCGAAGGTGAACGACGTTCTGCTGGCCGCGATCGCGGCGGGACTGCGAAGCCTGTTGCGCGAGCGCGGAGAAGGTGGGGTGGAGGTTGTGCGCGTCTACGTCCCCATCTCCCTGCGACCGATGGATGAGCGGGCGAATGCTCGTGGGAACCGGATCGCCGAGATGATGGTGCCGCTCCCGGTCGGCGAATCCGATTCGCTGCAGCGGCTCAGCCTGACCGCATCGCAGACGGCCAGGCGCAAGTCACGGAGCCGGCCTTCGGTCGGCGGCATGCCGACCGGCGGAGTCGCCGGCAAGGTGTTTCTCAGACTGCTCGAGCGCCAGCGCGTGAACGTCGAGACTGCGGATCTGCCAGGCCCACCGATCCCGCTGTATTTCGCGGGCGCGAGGCTCGTCGAGGTATTCCCGATCCTGCCCCTGATCGGAACGGTCGCGCTCGGCGTCGCCGCGATGTCCTACGCGGGCCAGTTCAACGTGATGGTCGTGGCGGATCGAGACGCGTATCCCGATCTCGAGGTCTTCGCCGCGGGCATGCGCGAGGAGCTGGCGGCGCTGGAAGCCGCCGCGCTGCCGATGCGAGCAGCCGCCGGCTAGGTCGTCTTAACCGCTCCGGCAGACTCGAAGTGCGCGTGCCGCTCGAGCGACGCATGCAGCAGGTGGGCGGGCACGATCTTCGCTCCGCCGATCGGGCCGGCGAGGATCGCCGACTGCGCGGTCTCCTCGATGATCACACCGAGCTGGACAGCCCGTTGCGGATCGGCCGCCCACGCAAGGACGCCGTGGTTCGCGAGAAGCACCGCGGTAGTCTTCGGCGTCATGGCCGCGCGGATGTTGGCGACGGCCTGCTCCGATCCGCGCGGGCCGTACGCGGCCAGGGGCACTCCGTCCGTCAGCCCGAAGATGCCAAACGCCTCCGACCAACCCTCGAGCGGACGGTTGGCGACGGCAAAAGCCGTGGCGTACGGCGAGTGCGTGTGGATGACGCAGCGTGTCTCGGGACGGTCCGCGTAGATCGCCGTGTGCATGTGCACGACCGCCGCGGCGATCGGCGGAAGCTCGCCCTCCAGCAGACCGCCATCAAGCGCCAGCCGCACCATGTGGCTCTCGTCGATCTCCCTCAGCGTGCCCCCAGCCGTGAAGACGATCTCGTCCCGCCCGGGCACGCGGATGCTGATGTTGCCGTGGCCGGACATCGACACGGCGCCGCTCCGTAGCACCGCTTGCGCTGTCTCGACCAGCTCCTTGCCTGCTGAGCTCGCTTTTGGATCCATCTCTGCCTCCCGCCGAATTGGTTCGGTGCTGCGGCTGCCGCTTTCCGCACATTACCCCCCTTTTGGCTCGGAATCTGAGGCGGTGGGCGACGGCGGCGACTCACACTAGCGCCGTGCGCGACGTCTTCACCCCGGAGGAACGGCGGATCATCCAGCGCCACCGAACCCCCGAGCAGGTGCAGAGCTTTCTCAACCGGCTGCCCTACAACTGGGAGAAGAACGGCGAGACCCTGCGCTCGTTTCGCGAGGTCGTGCGGCTGAGGACGGCTCACTGCCTGGAGGCGACGTTGACGGCGGCTGTCATCCTCGAGCAGCACGGATATCCGCCGCGCGTGGTGAGCTTCGAGTCGCAAGACGGGGTGGACCACGTCATCTACGTGTTCCGACGCGACGGCCGATGGGGGTCGGTGGCCCGTTCGCGCGACGCCGGGCTGCACGGCCGCAAGCCCGTGTTCCGCGGCATTCGCGACCTCGTGTGGAGCTACTTCGACCCGTACGTCGACTTCACGGGCCGCATCACCGGCTACCAGCTCGTGGACCTGCGCGTCCTCGGCAAGTACGACTGGCGCCTGGCGCGGACGAACGTGTGGAAGGTCGAGAACTACCTGATCGAGATTCCGCACCGCAGCCTGCGGTCGTCGGATCGACGCTACGAGCGGCTACTCGCCCGGTACCGCGCCTACCGTCGCTTGCATCCCGATGGCCCGGTCGTGGAGATCTACGGTCAGCGTCACCGCTGGATGTAGGGCGACAATTCTGTCGATGCTGCGTCAACCCGTAACGTCGAAGTAGAGCGATGGAGCGCTACGCCATCCGCGGGGGCGAATCAGGGTACAGACGCCTTCAGATTCTGTCCCGTGAGCGGTGGCCACAAACCGCCGCGGTCCTTGCCCGCGCGGGTCTAAAGGCTGGAATGAAGGTCGTCGATCTCGGCTGCGGCAGCGGCGACGTGACGCTGGAAATCGCGCGCATCATCACCCCCACGCCTGTCACCGGCATCGATATGGACGAGGTCAAGATCGAGCTGGCGCGCGAAGCAGTTCGGGCGCGCGGCGTCCAAGACGTCAGGTTCCGGGTTCTGAATCTCCACGACTGGATCGAACCGTTGTCGTACGACGCCGTGTAAACCCGCTTTGTGCTCCAGCACCTCCGCGAGCCGGACCACATGCTGCTGAGGATGTGGAAATCGGTGCGCCCGGGCGGCTGCCTGATCGTCGAG
The DNA here is from genome assembly GCA_964461175.1 of uncultured Actinomycetes bacterium. Classification (GTDB taxonomy): domain Bacteria; phylum Chloroflexota; class Dormibacteria; order Dormibacterales; family Dormibacteraceae; genus 40CM-4-65-16. The sequence goes on along the minus strand of CAYWTI010000007.1, from coordinate 10,499 downwards.
GACACCGATCTCGACAGCTGGGCATCGGATCCCGAATGCGAAGGCTTGGCCTTGTTCATGAAGTGGTACGGAGAGCTGCTACCGAGGTGGGGAGGTACACCCGCGATGGGTCGCAAGCTGCCGGCGCTGTTCAAAGCGGCCGGCATTCCGATCCCGTCGATCGAAATAGTGCAGACGTCTTACTCGACCGCCGAAGCCAAGACGCTCCCTTGATCAACCCTCGATGCGACCGCAGACGGAATCGTAACGGAGGGAATCGCGACAAGGGCAGAGGTCGATGGGGCGCTGAACGACCTGGAAAGCCTTGCCAACAACCCGGACTCCTTCCTGCTTGCGCCTCGCCTCTATCAGCGATCGCGCGCCGCCCCATATAGCCCCTCGACCGATTCGCCCCGCGCGGGTACCATGCGCGGACGAACACCAGGTCAGCCGGCGACATTGAACGGGTGGAGGCCCTTCACGACTCGGGTCACTACGCGGAGGCCCTGGTCGTGGGAGAGCCGATGCTCGACCACGGGCCGCCCGAGTCGATCGCGCGGGTGCGCTATCTCCTGGCCATGTGCGAGGTGCAGCTCGGGCGTCCGGAGCGCGCCCGACCCCACCTCGACGAGGCGCGGGCGTACTTCGAGTCGACGGCGGCCGGGGAGCGCCTGGTCGAGTGCATGGCGTTGGAGATTTCGCACGCCATCCTGACCCAGAACCCTGACGGCGTCGACATCGGCAAGCGAGCGCTGGCTGCCTGTCGCGAGCTCGACCCGGCCGTCCCGATGCTCGAGGTCCGAATCCTGAACATGCTCGCGTCAGCGCACCTGACGGTCGGCCAGTGGCTCGAGGCGATCGACGCCTACGAGCAGGCGATAAAGGTGGCCGGGCCGCTCTTCGACATGAAGCGGCAGGCGCGGCTCTTCAACGAGGCGGCCCTCGCATACAAGGAGATCGGGCGTTACGAGGCCGCCGTTCGCCACATAACCCAGGCGGTTGCACTTCTCGAGGTCACGCGCGAGCCGGTCATGCTCGCACGGGCCGAGAACAATTTCGGAGTCATCCTCCTGGCCATGCACGATCCGGCGAGGGCGCGGCCGCACCTCGAGCGCTCGCTCGCGCTGTGCGTGCAGACGGGTCTTGAGGTGGGTCGCAGCCATGCCCTGCTGAGCCTCGCGGAGCTGTGCGTCGCCGAGGGCCGCCTCGAACCCGCTCGGCTGTACGCGCAACAGGCGCTCGAGTTCGCCGGCAGGCTGCACGAAAGGGATTCATGCGCCCAGGCGCATCTGTGGCTCGGCCTGATCGCGGCGGCGGCGGGTGACGTGGCCACCTGCGACCAGGAGTTCGCCGTCGCCATCGAGCAGCTGGAGGCTGCCGGCGCGGTGGAGTGGCTCGCGCGCGGCCACGAGACGTACGCAGAGGTGCTCGAGAAGCGTGGTGAAATCGCGCTCGCCAACGCCGAGCTCAAGAGCGCGCTGGGTTACAGGTCCCGCGCGACCTCGAGCGTCCCACCGATCGCCTGACGACCGCTCCATGGCGGCGCCGGCTGCGGGAAACGTGCCAGACCAGGGCGCGGTCTCGATACCTTGCCGATCGACTAGAACATTTCCGGCGGCCGCTGGAGGTACCTCGCCCGGGCGAGGTCGACGCGGCCGTCGCGAATCGGCACGCCCTCGCGCCGAAGGAGGCGCAGCTGGCGCTCACCCTTGGCCACGCTGCCGTCGGCGCGCACGATTCGGTGCCACGGGAGCCGCTCGTCGGTCGCGGCGAGAACCTGCCCGACCATCCGCGGCGCGTGCGGATCGACGTCGCCGTACGTGCAGACGAAACCCTCCGGGACCGCGCGGATGCGGGCGAGGATGCGGTCGACTCGCGGCCCTGTCAGCTCGCCTCCACGCCGGGGCTCGACAGGTGGCCGGACGGGTCCCAGCCGTGCCAGCCCACCGGCTCGATCCAGGCGCTGAACCTGTGCGCTTTGCGGTTCCGGAACGGCTTGCCCGTGTAGCGCAGGGCGAGGCGGTCGATGTCGATCAGGTCGGTGTCTTCGTGGATGGACGCCACGGTGCCGTAGATGCTCACGTGGCGGTACCAGTCCTCGTCGAAGACGGTCAGGCTCACCTTGGGGTTGGCGCGCATCCAGCCGAGGCGGGCTCGGCTCGCGAGCATGTTGACGAGGATGCGCCCGTCGTCGAAGTCGTACCACGTGACCACCGTCATCGGGAAGCCGTCGGGACGCACGGTCGCGATGACCGCGACGTTGGGCTGGCGCAGGAACTGCTGAACTGGGGCGGGGAGCTTCATCGGGCTACGATCGCCCTTGAATGATCACAGTTTCGGAGCAGCTCAAGAGCCTCCCGCCCGCGACCAGACCCATCGTCGAGGCCGCCGTGCGGGCCGTGCGTACAGCGGCGCCGCACGCCGAAGAGATCCCCTACCAGATGCGAGCGCCGCGATCGGACCGGATGATGTGGAAGATCGTGCGCTACGCGGTCGACGGCACCAACGTCGTCGGCATCGGCACCTTCACCCGCCACGCGTCGCTGTTCTTCTACCGCGGCCGCGAGCTCGACAAGGGTGAGGGCATCCTCCAGGGTTCGGGCAAGGACACGCGCTTTCTGACGCTGCGCTCACCGGACGACGCGCGCTCGCAGGCGGTCAAAAAGCTCCTCCGCCAAGCCTTCGCTCTGACCGCGCGCTGATTCGGCGCCAGGCCAGGAGATCCAGGGTCACTCTCTAGAGTGGACCCGGTGAAGCTGTCGAGCGCCCGGCCGCCGGTCGCCGCCCGGCGCCCGCACGTCCTCGAGGCGCACGGCGACCGCCGCGACGACCCGTACTACTGGCTCCGGGACAAGAACGACCCGGAGGTGATCGCCTACCTCGAGGCGGAGAACGCCCACACCGACTCCGTGATGGCCGGTGCAGCCGGCCTAGAGCAGCGCCTCTACCAGGAGGTCGTGGGTCGCGTCCAGGAGACTGACTTCTCGGCGCCCGTCTTCCACAAAGGCTGGTGGAGCTACACGCGCACGGTCGAGGGCCTCGACTACGAGATCTACTGCCGCCGGCGCGGCACGATGGACGCATCCGAGGAGATCGTGCTCGACGCCAACGAGCTCGCGAAGGGCCACGCCTACTTCGACCTCGGCTACGTCGAGCGGAGCCCGGACGAGACGCTCGCGGCCTACGCCGCGGACTTCGACGGCGCCGAGAGGCACCGGCTGAGGTTCCGCGACCTGCGCACCGGCACCGACCTCGACGACGTCATCGAAGGCGTGTACTACGGCTTCGCGTGGGCGGCGGACAGCAAGACCGTCTTCTACGTGCGCCCGGACGCGGCGATGCGGCCGTACCAGGTGTGGCGGCACCGCCTCGGGAGCGCCGCGACTGACGATGTCTTCGTCTTCCAGGAGGACGACGAGCGGTTCGAGGTCAACGTCGACCCGTCGAAGAGCGAACGGTTCATCTTCATCTCCACGGCGAGCCAGGTGACGAGCGAGACCCTCGTCCTCCCGAGCGATCAGCCTGCATCAAAACCGGTGCTCATCGAACCAAGGCGCGAGGGCATCGAGTACTCGGTCGAGCACCAGGGCGAGCGGCTGCTGATCCTGACCAACGCAGACGCGACGAACTTCAGGCTTATGTCCGCGCCGCTGGAGACGCCCGGCCGCGCGGCGTGGACCGAGGTCGTCGGCGAGCGAGCGGATGTGCGCCTGAACTACGTCGACGTCCACCGGCGCCATGTCCTGCTCGGCGAGCGCGCCGACGGCCTGCAGCGCCTGGAGGTGCTGAACACCTCCTCCGGCGAGCTGCACGTCGTCGCGCAGCCCGACCCCGCGTACACCGCCTACCCGGGCTCGAGCCCCGACTACGACGGCGGCGTGGCGCGCTTCTTCTACACGTCGCTGACGGCGCCATGGCAGGCGGTGGACTACGACATGGATGCCCGTGTGCGCACGATCGTCAAGGAGCAGCCGGTTCGCGGCGGCTACCGGCGTGAGGATTACGTCACCGAGCGGTTGTGGGCGACCGCGCCCGACGGCGTGCGCGTGCCGATCTCGATCGTCTATCGCCAGGGCAGTCGTGGCCCTGCCGCGCCGCTGCTGCTGTACGGCTACGGCGCCTACGAGCTCTCGAACGACCCGATGTTCGACTCGAACCGGCTGAGCCTGCTGGACCGCGGCTTCGCGTTCGCCATCGCGCACGTCCGCGGCGGGGGAGAGCTCGGCCGCCGTTGGTACGAGGACGGCAAGCTGCTGCGCAAGCGGAATACGTTCGACGACTTCATCGCCTGCGCCCAGCACCTCGTGGACACCGGCTACACGACGCCCGAATGCCTCGCCATCCGCGGCCGGAGCGCGGGCGGCCTGCTGGTGGGCGCCGTCCTGAACACGCGGCCCGACCTCTTCGCCTGCGCCGTCGCCCAGGTGCCGTTCGTCGACGCGCTGACGACGATGCTCGACGACAAGCTGCCGCTGACGGTCAACGAGTACGACGAGTGGGGGAACCCCGCCGACGAGCGCTTCTACGGCTACATCAAGAGCTATTCGCCGTACGACAACGTCCACGAGGCCGCCTACCCGGCCATGCTCGTGACGGCGGGCCTGAACGATCCGCGCGTCTCCTACTTCGAGCCGGCGAAATGGGTCGCCCGGCTGCGCACGCTGAACCGCGGTGAGCGGCCGATCGTCCTTCGCACGCAGATGGGATCGGGCCACATGGGGCCCTCCGGTCGCTACGAATCGTGGCGCGAGGAGGCGTTCGTGATGGCGTTCGTGCTCACCCAGCTCGGGATCGGCGATTCTGAGTCTTGACTTCCCGCCGCGTTGGGAAGTAGTCTGAGTGACAGCGCACACCTATCCGGGTGTGTCCATTCTCGAGGTAAGAGGCGGCTGATGGCAGGCATAAACATGGGCGTCTTCGCCGTTCGGCGGCGAAGCGTGCTTGCCCACGACCGCCATTGATCCGGCCCCGGTAGCAGACACCTAGAACCAGAAGCTCGAGCCGGGACCGTGCGGTCGTTGGGCACCGACACGGTCCTTTTCTTTTCCATCATTTCGGGTTCCAGGAGTCAGTGATGAGCGTTCCAGCGATCGAAATTCGTGGCGTGGCCAAGTCGTTTCGCCGCCGCGCGCGTGAGGCCGGCACGCCCTGGTGGCGGTTCGGTGAGTCGACCGACAAGGTCGCCCTTTACCCGCTCGACCTGACGGTCGAACCGGGCGGCGTGACCGGCGTGCTCGGACCCAACGGAAGCGGCAAGTCGACGCTCATCCGCATCCTCGGCACGCTCCTGACACCCGACTCCGGCACCGCGCGCGTATTCGGGCGAGACGTCGTCACCGACGCGCTCGAGGTGCGCCGGCACGTCAACCGGGTGTCGGTCGAGGCGGCGTTCTTCAAGGAGCTCAGCCCCTGGGAGAACATGGTCTACGCCGCACGGCTCTACGGCAATCCAAGGGCGGGGACGCGGCGGCAGGTCCTCGACATCCTCGCCGAGCTCGGCCTGCCCAGGGACGTCGTCGACCAGCCGATGAAACAGCTGTCGCGCGGCCAGCAGCAGAAGGTGGCGATCGCGCGCAGCTTTCTCACGGCTCCCTCGCTGTTGCTCATGGACGAGCCGACGACCGGGCTCGACCCGCGCTCCAAGAAAGAGGTGCAGGCGGTGCTCGACACGCTGCGCGCCGGTCGCGACGTCACGGTCCTGCTCTGCACGCACGATATGGACGAGGCGGCCGCGCTGTGCGACCGCGTGCTGATGATGGACGGCGGCCGGGTGCTCGCCGACGGCAGTCCTTCCGGGCTGCGGCACGCTCACGGTGGCGCCACGCTCGAGGACGTCTTCATGCACTTGACCGGCAAGACACTCGAGGCCGAGGAGACGGAGGAGGTGGCGCCATGAACATCGCCGTTCGCTCATCGCAGACCGGCGCGCTTCTCGGCTTCGCGGAGCGGCAGCTGTACGTCTACAAGCGCTACTGGGTCTGGGAGCTCGTCTGGCTCTTCTACAGCATCGTCAGCGTGCTGTCGATCGGCTACCTGGCATCCGGGCTCGGCACGCTGGGCGCGCGAGGCGCCGGCTTCGACCTGCACCGCGCCCAGCTGTACCTGCTCGTCGGCGCCCTGCTCTGGGGCTACCTCTCGCTCGTCTTCATGGAGGCGGCTTTCGCGATCTCGTGGGAGCGATGGGAGGGCACGATCGAGTACACGTTCATGGCGCCGGTGCGGCGCGTGACGCACCTGATGGGCATCTGCCTCTTCGCCATCGGCTACGGGCTGCTGCGCACGTTTGTCGTCCTCGTCGTGGCCATCGCGATCTTCGACATCGACTTCTCCCACGCCGACATCGCCGGCGCCCTGGTCGTGCTGGCGGCGTCGATGGTGCCGCTCGTGGGCCTGGCGATCCTGACCTCGGTTCTGCCCCTGCTGTCGCCGCAGAAGGGGGAGCAGATGTCGTTTGCCGTCCAGGGCTTCATGCTCCTGGTCTCCGGCGTGTACTACCCGCTGTCGGTCCTGCCGCTGCCCCTGCAGCTCGCCGGCTACGCCAGCCCGCTCACCTATGCGCTCGCGGGCATGCGCGCCAGCCTCCTGGACGGGGTCGGAGTGGGGGGCGAGCTCCCCACCGTCGGCATCCTGCTGGCGATGGGAGCGCTCCTGATCCCGGGCGGAATCGCCGTTTTCAGCTGGGCGGAAAGGCGCGCCAAGAGGCTCGGACTGCTCAAGCGGAGCGGTTAAGAGACGTAAGGGACAAAGAGCCGAGCACCAAACTAATGTTCGGCGCTATCACGTCGGGGGGCAAAATCTAGGGGCTCTACCCGGCCGTACCCCTACATGTCGTGCCCGCGCTGTTCGGGCGCGTCAGGGGTGCGCTAGATGTTGTGGTAAAGGTATTGACAGGCTGAACGGGCGCCGTTACTCTCTGCGGCGAATCGCGGTGATCAGTGGGGAGAAGTGGTGAATCCGGCTGACATGCAACCCTACGTCGCACCCTACGTCCAAGTAAGGCACGCCATACACCTCCTCTACGCCACTTCTCCCCGCAGCCGCGATGGCGAGGACGGCGACCTCCACGTCAACCACCGCTTCGACAAGCATGGGAACCGCCTCCCGCTCGAGCTTCACGGCTGTGGGTGCAGCCTCTGCGCCCGGGGCCAGCGCCGGCGGATGCGGTACTGGGAGGCCCGATGACCTTTGTTTACGGGGGCTCATCGGGTGAGGGTGGACGACAAGGGACGGCTGGCGATCCCGGCTTCGTTTCGCAAACAGCTGAAGGACGGGAGCTACGTCTCGGTGGGCCAGGACCAGGTGCTGGCGATCTATCCGCCGGACCTGTGGGCGGCCCTCGGCGAGGAGCTGAAGAGCCCGCTCCCGGGACCGGATCATCGCGCCTTGTCGCGGACGCTCTATCCGCTCTCCGATCCGTTCGAGCCCGACGGCCAGGGACGGATCAGCCTCCTGCCGGAGCAGCGACGCCTGGCGGGGATCGAACCGTCGTCGACGGTGGTCGTGATCGGGACCGGCTCCCGGGTGGAAATCTGGCCCGAGGGGCGATGGGACAGCTACAGCGCCGACGCGCAAGGACGTTTCACGGAATTCGCTGACAGGGTGATCTCGGGACATTAGTCCGCACGTTCCAGCACTTTCACAAGAGGTAATAGAGCTGCTCCAGCCCCGGGCGGGGTCGATCGCGATCGACGCCACGCTCGGGCAGGCGGGCCACGCCCGCCAGATCCTGGAGAGGATCACACCCGGCGGCAGGCTGCTCGGGATCGACCGCGATCCCACGGCCGTGGCGTCCGCCCGGGAGACGCTGGCGTCATTCGGCTCCGCGGCGACCGTCGCCCACGGGGCCTTCTCCGAGCTGGCTGCGATTGCTGTAACAAACGGCTTTGCGCCGGCCGACCTGATCCTCTTCGACTTCGGTCTCTCCAGCACCCAGCTCGACGACCCCGACCGCGGATTCAGCTTCCGCGCCGACGGGCCGCTCGACATGAGGATGGACCCAAGCTCCGAGCTCACCGCCGCCGAGGTCGTCAACGAGTACGACCAGGCCGAGCTCACACGCATCCTGCGGCAGTACGGCGAAGAACGTTGGGCCGCCAGGGTCGCGCAGTTCATCGTGGCGCGGCGCCCGCTCCGCACCACCCGCGACCTGGCAAACGCCGTCGAAGCCGCCATACCGCGCCGAGCCTGGCCCCGCGACATCAACGTCGCGACGCGCACGTTTCAGGGCATACGGATCGCGGTCAACGACGAGCTTGGAGAGATCGAGGCAGGAATCCGAGCAGCTCTTTCGACACTCAAACCCGGTGGTCGTATGGCGACGATCTCCTTCCACTCCCTGGAAGACCGCTTGGTCAAGTCATTCTTCAACGTCGAGTCCAAAGACTGCATCTGCCCACCCCAGCAGCCAGTCTGCACCTGCGGCCACCGGGCCACCCTCCGCATCGTCACGCGGCACCCCGTGCGGCCGTCGGCCGCCGAGGAAGCCGCCAATCCCCGCGCCCGGTCGGCCCGCCTCCGGGTCGCGGAGAAGCTCTAGGTCCGAATCCATCAAGTCCTTGTGGCCGGTCTAACCCCTCCGGCCACAAGGCACCCAACCTTGGGGCCACAACGCAAATAACCGCCAATGGTCTTGCACACGATGAGGCACACGTCTTGACATCGACCCGAATACTCGCCCGCCGCCGGCTGGGCGCCACAAGCGCCCAGCCGCATATATCTGCACCGCCGAAGCGGCGACGGCGCACGCGTGGATTCGTCCAGGTCGCGTCTTCGGTCGCGGCCGAGCGGCTGCGCCTGAACCTGTTCGGCCACGCCTACATGGCGGTGGGCCTGTTCGTGGTCGTGATCCTCTTCTACCTCGGGATCGCGGCCCAGATCACGCAGTACTCGTACGACATCTCGCGCCTGCAGGACCAGCAGCGCCAGCTGATCGCCGAGCAGGATCAGCTGCGCTACCAGGAGGTCACGCTCCACGCGCCGGCGCAGGTCCAGCAGCAGGCCACGCACAGCGGCATGCAGCGCGTCATCCCCTCCAGCTACGTGCAGGGCAGCGAGGTCGCCATCGACCTGACCACGCCGGTCGGCGACTCGCCTGCCGACACGACGCCGCTGTGGCTGCGCGCGGTCGCCGCGGTCGTCAACACCGTCGGCGGAACGCGCGACGTTCAGGCGGCGACCAAGCACTAGATGAGCACGAGGGCCGTCTTCGCCAGACGACCCGGGACGGTGGACCGCGTCGGCTCGGCGCGCTTCCGCGTCCTTTCGATGCTGATGCTCGCGCTGATCCTCGCCGGCGCCGTGTGGTCGCGGCTCGCCTACTGGCAGGTCGCCGAGCACGGGCGCCTGGCGATGCAGGCGGCGGCGCAGTACCGCGAGTTCGAGAAGCTGCCCGCGGTCCGCGGCGCGATCTTCGACCGCAACATGACGCAGCTCGTCGTCAACACGACCGTGTACTCGGCCTTCGTGTCGCCTGACCAGGTGGCCGCGTCGGACCGTGATCGCGTCGCGACCGGTCTCGCGACCGTCCTCGGCGTCGACGTGGGGAAGGTGCTGACGACGCTGCAGTCGAACGCGAAGTTCGCCTACATCGCGCGCCGCTTCCCCAAGGCGAAAGCCGACCAGCTACGCGCCCTCAAGCTGCCCGGTGTCGGCCTGCAGGAGGAGACGCAGCGCTCGTACCTGCCTGGCATCACCAGCGGCACATCGCTCGCGGCCAACCTGCTCGGCTTCGTCGACTGGAACGGCAACGGACAGTACGGGCTCGAGCAGTACTACCAGAAGGTCCTGGCCGGCTCACCCGGGTACATCTCCAGCTTCCGCGACCTTGCGAACAACGAGATCGTGCTCGGCACGCACACGCACCAGGACCCCGTCAACGGCTCGGACCTGGTGCTCTCGCTCGACGCGAGCATCCAGTACGCGGCCGAGCAGGCCCTTGCCGCCGGCGTGCAGCGCGACAAAGCAGAGAGCGGCAGCGTCCTCATCATGGATCCGCAGACGGGCGGCATCGTCGCGTGGGCCGACTATCCGAGCTACAACGCCAACAACTTCAACCAGACCGACCCCACGCTGTTCAAGGACAACGTCGTCGGCTACACCTACGAGCCGGGCTCGGTGATGAAGGTCGTCACGCTGTCGGGCGCCATCAACGCCGGGGCGATCACTCCCGCGACCGTCATCAATGACCCCGGCTACGTCAAGGTCGGCGGTTACTGGATCTACGACTGGGACCGCCGCAACCACGGCAACATCGACTACACCTACGTCCTCGAGCACTCGCTCAACGTGGGCGCGATGAAGGCGATGCTCGCCGAGGGGCACACGGCTTTCTACAACAACCTGCAGGCGTTCGGGCTGACGCAGCCCAGCGGCGTCGACGTCGGCGGCGAGAACTTCGTGCCGCCGCCGTCGGTTGCGAAGATGCAGGACTCACAGTTCGCGACGGCCTCGTTCGGCCAGGGGATCGACGTGAACATGGTCCAGATGCTGGCGGCCATCAACGTCGTCGCCAACGGCGGCAA
>CAYWTI010000006.1:0-3417 GCA_964461175.1 uncultured Actinomycetes bacterium | reverse complement strand
GCCGAGAGGCGCCGCTTGTGGGTCAGCTCGGACAGCGGGTTGTGCTGGTCCATGAACTGCGAGAGCTGGCTCGAGCCGAAGAACTCCTTGATCGCGGCCACGACGGGGCGGGCGTTGATGAGCGACGCCGACGTGACCGTGTGCGGGTCGCTGATCGTCATGCGCTCCTTGATGATTCGCTCCATGCGGATCAGGCCCATACGGAACTGGTTCTGCAGCAGCTCGCCGACCGCACGGACGCGGCGGTTGCCGAGGTGGTCGATGTCGTCCGGGATCTGCTTCTCGCGCGGCGCGTTGTTCAGCTCGATGAGCTTGCGGATGAACGCGATGAAGTCGCCCTTCTCGAGGATGCGCAGCTCGCGGTTGCGGACGCGCTCGAGGATGTCCTCCTCGTCCCGGCCGAGGCGCTTGTCGACCTTGTAGCGGCCGACGCGGCCGAGGTCGAACCGGCGCGGGTTGAAGAACAGCGACTGAAGCAGGTTGCGTGCGTTGTCGACCGACGGCGGGTCGCCAGGGCGGACGCGGCGGTAGAGCTCGAGAAGCGCGTCCTCGGTCTTCGTCGTCGTGTCCTTGTCGAGCGTCGTCTCCAGGTAGCGGTGCTCGGGGTTGTTGTCGACGTCCCCGAACAGCTCCGCCAGGGCGCGCTTCTGCGCCTCGCGGTCGTTCTCGGTGCCCTTCATCTGCGGCAGCTCGAGGGCCTTGAGCAGGACGGTGACCGGGACCTTGCGCTTGCGGTCGATCTTGACCGTCAGGAGGTCCTTGGCCGAAGTCTCGATCTCGAGCCACGCGCCCCGGTTCGGGATGAGCTTGGCGCCGAAGAGCTTGCGCCCGGTAGCCGGGTCCTCGGCGGCGGTGAAGTACACGCCCGGCGAGCGCACCAGCTGGGAGACCACGACACGCTCGGTGCCGTTGACGATAAACGTCCCCTCGTCCGTCATCATCGCGAAGTCGCCCATGTAGACCTCGCTCTCCTTGATCTCGCCCGTCTCCTTGATGGTCAGGCGGGTGCGGATGCGCAGGGGCGCGGCGTACGTCATGTCGCGGTTGCGGCATTCCTCGACGCTGAACTTCGGCTGGCCGAACTCGTAGTCGAGGAACTTCAGCTCGAAGTTCTTCCCGGTGTAGTCGGTGATGGGGTTGATCTCGTCGAAGAGCTCGCGCAGGCCCTCGTGCCGAAACCAGTTGAAGGATTCGATCTGGGTCGCGATGAGGTCTTTGAGCTCGACCAGGTTCGGGATGCGGCCGTAGCTAAGGCGCGCGGGGGCTCTCATCTCTGAGATCAATTCGGTTCTCCCTCCAGGAAAAAGGGCGCGCTCAGTTAATGGGCTTCGTGAGCGGCCGGGACGTGCACAAACGGCAAGTGTACGACAATCTACCCCTTAGCAGGGGCGCTTAAACAGGCGAGGACGCCAGGCGTCCGGCCAGTTGGATTGGGGGCACTATACCACCGGATGGTCGATTGGAATACCTGGCGTAAAGAGTTCCCGCTCCTCGAGCGCTGCATCTACTTCAACGCGTGCTCGCTTGGCCCGATCCCGCGCCGCGGCATCGAGGCCCTGCACCGGTACGCCGACGACTGGGACCGCCAGGGCACGCCGGTCTGGTACTCGGACTGGCTGCCGCTCCTCGAGCGCTTTCGGGCCCGGGCCGCAGACCTGCTCCACGCTCCGGCCGGCTCGACCGCCATCGCGCCCTCGGTCTCGGTCGCGCTGACAAGCCTCGCCACGGGCCTGCCGCTGGCCGCCGGCCGGAACAAGGTCCTGATCGGCGAGCTGGACTTCCCGACCATCGGTCACCAGTGGCTGTCCCGGCCGGACTTCGAGGTGGAGTTCGTGCCTTCGAAGGACGGCATGACCATTCCGCCCGAGGCTTTCGCCGAGCGCATCGACGCCCGAACCGCCCTGGTGGCGACGACACACCTCTTCTACACGACCGGCTACCTCCAGGACGTCCGCTCCATCGCCGACGCCGCGCACGCGGCCGGAGCCCTTTGCCTGATCGACGGCTACCAGACGTGCGGCTGCGTGCCGATCGACGTCGAGGCGATGGACTGTGACGCCTTCGTCGGCGGCTGCCTCAAGTGGGTCAGCGGGGGTCCGGGCAACGCCTTTCTGTACGTCCGCCCGTCGCTGATTCCAGACGTCAGGCCGCAGGGCACCGGCTGGTTCGCCACCCGCCATCCCTTCTCTTTCACCCTGCAGGAGCTGACGTTCGCCGACGACGCGCGCCGCCTCGAGACCGGGACCTGGGCGGTCGCATGCAACTACGCAGGGCTCGCCGGCCTCAAGACCGTGCTGGAGGTCGGGATCGAGAACATCCAGGAGCGACTGCGCGACCTCACAGGCCGCATCCTCGAACGCTGCGACGCGGCCGGCGTCCAGACGTTCACGCCCCGCGAGCGGACGCAGCGGTGCGGCATCGTCACGCTCGCCGCCGATCACCCCGCGGAGGTCGAGGCGCAGCTACACCGCCAGGGCGTCATCGTCGACTCACGTCCGGGCCGCGTCCGTCTCTCGCCGCACTGGTGCGTGACCGAGGACGAGCTGGAGCGTGGGATGGACCTCGTCCTCGCAGAGCTCGGCGGGGCGCCGCCGACTAGGAGCTGATCCCCGGCTTCGACAGGTCGACGTCGATGGGCCCAACAATCGCGTAAGCCACCATGCCGATGATCCCGAGCCCGACCAGCTGGAGGATGAGCAAGCCCGTGAACCAGCCCCAGTCCTGCTGGCGCGCGAGCCGAGCGAGCGCAATCACCCACAGCACGAACATGACCAACACGAGCACGTCGAGGATCGCAACCAGCGCGACCAGGTTCGCATCGTCGACCGAAAGGAAGTTGCCGTCGGGCACCTCACGCTTGACGATGAGGAACGCGGCGATGCCGATGATCCACACCAACCAGGCGGCGATGTAGGCGCGCGTCGTCGTGTGCCTGCTTATGTACCGGTAACGCGGGAATCGATCGAGTGCCCCTCCGGCCGAACGGATCGGGTCACGCCGCCCGGAGCCACTGCGCGCCTAAAGGCGCGTTAACGACGGCGCGGCTACGCCGCGCTTCGCCAACTGAATTCTCCCCAACGCCGGCGCAGCATCGCCGGCGTGTCCGGTGGGATGAACTCCACCCGCTCGCCCGCCAGCACCACCTGCCAGCCGCCCTCGTGGACCAGGCGGTGGTGGTAGTAGCAGAGCGGCACCAGCTTGCGGGCGTTGGTCTCGCCACCCCGCGACCAGAACTCGACGTGGTGCGCCTGGGTCCAGCCCAGCGGCCGCTCGCAGCCCGGCGCCGCGCACGTGCTGTGCCGCGCCCGCAGCGCCCTCCACTGCGCCGGCTGCGCCGTGCGCTGCGCCCGGCCGACATCGATGACCATCGACCCGGCGCTGAGCACCCGGTGCATGACCGCATCGCAGGCCAGGCGC
>CAYWTI010000005.1:0-6705 GCA_964461175.1 uncultured Actinomycetes bacterium | reverse complement strand
GCGCCTGGCCTGCGATGCGGTCATGCACCGGGTGCTCAGCGCCGGGTCGATGGTCATCGATGTCGGCCGGGCGCAGCGCACGGCGCAGCCGGCGCAGTGGAGGGCGCTGCGGGCGCGGCACAGCACGTGCGCGGCGCCGGGTTGCGAGCGGCCGCTGGGCTGGACCCAGGCGCACCACGTCGAGTTCTGGTCGCGGGGTGGCGAGACCAACGCCCGCAAGCTGGTACCGCTCTGCTACTACCACCACCGCCTGGTCCACGAGGGCGGCTGGCAGGTGGTGCTGGCGGGCGAGCGGGTGGAGTTCATCCCGCCGGACACGCCGGCGATGCTGCGCAGGCGTTGGGGAGAACTCAGTTGGCGAAGCGCGGCGTAGCCGCGCCGTCGTTAACGCGCCTCTAGGCGCGCAGTGGCTCCGGGCGGCCTAGGTCGTGGTCGTCGTCGTCGTGACCTCTTTGCGCATCGCTTCCCAGGCTTCGCGCGCGTCCTGGACCGAGCCGGCGTCCTCGATGGTCGATATGTCGCCGGGGTCCTTGTCGAGGGTGACGGCTTTGAGGACGCGGCGCATGATCTTGCCGCTGCGCGTCTTCGGCAGCATGGAGACGAAGTTCAGGTCGCCGATCACTGCGATCGGACCAAGCTCGTGGCGCACGGTGTCGATCAGCTCGCGACGCAGCTCGTCGCTCGGCTCGAAGTCCTTCTTGAGCACGACGAAGGCGGAGATGACCTCCATGCGGACGGGGTCGGGGCGGGCGGTGACGCCGGCCTCCGCGACGGCGGGATGGCGGAGGAAAGCGGTCTCGACCTCGATCGTGCCGATCCGGTGGCCGGCGATCTTGATGATCTCGTCGGCGCGGCCGCTGAACCAGACGTATCCATCCTCATCGAAGGAAGAGGCGTCGCCGCTGAGGTAAAGCGTCTTGCCGGGGATGCGGCGCCAGTAGTCGTTCGCGTAGCGCTCGACCTCGCCCCACAGCGTGGCGGTCAGGCCGGGGAAGGGGCGGCGGATGACCATCATGCCCTTCTCGTTGACGGGGAGAGGGTCACCTTCCGGGGAGACGACCATGGCCTCGACGCCCGGAAGGGCGATGCCGCCTGAACCCGGCTTGATCGGCAGCATGCCCAGGCCCCACGGGTTGCCGAAGATGGGGCCTCCGGTCTCGGTCTGCCACATATGGTCGATCACCGGCACGCGGTCTCCGAGCACCTCTTTCTGCAGCCACTCCCACGCGGGCACGTTGAGGACCTCGCCGGCGCAGACGACGCGCGTGACAGAAGAGAGATCGTGCTTGCGCGCGGGCTCGGTGCCGTACCTCATCAGCATCCGCACGGCAGTCGGCGCGGTGAAGATGCCAGTGACGCGGTTCTCTTCCACGATCCGATAGAAGGTCTCGGGGGTCGGGTGATCGATCGTGCCTTCGTAGGCGATCGTCGTGCACCCCGCGAGCAGCGGCGCGTAGACGATGTAGCTGTGGCCGACGACCCAGCCGATGTCGGACGTCGACCACCACATATCGTTTGGGTTCAGGCCGAAGACCCAGTCGCCCATGGCGTGGACGTAGACCTGGTAACCGCCCTGGGTGTGGACGGCGAGCTTTGGCTTGGCCGTCGTGCCGGAGGTGGCGAGGATGAAGGCCGGCTCGTTCGACTCGACCCACTCGACGGCGTCGCTCTGCCCCTCGCCGAGGGCGAGAAAGTCCGCCCAGTAGATGTCGCGCCCTTCTTTCATCGCGGGCGCGTCGGCGCCGCGGCGGTGGACGACAACCTTGCGCACGCCGGTCGCCTGCGCGACGGCGTCGTCGGCTATCGGTTTAAGCGGGACGTCCTTGCCCTTGCGGTAGGTGAGGTCGGAGCAGAAGAGGGCCGTGGCGCCTGACATCTCGAGCCGGTCGCCCAGCGCGCCGGCGCCGAACCCCGCGAACACCACGATGTGGATGGCGCCGATGCGCTGGCAGGCGAGCATGAGCACGATCGCCTCGCGGCAGGTCGGCATGTAGATGCCGACGCGGTCACCTTTGCGGATGCCGAGGCCGCGCAGCGCGGCGGCGGTGCGCTTTACGTCCGCCTGCAGCTGCGCGTAGGTGAGCGCGTCGCGGCCGCCGCGCTCGTCCAGGCAGAGCAGGGCGGTGCGGTCGCCGGCCCCGGCCTCGACATGGCGGTCGACGCAGTTGAACCCCAGGTTCGTCTCCCCGCCCAGGAACCAGCGGAAATACCGGCCGCGGTCGTCGGGGCGCTCGGGATCCCATTCGAACACGCGGTCCCACCGCTTTCGCCACGGAAGCTTCCCGGCCGCCTCCGCCCAGAACCCCTCCGGGTCGTCCTTCGCCGCCCGCACGAGATCCGCCGCACCGGTCGTGTTGCTCATCCGCCGATATTCCGTCTGAACGCGTCCCCGCGCAAGGCCGTCCGGCCCGAAGCCGGCAGGCCCGTCGGCATTAATAAACCGACTGTCGGTCGGCTTATACTGCCGGAATGGCGCGGACCCGGAACCCGGCGGTGCACACGGTGCGGCGAGAGGCCTTCGTCGACGCGGCGATGCGCCTGGTCCAGCTGCGCGGCTACGAGCAGACGAGCATCCAGGACGTCCTCGACGCGGTCGACGCGTCCCGCGGCGCCTTCTACCACTACTTCGACTCCAAGCAGGAGCTCCTCGAGGCGATGGTCGACCGCATCGCCGACCAGGCGCTGGCCTCCCTTGGTCCGATCGTCGACGACCGGCAGCTGCCGGCCAACCTCAAGCTCGAGAGGTTCTTCAGCGGGCTCGGACGGTGGAAAACGGAACGCAAGGCGCTGATGCTCGAGCTGATCAAGGTCTGGCTGTCGGACGACAACGCCATCGTCCGCGAGAAGGTCCGGCACGTCATGGTCGAACGGATCGCGCCGATCCTGGCGACCATCATCCGTCAGGGCATCGCGGAAGAGGTGTTCGTCGCCGAGTCGCCGGAAGAGACGGCGTGGGTGCTGATGACTCTGCTCCAGGGCTTCCAGGACACGGCGACCGACCTCTATGTCGGGAGGCAGAACGGCACGGTCAGCTACGACGACGTGCAGCGGAGGCTGCAGGGCTTCACGCGCGCGTTCGAGCGCGTGCTCGGAGCGCCGCCGGGATCGGTGAAACCGATCGACGAGAACATCATGCGTGAGTGGTTCGGGTAGGAGGCGAAATGCAACCCATCATCGAAGTCGACAAGCTCAGCAAGAGCTACGGCGGCAAGCGCGGAATCATCGATGTGTCCTTCGAGGTCGCCGAGGGCGAGGTCTTCGGATTTCTCGGCCCCAACGGCGCGGGCAAGACGACCACCATTCGCATCCTCATGGCGCTGCTGCGCGCCGACGGGGGTGTGGCGCGGATCGGGGGCCTCGACGTCTGGGAGAAGTCGGTCGAGATCAAGAAGGTCGTCGGCTACGTGCCCGGCGAGCCGTCGCTCGACCCGAGCCTGACCGGCGGCCAGATCCTCGAGTACTTCGCGAACCTGCGCGGAGGCGTGGACCGGGCGTACCTCGCCTCGCTGATCAAGCGCCTGGAGCTCGACACCAGCCGCAAGTTCCGCCAGTACTCGAGCGGCAACAAGCGCAAGGTCGTGCTCATCCAGGCATTCATGCACCGGCCGCGCGTGCTCATCCTCGACGAGCCGACCAACGGCCTCGACCCGCTCAACCAGCAGGAGTTCGACGCCATGGTCCGCGAGGCGCGCGAGGCCGGCACCACCGTGCTCCTGTCGTCGCACATCCTCAGCGAGGTGGAGAAGACCTGCACCAGGGTCGGCATCATCCGCGAGGGCCGCATCGTTCGCATCGGCGGAGTGGCAGAGATCAAGGCGATCAAGCGCTACGAGATCACCATCGCGTTCGCGGACGCGGTGCCGGCGGACGCGTTCCGCTCCCTCGAAGGCGTCTCGGACGTAGAGCCGCTGAACAACGGGCACTCGGTTCGGATCGCGATCACCGGCGCCGCCGACGCGGTGGTCAAGGCGGCCGCGCGCTACCCCGTCGTTTCCCTGACCACCTACGAGCCAAGCCTCGAGGACATCTTCCTCAAGTACTACGAGGCGGACGGCCAGGCGCCCCCGGCGGTCGCCAAAGAGGTGACCCGTGTTTAGAAGCGTCTACCTCAAGACCCTGCGCGGCTACTGGATCGCGATCCTTGGCTGGGGCATCGGCATGAGCCTCGTCATCGTCGAGCTCCTCGCCGGAGTCTCGGCGCTGATCAGCACGCCCCAGGCCCGCGCCGACCTGGCGGCGATGGCCGCCCAGTTTGCCTGGAACGCCGAGGCGATCAAGGCCGACACACCCGGTGGTTACGCGACGTGGAAGCTCGGAACGTTCGTCTTCATAGTCGCCATCTGGCCGCTCCTCGCCGCCAGCCGCACGCTGCGCGGGGAGGAGGAGCGCGGGCAGATGGACGTCCTGCTCTCGATGCCGCGGCCGCGCTGGCGCGTCGCCGTCGAGAAGGTCGCCGCCATCTGGACGGCTCTGCTCCTGATCGGCTTGATCATGGCCCTGACCGCGTTCGTCAGCGCGTTGAAGTTCGAGCCCGACATCACGCTCGGCGACGCGCTGCTGTTCGGCCTCAACCTGTCCCTCGCGTGCGCCGTCATCGGCGGCATCGCGCTGCTCATCTCCCAGTTCACGCACGAGCGGGGGCCGGCGGCCGGGGCGACGGGCGCGATCCTCGCGATCTTCATCGTCGTCGACTCGTTTCACCGCGTGATCCCCAACACCGACTGGATCTCGCGCCTGTCGCCGACCTACTGGTACAACCTCAGCAAGCCGCTCATCCCGTCGTACGGGACGAACGTGGAGGGGCTGGCCCTCCAGTTCGGTTTTGCGTTGCTCTTGAGCACAATCGCGATCTGGCTCTTCGTGCGCCGTGACGTCGGTGATGTCATCGCGCTCCCGGGCTGGCTGCGACGGATGCAGCGCGCGACGCCGGCCTCACGCGAGCTGCCGGTGCGCGACTGGTCCCTGGGGTCCGTCTACGCCCGGAGCCTGGGTCAGATGGCGATGCCGACGTTCTGGTGGACGATCGCGACCGCCTCCTTTGGAGCGCTGATGGTCGTGCTGGTCGAGCAGATGGCCAGCAACTTTCAGAAGCTGGCCGACTCGAGCCCCTTCTTCACCAAGCTGCTGGGGCAGCTTGGTGGTTCGGGTGCGGGCTTCAACGACACCCTCCTCAGCTTCGTTTTCTTCTTCATGCCCCTGATCCTCATGGGCTTCGCGGTCACGGAGGTGAGCCGCTGGTCCGGGGACGAGGGCGACGGGCTGCTGGACATGGTCCTCGCCACTCCCCAGCCGCGCCCGGCGGTCATCCTCGGCCGTTTCGCCGCCGTGGCGACCGCCAGCATCGTCATCAGCCTCACCACGCTCGGCGCGATCATGGCTGTGGCCGCCGTCGCGGGCGTCGCGCTCGACGCGGGCCACATCGTCGCCGCCTCGCTCGAGCTCATACCGATGGCCCTTTTCGTCGCCGCGATCGGCTACCTCGCCGCGGGCTGGTTGCGCACCGCCGTGGAGACGGGCCTCCTGAGCTTCCTGCTCGCCGCGTGGATCTTCATCACCTTCCTCGGCCCGGAGCTGAAGCTCCCCGACGCGGCTCTGAGGCTGTCCGCCCTGTACTACTACGGCACGCCCGTGATCGACGGGTTCCAGACGGGCAGCATGCTGTTCATTGTTGCGCTCGGCGGCGTGGCGCTGGCACTCGCCGTCTTCCGTTTCAGCCGCAAGGACATCGCCGTCTAAGGGGCATTCACGAGG
The DNA here is from genome assembly GCA_964461175.1 of uncultured Actinomycetes bacterium. GTDB lineage: Bacteria > Chloroflexota > Dormibacteria > Dormibacterales > Dormibacteraceae > 40CM-4-65-16. Next base: position 954 of record CAYWTI010000005.1, on the reverse strand, counting down.
CACACGATTCTTAACACTTCCTTAGGAAGCGACCGAAAAGTTTCGAGCTAGCGTTGTCGAACCGCCGGGATTGTGGACCGGTCGCGGCGGACGTAAGGAGGGTTGGGAGCGCGTGAAGAGGGTGGTGCTGGCCGCCTTGATGGCGGTCGGGGTGATCGTGTGCTCGCCGTCCACGGCCGGGGCCTGGGCGACATATTGCGATTGGGACCCGTTGGTGGTCATCGTGACTCCGAGCGGCCACATCGTTCCGGTCTACGACAGCGTCTGGACCTCGTCGCCGCTCGACCTGGGCCTTCCGGTCGAGAGCTACAGCGCCACGCGCGTATACGTCAACGGCCGGGCTGAGACCGCGGTCGACATGGCGATCAGCATCCCGACCGGTCTGCTGCTCCAGTTCCAGACCCAGGACGAGGTCACCACCGGCCTGCTCGGGTCGGGTTCGGTGCTGGCGACTAAGAACGGCTGGAGCGGGCAGACGCTTCACCTGAAGTTCACCCTGCCCGAAGCCTGAGGTCCGCCTCTTGACGCCGCGCCAGCGCTCCGAGCTGTATCGCCTCGGCGCCGGCGCGGTCGTGCTCGTCGTCATGGCCGCGCATGCGGGCGACCTGCGGGTCCAGTCTGCCGACTGGTGGGTGATCGCGTCGCTGGCGGCGGGCGGCCTGCTGGCGCTCGAGTTTCCGCTCCACATCAGCCTCGACGTCAAGGTCAGCGTCGCCTCGGCGGTGTTCTTCGCCGCCGTGCTGATCCTGCCGCTGTGGCAGGCGGCGGCGCTCGTCGGCGCCATGCAGGCGCTCGACATCCTGGTCGCCGCCATCCGGCGCGTGCGGGCCACGCGCGAGCGGCCTCCGCTGCGCGCGGTGGCGATCAACCTGCTCTTCAACGGCGCGCAGGCGTACCTCTCAGCGCTGGCCGGCGGCGCGGTGCTGGCCGCGGCGGGGGTGTCGGCGCGGACCG
>CAYWTI010000004.1:0-2411 GCA_964461175.1 uncultured Actinomycetes bacterium | reverse complement strand
CACCCCATGCTCGAGCCGCAGGAGTTCCGCTTCCTCAGCATCCGCAAGGGGACGCTCGATCCACAGGAGCGGCTCGAGATGGAGTCGCACGTCACCCACAGCTTCCACTTCCTCACGAAGATCCCGTGGACGCCGGTCATGCGCGGCATCCCGGAGATCGCGTACGGCCACCACGAGAAGCTCGACGGTTCGGGCTACCCGCGCGGACTGGCCGGCGAGCAGATACCGCTGCAGGCGCGGATGATGACGATCTCGGACATCTTTGATGCGCTCACCGCGCAGGACCGGCCTTACAAGCGTGCGGTGACGCCGCCGGTCGCGCTGGACATCCTTCACGAGGAGGCGAGGCAGGGCAAGCTCGACCCCGACCTTCTCGACATCTTCGTCAGCAAGCGGCTCTACCAGCCGGTGGGCCAGCGTTGAGGGTCAAGTTCTGGGGCACCCGGGGAACGCGGCCGACCCCAGGGCGGCGGACCCTGCGCTACGGCGGCAACACGTGCTGCATCGAGGTCCGCGACAGCGAGGACAACCTGCTGATCATCGACTCGGGCTCCGGCATCGCCGAGCTCGGCGCGGCACTTCCCAACGAGCCCGTGCAGGCGCACCTGCTGATCACGCACACGCACCTCGATCACATCCAGGGGTTTCCGTTCTTCCTGCCGGCATTCGTTCCGGGGACGCACCTGACGATCGTGGGCCCCGCGGGCTCCGCGAAGTCACTGCAGGCGGCGTTCGCCGACCAGACCGATCCGGCCTACTTCCCGGTGCGGCTGAGCCACATGCCGGCGGAGATGGAGTTCATCGAGCGCAACCCCGGCGAGACGTTCGAGGTCGGGGCGCTGCGCATCACGCCGCACCTCCTGATGCATCCGATCCCGACGTTCGGCTACCGCATCGACGAGGGGACTTCGCGGTTCTCGTTCGCCACCGACAACGAGATCGCGCTTTTCGCGAACGGCAGCAACGGGACGCTCAAGGACTTCGCGAACTGGTGCCGCGACTCGGACCTGCTGGTCCACGACGCGCAGTACAGCGACGAGGAGTACAAGACGCACGCGGGCTTCGGCCACTCGACCTACGAGGAGGCCCTCTCGCTCGCCGAGCAGGCGGGCGCGAAGGAGCTCGCGTTCTTCCACCACGACCCGCTGCACTCGGACACGGACGTCGACGCCCTGATCGAGGAGGCGCTCGGCAACCATCGCGCGGCGGGCGGCGCGGACGTCAACTCGTTCCCCGCTGCGGAGGAGATGGAGCTAGCTCTCTAGCTAACCTTTCCGATCGTGTCCGAAGACTTCGTGCACGATCGCCTCGCCAAGCTCGAGCGACTGCGCGCGCAAGGCGTCGATCCTTACTCGCGCGGCTTTCAGCCCACGCACTCGACGTTGGCGGCAAAGGCGCTGCTCGGCGACGCGGAGCGCAGCGATCCGGTCGCCGTCGCGGGCCGGCTGATGGTGAAGCGCCAGCAGGGCGGTCTCGTGTTCGCCGACCTCCAGGACGGGCGCGGCCGCATCCAGCTGATGGCCAACCGCTCGACGCTGGGCGAGGAGGAGTTCGCGCGCTTCGCCGACCTGGATGTCGGCGATATCGTCGGCGTCAACGGCCCTGTCTTTCGCACCAAGCGGGGCGAGATCACCGTCGAGGTGCAGTCGTTCCAGCTGCTGACGAAGTCGCTGATGCCGCTGCCCGAGAAGTGGCACGGCCTGAAGGACGTCGAGATCCGCTACCGGCAGCGCTACGTCGACCTCATCGCCAACCCCGAGGTCCGCGACGTCTTCCGCGCGCGGACGAGGATCATCAGCGCGCTCCGCGGCCTCTTCGACGAGCGCGGTTTCGTCGAGGTGGAGACGCCGGTGCTCCAGGAGGTGCCGGGTGGCGGCCACGCGCGGCCTTTCCAGACGCACCACAACGCCCTCGACCGCGACCTCTACCTGCGGATAGCGCTCGAGCTGCACCTCAAGCGGCTGCTCGTCGGCGGCCTCGAGCGCGTCTACGAGATCGGCCGTGTTTTCCGCAACGAGGGGCTGTCGCCGCGCCACAACCCCGAGTTCACGCTCCTCGAGTCGTACCAGGCGTATGCCGACTACGAGGACGTCATGCGCCTGGTCGAGGACATCGTCGTCGTCTCGGCCATGGCGGCCGAGCGGCCGCTGGAGACGGTGTACCAGGGCGAGTCCGTGAACCTCACGCCGCCGTTTCGCCGCGAGCGCATGGCCGACCTCGTCCTGGAGCACACCGGCCGCGAGGCGGTCGGTGAGGAGCTTAACGAGCTTTTCGAGGAGCACGTGCAGCCGCGCCTGCGCCATCCGACCTTCGTGCTCGACTACCCGGTCGAGGTGTCGCCGCTCGCGCGCCCGCGCGAAGACGACCCGCGCTTCGTCGAGCGGTTCGAGCTCGTCATCCTCGGCCGCGAG
>CAYWTI010000003.1:0-12630 GCA_964461175.1 uncultured Actinomycetes bacterium | reverse complement strand
GCGCCGGACCGAGGTGCAGCTCGCGGAGATCCAGCTCTCCCACGACACGCATGAGCGGTTCACGAAGCTGTCGCTCGACGGCGCGGGGATCCCCTCGATCCTCGACGTGATCGGCTCGCTGGCGGGAGGGCGTGCGGCGCTGTACTCGCCAGACGGCTACCGCGTCCGCGGAGCGGGCGAGTCGCTCGACGGCATGCCCGCGCGCATCCAGCTGCCGCCGCTGGCAGGACGCGAGGTGCGGATCAACGCCGGGCGTCCGGCGCGTCCGCTCGACGTCGTGCCGGTCCGCGCCGGCGCCGACGTCCTGGGGCTGCTCGTCGTCAGCGCCGACGCCGAGACCGTCGAACCTGCGGGCCGGCTGCGTGCGCTCGAGCATGGGTCGACGGTGCTTGCGCTCGAGCTGTCGAAGGAGCGCGCCGCGGCCGAGGTCGAGCGGCGGCTTCGGGGCGACCTGATCGAGGAGGTTCTCGCCGGCGGGCTCGAGGCCGACGAGGCCGAGCGGATCGCGCGCCAGGCCGAGCGGCTCGGCCATCGCCTGCCGCAGAAGGCGTGGGTCGTGGTCCTCGAGCCGGACGACGACCAGACGGAAGCGCCGCTGGCCGCGCGCACGCGCCAGGACCGGCTCGACGGCGCGCTGAGCGGCGTCATCCGCTCGCGCATGCCCGGAGCTCTCACGCTCGTCCGGTCCGCGTCCGCGGTGTTCCTCGTCCCCGACGAGATCGCTCCCGACCTGGCCGCGGTGGAGAAGCTCGCCAACCAGGTCCTTGCCGCCGCGGCGCCGGTGGTGAAGCCCGGGTCCGCGTCGGTCGGGATCGGCAACCTCGCCAACGGCGTCGGCGAGCTCGCACGCTCGCACGTCGAAGCGCGCCAGGCGCTGCGCCTCACTCGTCGCGCGGGCGGGCGCGGCCGGGTGGCTTCCTACCGTTCGCTCGGCGCCTTCCGGCTTCTGCTCGAGGTCCAGTCGCCCGACGCACTGCGCCGCTTCGTCGACGAGCTGCTGGGTCCGTTGCTGCAGTACGCGCAGTCACGCGGTACGCCGCTGCTCGAGACGCTGGAGGCGCTGTCGGCGGCGCGGTGGGTGCGCCGGGCGGCGGCGCGCAACCTCGGCATCCACATCAACTCGATGACCTACCGCGTGGAGCGCATCGAGGCGCTGACCGGCCTTCAGCTCGACGAGCCGGAGACGCGGGTCGCGATCAGCATCGCCCTGCGCGCGCGGGCGATGCTGGGCATGTAAGGCCCCGGGCGTTTTGCGCAAAGTGCACCAATAACGCGCCCCGAAAGGTGCGTTTTGCGCAAAGCGCACCCAAAAAACAAAAGGGCGCGAGCGTGAGCCCGCGCCCTTTGAAGTGAGTCGACCTACACGTCGCTGTAGAGCATGAACTCCCACGGGTGCGGTCGCAGCGCCACCGCGTCGACTTCCTTCTTGCGCTTGTAGTCGATCCAGGTGTCGATGACGTCCTCGGTGAAGACGCCTCCCTCGAGCAGGAACGCGTGGTCCTCCTCGAGCGCGTTGAGCGCCTCGGCGAGCGAGCCGGGCACCGACTTGATCCTCGCCTTCTCCTCGCCCTCGAGCTCGTAGATGTCCTTGTCGACCGGCTCGGGCGGCGTGATCTTCTTCTTGATCCCGTCGAGGCCGGCCATGAGGCACGCCGAGAACGCGAGGTAGGGGTTGGCCGCCGGGTCCGGTGAGCGGAACTCGACGCGCTTGGTCTTCGGGTCGGTCGAGTACATCGGGATGCGCACGCACGCCGAGCGGTTGCGCTTCGAGTAGACGAGGTTGATCGGCGCCTCGTAGCCCGGAACGAGCCGGCGGTACGAGTTCGTCGTCGGCGCGCAGATCGCGAGCAGCGCCGCCGCGTGCTTCAGCAGGCCGCCGATGTAGTACACGGCGGTCTCGCTCAGGCCGGCGTAGCCCTTGCCGTCGGCGAAGAGGTTCGCCCCGTCCTTCCAAAGCGACTGGTGCACGTGCATTCCAGACCCGTTGTCCTGGAAGAGCGGCTTGGGCATGAACGTCGCGACGTAGCCATGCTGCGCGGCGATGTTCTTGACGATGTACTTGTAGACCATCATCTTGTCGCCCATCTTGGTCAGCGAGTCGAACCGCATGTCGATCTCGGCCTGGCCGGCGGTGCCGACCTCGTGGTGCTGGACCTCGACGCGGACGCCCGACTCGATGAGCTTGAGCATGATCTCCGAGCGCAGGTCCTGGAGCTTGTCGATCGGCGGCACCGGGAAGTAGCCCTCCTTGTGCCGCGGCCGGAAGGCCATGTTGGGCTCGGAGTTCTTGCCCGAGTTCCAGATGCCTTCCTCGGAGTCGATGTAGTAGTACCCGCTGTGCGCGTTCTGGTCAAAGCGCAGCGAGTTGAAGAGGTAGAACTCGGCCTCGGGACCCCAGTAGCTGACGTCCGCGATCCCGGACTTGCGAAGGTGCTCCTCCGCCTTCTTAGAGATGAACCGCGCGTCGCGCGTGTACGGCTCGCGCGTGATCGGGTCGACGACATCGCAGATCAGGAAGAGCGTCTTGTGCGAGAGGACCGGGTCGATGGTCGCCGAGTCGGCGTCCGGCATCAGGAGCATGTCGCTCTCGTCGATGGCCTGGAAGCCGCGGATGCTCGAGCCGTCGAAGCCGAGACCCTCCTTGAAGCTGTCCACGTCCAGCTCGCCGAGGGGCAGGCTGAAGTGCTGCCACGTGCCCGGGAGGTCGACGAAGCGAACGTCGACGACCTGCACGCCTTCCGCCTTCGCGCGCTCGAGCACCTCGCGGGGACTGGTCTTGCTAACCGACTTTGTCTCGACTGCCATTAACACCCTCCACGAAATTCCTTGGGATTGAGCGGGCCCCGAGTCTCAGGGTAGGCAAGGCCGGGTGCGCCTTTTAGGTGCTGTTGGCACGAACCTGGGCCGCTCTTATCCGTGTGCGTATACCGAAAACGTCCGCCAGGCACGCGGGCGACGGGTTCGTGCGCCCATCACAACGCGACCACGTCCGCTTCGTGCCATCCGCACGTTTTCGATGGCCGAGAGCCACCCGTACGCTCGCCGCATCAACACTCGGAGGTGACGTCGTTGCCCAGAGCCCTTCTGCCCCGTCGACGCCTGCTAGCCATCACCATGGGGACGATCGCGGCCGTGCTCCCGATCACCGCCCTCGCGGACGACCAGTCCGCGACGCAGGCGGCCGGGGTCGCCGCGGACACAGTCTGGGTCATCGTCGCCGCCTGCCTCGTCATGTTCATGCAGGCCGGCTTTGCGATGCTCGAGGTCGGCTTCAGCCGGATGAAGAACGTCGGCACAGTGGTCGCCAAGGTGATCACTAACCTCAGCGTGAGCTCGATCGCCTACTGGGCGGTCGGCTTCGGGTTCGCCTTCGGCGCCGGCGGCGTCTTTGCGTTCATCGGGGGCAGCGGTTTCTTCCCGACCTTCAGCCCGGGCTCGACCATGAACCTGCCCGCGATCGTGTCCAGCACCGCGCCGGCGGCGGCGAAATGGTTCTTCGAGTTCGTCTTCTGCGCCGTCTCGCTGGCGATCGTGTGGGGCACGATGATCGAGCGGACGAAGTTCATCGTCTACATCCTCTTCGGCATCCCGTTTGCGGCCTTCATCTACCCGCTCATCAGCCACCAGCTGTTCGGCGGCGGATTCTTGATGTCGACGCTGGGCTCCCAGGACTTCGCCGGCTCGACGGTCGTCCACCTCACCGGTGCGACGGCCGGGTTCGCCGGCCTGCTCCTGCTCGGGCCGCGCATCGGTAAGTTCGAGCGTGGGCGCGCGAACGCGATCCCCGGCCACAACATGCCGCTGGCGCAGCTCGGCGTGCTGATCCTGTGGTTTGGCTGGTTCGGCTTCAACCCCGGCTCGACCCTGAACGCGACCAACCTTCACTTCGCCGACGTCGTCGTCGTCACGAACCTCGCCGCCGCGGGTGGCGCGGTCGCGGCGCTGACAACCATCTACCTGATCACGAGGACGATGGACGTCGGCATGATCGGCAACGGCGCGATCGCCGCGCTCGTCGCCATCACGGCGCCATCCGGCTACGTCGAGCCCTGGGCCGCGATCGTGATCGGGGCGGTGGCGGGAGTGATCGTAGTCGTCGGGGTGCTCGCCATCGACCGCTACCTGGACGACCCGGTCGGCGCGCTGCCGGCCCACGGTCTCGCCGGCATCTGGGGCACGCTCAGCTGCGGGCTCTTCACGGTGCCTGCCCTGGCGAAGTTCAACGGCGTGGGCCAGGGCGGCCTGTTCTACACCGGCAGCTTCCACCAGCTCGGCGTCCAGGCGATCGCCGTCACCGCGTCGTTCGTCACCGTGTTCGCCCTGAGCTACGGGCTCTTCTGGATCATCAACAAGACGGTCGGCTTGCGGGTCTCGGCGAGCGACGAGATCGAGGGTCTCGACATCAGCGAGCACGGCATGTGGGGCTACCCGGAGGCGTTCATGCCCGTGCCGGGCGGCGTCTACCGCCAGCCGGATACGCCGACGGTCAATCCACACCACACGCCCGAGCCGGCGGCGACCGGGCACCAGGAGGTGTCACCCGCATGACGGCGAACGGTGCGGATGGAGGAGGCGGCTACGCGATGAAGATGGTCGTGGCGATCATCCGCCACGAGCGATTGCAGGAGGTCCAGGACGTGCTGGACGAGTGCGGGGTGTCGGGCGTCACGGTCACCGAGGTCAAAGGTTGCGGTGCCCAGGGCGGCTACACCGAGACCTACCGCGGCAGGGCGGTGCACATCTCGCTGCGGCCGCGCCTGAAGATCGAGGCCGTGATGCGGTCGGAGATCGTCGGCACGGTCGTCGACAAGCTGGCCGTCGCGGGCCGCACCGGGAAGGGTGAGGTCGGCGATGGAAAGATCTTCGTGATCGGCGTCGAGGACGCCATCAGAATCCGCACCGGCGAGCACGGCCCAGAGACTGTGCAGCATGGTCACCGTGCCATGTGGGGCCACTAGGCCCGTAGCGGAGGAAGGGCGCAACCGCCGGCAGTCGCGCCCTTCCGACTCTCCTGAGGGGCGCGAGCGCCGGCGCTCGCGAGAACTCGCCTACTTGCCGGCGGTTGCGACCTCGACGTTTTTGGCGATCCAGGTCTTGATCGGGGCGGCGCCGCCCGGGTAGCCGACCAGGCGGTCGACCAGCTTGCCCTCGCGGAAGAGGCCCAGCGTCGGGATGCCCATGACGCCGTAGCGGATCGCGATCTCCTGGTTGTCGTCGACGTTCAGCTTGCCGACCTTGACCCGGCCGGCCAGCTCGCCCGCCAGCTGCTCCACGGCCGGGGTCATCATCCGGCAGGGCGGACACCAGTCCGCGTAGAAGTCCACCACGACCGGCTCCGCGGAGTTCAGGACGTCAGCATCGAAGGTGGGGCCGTCGAAGTGCAGCAGCTGTGTTTCGCTCACGTCGAATACAAGGCGCGGGGCGGGCGCCGTATTCCCCGGATAATCGAGCCATGGCCGTGGTCGAAGCCCAGCGTCCCGCGCCGCCCGCATGGGAGCAGGCGCTGCGTCAGTTCGGAGCCCGCTCTTTCGAGGCGCTGCCGGGCGCGATCACGTGGGTCATGCTGTTCGCCCCCGCCTGGATCCCGATCATCTTCAAGACCCGCGGGGCGCTGTTCGTGGCCGCCGTCGTGCTGGTCTTCGATGCGTACTGGGTGCTGCGGGCGGTCACCGTCGTGACCGGCGTCTACGGCACGCTCGTGCGCATGCGCCGTGACATGGCGACGGACTGGCTCGCCAAGTGCCGGCGGGACGTCACCGAGGGCGCGCTCGACCCGCTCGCCTACATCCATCTCTCCGTCATCCCCACGTACACCGAGCCGTACCACGTGCTCGAGCGCACGGTCCAGGCGATCGTCGATGCCAACTATCCGGACGAGCTGAAGATGATCGGGGTCATCACCCGCGAGACGGACAAGCCCGGCTGGGAGAACGTGGCCCGGCTGAAGGAGAAGTTCGGATCGCGGGTTCGCGGGTTCTACCACATCAAAGACCCGCTCGAACCAGGCATCGTCATCGGCAAGTCGGCGGCGATGAACTGGGGGGGCCGGTGGATGGTGCGCGTGCTGACGGAAGAGGGATATGACCTGTCGAAGATCCTGATCACCGACCTCGATTCCGACTACCAGGTGCACCGTCAGTACTTCGCGTGGATCAGCTGGCATCACGTTCGCGAGGCCCTTCGCGACTACACCATCTGGCAGCCGGTGCCGCTCTTCCACAACAACATCTGGGAAGTGCCGATGGCGGTGCGAATCATGTCCGCGAGCACCTCCCAGTGGCAGATGTTCCTGCACTCGCGGCCGCATCGCCTCGTCGCGTTCAGCAGCTACACATGCAGCCTCGACTTCGTGCACAAGATCGGCTACTGGGACAAGGACGTCATCCCCGAGGACTCGCGGTTTTACTGGAAGGCGTTCTTCACCTTCGGCCAGAAGTTCTCGGTGAAGTCGGTGTTCCTGCCCATCTATGGCGACTCGCCGAACTCACGCGACTACGCGTCGACGCACACGAGCCAGTACAACCAGATCAAGCGCTGGGCGTGGGGGATCACCGACGTGCCCTACGTCCTCGCTCGCTTCTTCAAGCACCCGGAGATCCCGCTGTTGCTGCGGTTCCGCCGGTTCATGAACCTGTTCCTCAACCACCTCAACTGGATCTTCCTGCCGGTGCTCCTCATGTTCGGCGCGTCGGTGCCGTTGTGGGCGAGCGTCGACTTCTCGCTTACCGACATCGGCCAGCAGATGTGGGCGGCGTCGAACCTGCTGCTCGGCGTCGCGCTCTCGAGCGTCGTCTTCTTCCTCTACTTCGAGATCCGCATGCTGCCACCGAAGCCGGCAGCCTGGCCGCTGTGGAGGAAGGGCTTTGTCTACGTCCAGTACCTCTTCTACCCGATCGTCGGCCTCGTCATGAGCGTGCTGCCTGCGCTGGAAGCGCATACGCGACTACTCTTTGGTCGCTACCTCGAGTACCGCGTGACGGAGAAGGTGTAAGCGCATGAGCGATCTGGTTGTCGAGGCGTTGGTCAAGCTGTTCCGCGAGCTGCATGAGCGGCTGCGCGGTCAGGTGCGCGATCTCGACGCCGGGACTCTGAACTGGCGGCCGCTGCCGAAGGCGAACTCGATCGCCGTTCTCGTCACGCACATGATGGGCTCCGAGATCGACCTCATCCGCAATGTGCGCTCGGTCCCGAACACGCGCGACCGCGACGCGGAGTTCCGGGTCGAGTCGGACGCCGACAAGCTCCTCGAGCTCATCGACACCGCCGAGCGCGAGGTCGAGCACCAACTCGGCGCCCTGACCGCGGAGCAGCTCGCGGCGGTGGTGGACCGGGGCGAGCGGGGCACCCGGCCCGGCATCGAGTGGGTGCTGTTCAGCTACGGGCACTCGCGCGAGCACCTGGCGCACATCGAGCTGACGAAGCAGCTCTACGACTCCCGGACCTAGCTCCTCTCTACGCCCCGCAGACGGGGCCGGTGAAGTAGGGGAGGCAGAAACCCGGGCCGGCGAGCGCCCACAGCGTCAGGAAGACGATGAAGCCGAGGAACAGGATCCACCCCGTCCCGGTGATGATGTTGCGGCCCGGCACCGGCCAGCGGCTCCATCCCAGGCGGCGCGCCATCCGGGGTCCGGCGATGCTGTCGATGAACGGCCACACGAGCAGACCGATGACGACGACGGGCGGGATGACCAGGGACATGATCAGCTCCGGCCCGAGCTTCAGGAACTGGAAGAGGAAGAGGAAGTACCAGTCCGGTCGCGGGATGGTGACCGCCCTCGGGTCCGCCGACTGCTCGAGCTGCAGGTTCTTCTGCACGAACGCCGCCAGCAGCCCGACCGCGATGAGCATGACCACGGCGATGATCGGGTACGGCCAGAAGTGGTCGGGGAAGAACGGGTGCGTCTCGTCGTCGGGCATATCGTCGGCGAGGTGGTGGCCGGCGTCGCCCATGAGGATGGGGAAGAGGGCGAGACCTACGAGCACGGGATAGAGGATGTGATCCGGACCGATCGGCAGGCGCTTCCACTCCGGCTCCAGCGTGTGGCCGGTGTGGCCGTCGAGCTGACCGAGCTCGACCTCGCGCGCCGGTGCGGCGACCGCGGCCCCCGGGCCCTCTTTCGCCACGTCCTTCTTCTCTTGCTCGCTCACAGCGGCTGCGAGATCCCGTGGGCGCGGATGAAGCGGAAGTGGACGTACATCAGCAGGACGATGAGGGCCGGAAGGACGAAGACGTGCAGGGTGAAGAAGCGCTGCAGCGTCGGCGGCCCGACCACCGGCCCGCCCTGGAGGATCTCCTTGATGAAGGCGCCTAGCTGCGGCGGCGGCGCGGAGCCGGCGATCTTGATAGTGACCTCGGTCGCGAAGTACGCCTTCGTGTCCCAGGGCAGCAGGTAGCCGGTGAGGGAGAGGGCCAGGATGATCAGAAGCATCAGCACGCCGACCATCCAGTTGAGCTCACGCGGGGCGCGGTACGACCCGGTCCAGTAGACCCGCGCCATGTGCACGAGCACCATGACGATCAGGATGTTCGCGCTCCAGAAATGGACGCCGCGGATAAGCCACCCGAGGTAGACGACGTTCTGGATGTACAGCACGCTGTTGTACGCCGGGGCCGGGTTCCCGGTTGCGTCGGGGATGTAGTACAGCGAGAGCAGAACGCCGGTGAGCAGCTGGAAGACGATGAGGATGAACACCATCCCGCCGAAGCAGTAGTAGAAGGCGTTGGCGAAGTTCGGCACGCGCTGGTACAGCGCCTCGTCGACGGCCTTCGAGAACGGGTAGCGCTCGTCGAGCCAGTCGACCACCGCCACCTGGATATCGCGTGGGTGTGGGATCGCCATCGTCTAGAACCCCAGCACGATGCCGTCGACCTCGATCTGGTTGGCCTGCTGGCCCTGCTTCCAGCTCAGGTCGGACAGCGGGTAGGCGGCCGGCCCGTGGAGGACCGTGCCGTCGACGTGGAACCGCGAGCCGTGACACGGGCAGTCAAAGCTCTTCTGGTCCTTGTTGAAGTTCACCGAGCAGCCGAGGTGGGAGCAGTTCTGGGCAAGGACCTTGACCTTGTCGCCGACCTTGACCACGTAGCCCCCGAACGCGAGGTCGCCCGCGGCGTTGTCACCGCCCCCGTTGGCCATGATGAACGCGGAGTTCGGGCTCGTCGGAGCGAGGAACTTCGTCGCCGACTGGTCTTCCATCTGGTCGATGGCGGTGTCAAGGGTGACCTTGATCGGGCCCTTGGTCTGGCCTTTTGGCGGCGCGGGCCAGAAGAAGACGAGGATGGGGGCAAGGCCGGTGACCACCGTCGCGGTCATCAAGCTCGCGAGCCACCAGCCCAGAAAGGTTCTGCGGGTGACTGCTGTGGCTGCCATCCGGCTCAAATGTTAGCGAGATAGGCGGGCAGCCCGACCGCCTCGCGTGTCTCGCGCAGGGTCTGGCGGGCCACGTCTCGCGCCTTCTCGCTGCCCTCGTCGAGGATGGCGAAAACAGATTCCGGGGTCAGCTCGGCCCGGACCTCGCGGAACGGCCTGAAGACTTCGATCAGCCGCTCGGCGAGGAGCTTCTTCTTGTCGAAGCATCCTATCTGCGCCTTCCGGCACAGCTCCCAGTAGTGCTCCCAGTCGTCGAAGAAGAGCTTGAAGTACGCACAGACGTTGCACGAGCGCGGGTGGCCGGGGTCGGTGCGCCGAGGACGCTTCACGTCGGTCACCATGCTGAGCACCTGCTTGCGGATGACCTCGGGGTCGTCGGTCACGCCGACGATGTTGCCCACGGTCTTCGACATGCGCTGCTTGCCGTCGGTGCCCTTGACGAGCGGGGTCTCGGTCAGCAGGGCCTGCGGCTCGGGGAAGACCGGCGAGTACGTGCGGTTGAACCGGCGCGTGATCTCGCGCACGAGCTCGAGGTGGGCGAGCTGGTCCTTGCCCACCGGGACGCCGGTGCCCTTGACCATGAGGATGTCCGCGCCCTGGAGGATCGGGTAGGAGAAGAGGCCGAGGTTCACGTTGTCCGGGTGCCTCTTCGCCATCTCCTTGAACGTCGGCACCCGCTGCACCCAGCTCAGGGGGGTGACCATCGACAGCAGCAGCGTCAGCTCGGCCACCTCCGGCACCTTCGACTGGAGGTAGAGGACGCTCCGCCTGGGATCGATGCCGACCGCCAGGAGGTCCGCCGCCAGGTCGAAGACCTTGTCCTCCGCTTTGTGGCCGTCGGGCTCGGTCGTCAGCGCGTGGTAGTCGGCGACGAAGTAAAAGCACTCGTACCGGTTCTGCAGCTCGACCCAGTTCTTCGCCGCGCCGAGGTAGTTGCCGAGGTGGAAGCGCCCGGTGGGGCGCATGCCGCTCAGGATTCGGATCGGGTCTGCCACGGCGGTCGAGTGTAGCTAGCGCCCGTAGCCCGGCGTTTACGATTCAGTCAGTTGTCAGCCGACGATTCAGCAATCGATCCACCGCCGTCCAGCCTCGGCCTGGGCTCGCGGGCCCTGCGGAACAGCGTCGTCGTCCTCACGGCGAAGGTCATCGCCCGCCTGATCGCGCTGTTCACCGTGCTCTACATGATCCGCAAGCTCGGGCCGGAGCATTACGGCTCGTTCACGGTGGTGATCAACCTGACGGCGATCGTCAGCGTGGTCCTCGACCTCGGCTTCAACGTCCTGTTCGTGCGCGAGGGCGCGCGCGACCAGACGCAGATCCAGCGCTACATCCGCAACGTGATGTCGATCCGCCTCCTGATGTCGCTCGTAAGCCTGGTGCCCCTCGCAGCGCTGGTCTACGCGCTGGGCCTCGGCGCGTACCTCGTGCCTGGATTCGTGCTCATGGTCCTCACGTCGTACTCGACGCTGCTGCGTAACGCGCTGTATGCGCTCCAGCAGCTCGGATACGAGGCTATCGGCGTCGTCCTCGAGAGTGCCGTCCTCCTTCTGCTCATCCTCTACGGCGGCCTTTCTGGTCAGGGTGTCGGTTACTACATCTGGGCGTACGCCATCCAATACGCCTTCTCTTGCGCCTACTTCACCGTCGTCCTCGCCCTGAAGCGCGTCGCGACGCCCGGATGGAGGTTCGAGACGGCGCTGCTGCGCGAGTGGTTCTGGAAAGGCCTGCCGTTCGCGCTGACGTTCGTCCTCACCGTCCTCTATTTCCGCATCGACCAGCCGCTCATCTACACGATCCGGTCTGAGACCGAGGCGTCCTGGTACGCGGCCGCGTACAAGCCGATCGAATCCCTGCTCTTCGTCCCCATCACGTTCCTGTCGATCGTGTTCCCGGTGCTGTCGGTCTATCACCGCGAGCGCCAGGCCGACATGCTCGACGCCGTGAGCCGCTTCTTCAAGGCGCTTCTGCTGATGGGCTGGCCGATGAGCGTCGGGATCTTCGTCCTTGCCGGCCCGCTGACGCCGCTCTTGCTGGGTCCGCGGTTCGGGCCGTCCGAGCCGGCGCTGCGCATCCTCGCCCTTGCTCTGGGGCTCGCGTTCGTCAACAACGCCTTCATCGGCGCACTCAACGCGTCCGACCGGCAGCTCTCGTTCACGTGGGCCGCAGGCTGGAGCCTGGTCGCCAACATCGCGCTCAACCTCACCCTCATCCCGCTCTTCGGTTACATCGGCGCGAGCTGGGCCACGGTCGCGACCGAGCTCACGCTCGGGGTCGTCGGATGGATCCTCACCGCACGCTACGTCGGGCGTGTCCCGGTGCTGGCGTCGAGCTGGCGCATCCTGGTCGCGGGCGTGGTCATGGGCGTCGCCGTCTATCCGCTGCACACCCTGCACGGGATCGAGGTCGTGATCCCGGTCGTCGCCGGCGTCGTCGTCTACGCCTCGGCGGTTCTGCTCCTGCGCGGCCTCACCGGCGAGGAGATCCGCTGGGCCCGGCGCGCCCTCGCGGCCGCGCGGACATGAGCGAGCGGCGCCTCTACCTCAAGCCCCGCGGCGCCGTGGAGCCGGTGCCGTGGGACGAGATCGCGGTCGACGCGCCCGAGGTCGGGAGGTCGACCAGCCTCGGCGACGCGCAGTTCGTCGCCCTCGACGTCGAGACGACCGGCAACTCGCCGTTCCTCGTCCTCGAGATCGGCGCCGAGCGTTTCCGTCTCGACCAGACGCTGTCGTTCTTCGATACCCTCGTCGACTGCCGCGCGCCGATCAACCCATACGCCCGGAGGCGACACCACATCGACCGCTCGATGCTCATCGGCGCCCCCGAGTTCAAGGACGTGCGCCGAGGGTTTCTGCGCTTCGCGCAGGGCGCCGTCCTGGTCGAGCACAGCCACGACGCCTTCGACACCTGGCTCGTCGGCCGAGGCCTCGAGAGCCCGCTCGAGCACCCGATCATCGACACGACCGCGCTCGCGCGGCTCGTGCTCGACCTTCCGAAAGGCCAGACGCCCGGCCTGGCCCGCCTCGTATCCGAGCTCGGGGTCGATGTCACGCCCGCGCACGCCGCGCTCGACGACGCGCGCGCGACGGCGATGGTGTTCCGCGAGCTCATCCGTCGCGCGCGGGAGTCCCTGGGCTGGACCGTCGTCGGCGATGTGCTCGCCGCCGTGCCGCGCCCTGTGGTCGATCGCACGCCGAGGGCTCCGGGGGCGCCGCGGACTAGTCGAAGAGGTTCAGCTGCGCCTGCGAATCAGCGTCCGGGTGCT
>CAYWTI010000002.1:0-17878 GCA_964461175.1 uncultured Actinomycetes bacterium | reverse complement strand
GGTGAGCTGAAGCTCCAGCAGCTGGACCTGACCTACGACCCGCAGAACCGTTACTACGAGGCGCCGCTGCAGTGGAAGGCGAACGCCGGCGTGTTCGTGATCGACGACTTCGGCCGCCAGGAGGTGCCCCCGATGCGCCTCCTCAACCGCTTCATCGTGCCGATGGAGAAGAAGATCGACTACCTCGACCTCTCGGCGTCCGGCCGCAAAATCGAGCTCCCCTTCCTGTGCCAGGTGGTGTTCTCGACCAACCTCTCGCCCACCGAGCTGGTCGACGAGGCCTTCCTTCGCCGCATGGCGTACAAGATCGGCGTCGGCAACCCGTCGCCCGAGGCGTTCGGCCGCATCCTTCGCTACGAGTGCGACCGCCAGGGCGTGCCGTGGGACGAGAAGGCGGTCGGCTACCTGCTTAACAACCTGTACGGGAAAAAGCCGCTGCGCGGCTCGCACCCGCGCGCGCTGATCGCGCGCCTGGTCGACCTGGCGAACTACCGCCAGCAGCCGCCGCGGCTCACGCCGCAGACGCTGAAGGAGGCGTTCGACGCCTGCTTCAACCCCGCGCTCGGTTCTCTCGTCGAGGACGACTGGGCGCGGCCGGCGATTGGCTAGCACCGACCACCGCATCGCGGATCGTCGCCGCTAAGCGACCTCGGCCGGTTGGGCGATGCCCTCCAACCGCCGGCGGGCTCCCTCGAGGTCGGCGTAGATCCCACGCTTGTCGGGCGGAAGCAGCTCGGCGATCGCGACCATGATCGCCTCGGCCGCCGCCTCGTGCGAGATGCGTTCTCCACTTGCCTTCTTCGCCGGCACGCGGAACGGCTTGCCGAAGCGGAGCTTGACCGGCACCCGCCGCGGCCAGATCCGCCCCTTGGGCATGCACTCGCGCGTGCCGGTGATCGCGACCGGCAGGACGGGGCACCCGGCCTTCTGGGCGATGAAGCCCGCGCCCGGCTCGGGCGTCGACAGCGTCCCGGACTCGACCCGCGTGCCCTCGGGGTAGATGATCAGCACCTCGCCGGCCTTGAGGATGTCGAACGCGCGCCGCAGGGCCACGCGGTCCGCGGTGTGCCGCACCACAGGGAACGCGCCGTAAGACCCGAAGAGCCACCGCATCCACCCTTTCCGGAAGTACTCCGACTTGGCCATGCTCCAGCTGTCCTGCCGGGGTAGGAACGCCGGGACCATCGGCGGGTCCAGCGTGGCGAAATGGTTGCCGCAGACGATCAGCGCACCGGTGCGGGGCACGTTCTCCGTGCCCTCGACGGTGAAGAGGCCCGCGAGGTACGTGCGGGTGAGGAAGCGCATCAGGCCGCGAAGGAACGGTCTCATGAGCGAGGCGCGCGCACGGCGTTGACGATCCTGTCGACGACCTCGTCGAGCGGAAGGTTGTCGGTCTCGATGATGTGCGCGTCGCTCGCGGGCTTGAGCGGCGCGATGGGCCGCTCGCTGTCAACCCGGTCGCGCTCCGCCACCTCCTTGCGCATCGCGTCTTCATCGATCGCCTCTCCCCGGCGCTCGAACTGCGCGGCGCGGCGCCGCACCTTCTCGTCAAGGCTGGCTGTGAGGAAGAACTTGTGCTCAGCGTGTGGAAACACCACCGTGCCGATGTCGCGACCGGCCATCACCACGCCGTCGTGCGCCATCGCGCGCTGCCCTTCGACCAGCGCGCGACGAACCCCAGCCGTCGCCGACACGATAGGCAGCGCCTCCGCGTGGTCGGCGTCGTAGATGCCTTCGGTCAGCTCCTTGCCGTCCGCCCACACCCGCTCGCCCTCGATGCGTATCGGCGTCGTCTCCGCAAGCTTCGTTATGGCGCGAGTGTCGTGCGCGTCGATGCCGCGCTCCGCAGCGAGGCGCGTGATGGCGCGATACATCAGGCCGCTGTCGATGAACGGCAGGCCGAGCTTCTCGGCCACTCGCCGCCCGACCGCGGATTTGCCCGAGGCGACGCCACCGTCGATCGTGACGATCACTGGTCGAGGCCTGCGGCTCGGCGCAGCGCGCCGACCTCGCGCGGAGTGAGCGTGCGCCACTCGCCCTCGCGCATCCGGCCGAGGCGCAGCGGGCCGAAGGCGCTGCGGCGCAACCGGACGACGCGGTGTCCGACCGCCTCGAGCATCCGCCGGACCTGGCGGTGCCGGCCCTCGCCGATCACGACCCGCAGATCGGCACGGCCGGAGTCGCGGTCGCCACGCGTGGCGCGCAGCAGCTCGACGCGCGCCGGTGCGGTCGGCCCGTCGCTGAGGCGGACGCCGCGCCGCAGCGCGTCGAGGTCAGACGGCTGCGGCACGCCGGCGACGGTGACCGTGTACTCCTTTGCCACCTTGTAGCGCGGGTGTGTGAGCCGGTACGACAGCTCGCCGTCGTCGGTGAGCAGCAGCAGCCCGGTGCTGTCGCCGTCGAGCCTCCCGACCGGAAACAGGCGATGGCCGCCTAGGCCCTCGCGACCGATCACGTCCAGCACCGTCCTGCGGCCGGCCTCATCGCTGGCGGTCGTGATCACACCCAGCGGCTTGTCGAGCAGGACGTAACGATGCGCCGCCGGCGGCCGCACACGGCGGCCGTCGACCGTGACGGTATCGGCTTCCGGATCGACGAGCACGCCGGTCGCGGGCGGACGCTTGCCGTTGACGCGGACCGAGCCGGAGGCGATGAGAAGGTCGGCGGCCCGGCGGCTGGCCACGCCCGAGCGCGCGAGATAGCGGTTCAGCCTCTCGCCCGTGACTCGAGCACCCCGGCCCCTTCGGTCGGCGTCGGCAGATGGTCGAGCGACTCGAGGCCCATCACCTGCAGGAACCGCATCGTCGTGCCGTACAGCTTCGGCTGGCCGGGCCCCGATCCGCGGCCCACCTCGGTGACGAGGTCGCGCAGCTCGAGGTTGCTCAGCACGCTCTCGCAGTTCACGCCGCGGACCTCTTCGACCCGCGCTCGCGACACCGGCTGCTGGTAGGCGACGATCGCGAGCGTCTCGTACGCGGCCTGGGACAGCCGGCCCGACACCTCGGGCCGCAGCGCGCGCCTCACCGCCGACGCGTACTCCGGGCGCGTCGCGAGATGCACCTCGTCGTGGTGACGCATGAGCATCACGCCGCGACCGTCGAGCGCCTCGCGCAGCTTTTCGAGCGCGCCTTCCACGCTGTTGCGGTCCTCGTCCGTCGCCTGCTGCAGCTCGCGGACCTTGAGCGGCCGGTTGGAGCTGAACAGGATCGCCTCGAGCGCCGCGGAGACGTCAGTCAACGGCGACCACCCTGGGCTCGACGTGGATGGGCCCGAACCGCTCCTTCTGGCGCACGCGCACCGCGCCGCGGCGGATGAGCTCGAGTACGGCGACGAACGTCACGACCGCCTCGAGCCGGTCCTCGGATTCGAGGATGAGCTCGATGAGCTCGATCGGGCCTTCATGCAGTCTGGCGGTGATGGCGTCGAGCTTCTCCTGCAGCGTCCAGGTCCGTCCGTGGACGACCAGCGGCCGGGGCGGTATGCGGGCCAGCACGCGGTTGAACGCCTCGACCAGGAAGTCGACGTCGAGCGGCTCTTCCTGCCCGCCCGCCTCCACCGGGCGCGCCGGCGGCGGAAAGGCAAACGTCTCCTGCTGCGCGCGCTCGAGCAGCTCGCCGGCGATCTCCTTGTATGCCTTGTACTCCTCGAGCCGCTGCCTGACCTCGTCCTCCCAGCCGAGGAGGTCTGTCTCCTCGTCCGTCGGCGTCTCGCCGGGGAGCAGCCGGATCGACTTGAGAAGCAGCAGGCGGGCCGCCATCCACAGGAACTCCGCCATCTCCTTCGCATCCGGGATCTCGGCCGCGGCCACCTCGGCGAGGTAGGCGTCGGTCACCTTCGCGAGCGAGACCTTGAAGATGTCGACCTCCTCACGCTCGACCAGCGCGAGCAGGATCTCGAGGGGACCTTCGAAGACCGGGGTCGTGACGGCCAGGCGGCTTGGCGCCGTTTCCATCAGCCGGGAAGATTACCTGAGGTTCACCTGGTGGAACCTCTCGACCCGCGCCGTGCTCCGCCACCGGCGCATCAGCGCCGCGGCGCTGCCGGTCTGGCTCTCGTGCGCCAGCCGCGAGCGGATCTTCTCGTCGAGGACCTCGGAAACGTCGACCTCGAGGTTCGGCTCGATTCCGCCGAAACACCACGCTTCAGCGGTCTCATGCGGGTCGCCGGCCTCGGGAAACGTCAGCGGATCACGCGCGCACGGCCACGCGGCATCGAGCGAGACGCGCCCGACCACGCGGTGATCCGGGTGGAATCGGTAGGGAACGTTCGGGTCGAAGGTGAGCAGGACGTCGGGCTTCGTCGTCCGGATCTCGCGCACGAGCTGCTCGCGAAGCTCCAGGCTCTCGACCAGCTCCGCGTCGGGATGCCGCAGGAACTTCACGCGCTCGACGCCGAGGACCTCCGCCGCCAGCTCCTGCTCGCGCTCGCGGATCCGCGCCATCTTCTCTCGCGACCTCTTCGTGTCGCGCGCGCCCTTGTCGCCCGAAGTGGCGACGACGAAGTCGACCCGCGCGCCGTGCTTCGTCATCAGGAGCACCGCGCCCGCGCAGTAGAACTCGATGTCGTCCGGGTGGGCGACGATGCACAGCGCCCGCCTGATCCGTTTGTCCGATGGACCCGCGAAGAGCCTCGACCGCGGTGACAATCAGCGCGTCGCCTCTTCGAGCAGCTCCTGCGCGCGGGCGACAGCCTTGGCGGTCACTCCGCCGCTCATCATGCGCGCGAGCTCGGCCGCTCTCTCTTCCTGAGTCGCCAGCTCGCGCACCGTGACGATGTTGCGGCCGTCGCCGCCGGGCGACTTTTCCACGACCAGGTGATGGTCGGCGAACGACGCGATCTGTGCCAGGTGCGTGACCACGAGGACCTGGTGGCGCGTGCCCAGCGCCTTCAGGCGGAGGCCGACCTGGATCGCCGCCTCGCCGCCGATTCCGGAGTCGACCTCGTCGAAGACCATCGTCGGCATCCGGTCGGCGTCCGCGCCCACGGTCTTGATCGCGAGCATGACGCGCGCGAGCTCGCCGCCGGAAGCGACACGCGCCAGCGGCGCGAGCGGCTCCCCTGGGTTGGCCGAGAACAGCATCTCGGCGGTCTCCGCGCCTGTCGCGGTGATGTCGTCGAGCGCGCGGAGCGCGATCTCGAAACGTGCTCCGTCGAGGCGCAGACCCTGGAGCTCGGGCACGATCGCCTTCTCCATCCGCCGCGCCGCAGTGTTGCGTGCGCGGGTCAGGCGCGCGGCATGTGCCTCCAGCTCGCCGCGCTGCGCGCGGACATCCTCGTCCGCCCGTGCCACGGCCGCCTCGAGGTCCTCGGTGGCGCCGAGCTGCCGCTCGAGCCGGTCGCGCTCGGCGAGCGCGGCCTCGATGGAACCGCCGTGCTTGCGCTTCAGCGCCTCGAGCTCCGCGAGGCGCGCCTCGATGGCCTCCAGCCGGGCAGGGTCGGCGTCCAGCGCGTCGAGGTACCGGCGGACGTCGGCCCCGACGTCCCCCGCCTCGTCCGCCACCGCGCGCACGCGGGCGGCGTGCTCCGTCAGGCGCGAGTCGAGCGCGGCGGCGCCCTCCAGGGCGGCCGCGGCTCGGGCCACGGCCTCGTCGCGCAGCGCGTCCAGGGCCATGCCGCCCAGCTCGCCGAGGCGTGCCGCGTGTCGCATCGCCGTCCGGTCGGCGGCGAGGATCTCGTCTTCGCCGGCGACGAGGTTCGCGCGGCGCAGCTCGTCGAGCTGCCAGCGCATGTACTCCCGGTCGCGTTCGCCGCGAGAGCGAAGCTGGTCGATGTCGCGCATCCGTCCCACCGCCGCCGACCACGCGGCGTGAGCAACGGCCACCGTCGCGGCGGCGTCGAGCGCGCCGGCGTACGCGTCGAGCAGCTCGGTCTGAGTGGCGGTGTCGAGCAGGGCGTGCTGCGCGTGCTGGCCGTGGATGGCGACCAACCGCTCGCCGAGCTCGCGCAGCTGCGCCGGCGTCGACGGTCTCCCGTCGACTCGCGCCGTCGACCGTTTGCCGATCTCGCGCTGGAGGACGACGGAGTCGAAGGTGGCCTCTATGGCGGCGCGCTCGGCGCCGTGTCGGACCTGGTCGGCGCCGCCGCGCCCGCCGAGGGCCAGGCTGAGCGCATCGATGAGCAGCGACTTCCCGCTGCCGGTCTCGCCGGTCAGAAGGTTCAGGCCAGGGCCAAACCGGACAGATGCCTCCGCGACCAGCGCAAGGTCGCGGACCTTGAGCTCTTTCAGCACTACTTCTTGGGAACCAGCGGCCGGCCCCACCCGAGCTTCTCGCCGAGGCGCTCGTAAAAGGCCTCCGGCGAGCCGAAGCGCACGACTTTCAGCGTGCGCTCGTGCGTGCCGCACCGGATGACGTCGCCGGTCGCCACGTCGACGCCCTCGCGCGCGCCGTCGACATACATCTCCGCCGGACCGCGCACCACCTTGAGCGTCACGTCCTGGCCGGGCGCGAACACGATCGGCCGGACCGTCAGGGCAAAGGGGTTCATGGGCACGAGCACGATGTCGCGCAGTGTCGGCTCGAGGATCGGCCCGCCGCTGGCGAGCGCGTACGCGGTCGAACCGCTCGCGGTGGCGATGATGGCGCCGTCGGCGTCGATCACGCCCACCGCCTTGCCCCCGACGTCGATCTCCAGGCGGAGGATGCGCGCCTCCCCCGAGTGGTCCACGACGACCTCGTTGAGCCCTATCGAGCGCTCGAGCTCGCGGCCGTCGCGAAGCAGGGCGACCTCGAGCATCGTCCGTTCCTCGGTTCGGTAAGCCCCCTTGAAGAACTTCTCCAGACCGTTCTCGAGCTGCGGTTCCTCGAGCTCGGTGAGAAAGCCGAGACGGCCGAGGTTCACGCCGAGGATCGGGATCCCGTCAGGCGCCGCGAGCCGGGCGCCGGCGAGAAAGGTCCCGTCGCCGCCGAGCGTGACCACGAGCCCGGTGCCCTTCGGCGCGCCGGCGGGTCCGTCGCGCTCGACCTCCACCGCCTCGGCGCCGTGCAGTCGCGCCGCCTCGAGCGCGCGGTCGACGACACGCTGCTCGGCGTTGGGGCCGCGAAGGAAGCAGATCCTCATCGGCTCGCCGGCAAGAGGTGGACGAAGATCTCGCGGTTGCCCTCGGAGCCCGCGACCTCCGAGGGCGCATCGGCGACGACCACGTACTCGTTGGCCGCGCACCATGCGCGGAAGCGCTCAAGCGCCGCGGCGACCGCTTCCTCGCTGCGCACGATTCCGCCCTTCCCCACCTCGGCGCGCCCGACCTCGAACTGCGGCTTGAACAGGGCGACGACCTCTGCGCCTGCGGCCGCGCGGCGGATCGCGGGCAGGACCTTCTCCAGGCTGATGAACGACACGTCGACGACGACGAGACTCACGGGCTCGGGAAACGACTCCAGGTCGCGGGCGTTCTGGCGTTCGATGACGACCACGCGCGGGTCCTGGCGCAGACGCCAGTGCAGCAGGCCCCGGCCGACGTCGACGGCGTACACCCGTGCAGCGCCGCGCCGAAGCAGCACGTCGGTGAAGCCGCCGGTCGACGCGCCGATATCGGCGCACACGCGCCCTGACGGGCCGACCCCGAAGCTGTCGAGCGCCGGCGCGAGCTTGAGCGCGCCGCGGCTCGCGTAGCCAGGCTCGGCGTCGACGGCCACCGCGGCGTCGTCGCGGACGATGCGGGACGGCGTTCGCACGGTCTCGCCCGCCACGCGCACCTTGCCCGCGATGATCAGGGCCTGGGCCCGCTCTCGCGACTCGGCAAGCCCAGACTTCGTGATCAGCACATCGAGCCTCAGAGGATCAGCCCCACGGCGAGACCGATCACGGCGCCGACCAGCACCTCCATCGGCGTATGGCCGAGCAGCTCCCGGAGCCGGGCCTCCTGGACGCCGCGCATGTGCACCAGGTCCTCGACCAGCCGGTTCAGGACCTCGGCCTGGCGTCCCGCCGCGCGGCGCAAACCTGCGGCGTCGTACATGACCACGAACGTGAAGATAAGGGCGATCGCGAACGCCGCGGAACCCAGGCCCGAATATTTACCGACCGCCGTCGTGAGTCCCATCACGATCGCGCTGTGGCTGCTCGGCATCCCGCCCGTCTCGGCCAGCACGCGCAGGTTGAGGCGGCGCTGCCGAACCGACGAGAGGGTCACCTTGGCGGCCTGCGCGAAAGCCCAGGCCACGATCGGCGCAAGGAGGTATCTCACTCGGTAGGCAATTGTGCGGTCATGTCGCCGTCGCGGCGACGCGGCCGAGGATGCCGTTGACGAACCGCCCCGCCTCGTCGCCGGAAAACGTCTTCGCCAGCTCGATCGACTCGTTGATCGCCGCTTTGGTCGGCACCTTGCGGTCGATGGCGATCTCGTAGACGGCGATGCGCAGGATGACGCGGTCGACTTTCGCCATCTGGTCGAGGCGCCAGTGCTCTGACGCGTCGGAAAGGATGCGGTCGAGCTCCTCGCGGTGCGCGAGGACTCCGCTCACCAGCTCGCGGGCAAAGACGGCCACGTCCTCGGTCGCCGCGCCTTCTGCGGCGTGGTAGCGCAGCACCTCGTCGAGGTCGCCGTCCGGCTCGCTCTCGAGCTGGAACAGGACCTTGAGCGCGAGCTCGCGCGCCTGGTGGCGCTTGCCCGCGGAACGTCTATGAGGCGAAGGCGACACTCGAGACGAAGACGTTGACCTCGCCGACCTCGAGCCCGAGCATGCGCTCGGTGGCCTCGACGACGTTTGCCTGGACCGCGCCCGCGACGTCGGCGAGCTTCGCATCCGACGCGACGGTGATGAATACCTCGAGGTGGATAGAGCGGTCACCCTCGATGTGCACACGCACCCCGCGGTGGGCCGCCTGGCGCCGCACCCAGTCACCGAAGTGCCGCGCGGCCGCCTCGTCCATGCCATCTACGCCCTCGACCTCGCACGCCGCGAGCGCGGCGATGCTGGCGATAACCTCGTTGGCCACTCGGACCGCCCCCAACGAACCGTTTTCAGCCATGGCCGCTTAGCTTATGCCCGTTCGACGTAGCTGTGGTCGCGCGTATCGACCCGGATCACATCGCCCGACTGGATGAAGAGCGGCACCTGGATCTTGGCGCCGGTCTCGAGCTCGGCCTGCTTGGTCCCGCCCGACACGGTATCGCCCTTGAACCCTGGATCGGTCGACACGACCTTCAGGTCGACGTTGATCGGCAGCTCGACGCCGATCAAGCGATCGTCGTAGCGCTGCAGGAACACGACGCTGCCTTCCTTCAGGAGCGGGAGGACTTCCTCGAGCATGTCCTCGTCGACCGCGACCTGGTCGTAGGTCTTGCTGTCCATGAAGTAGTAGTGCGTGCCGTCGTTGTAGCTGTAGGTCGCCTCGTTGCTGTCGATCCGTACGAGGCGGAACCTCTCGCTCGTCTTGAAGCTCTGCTCGAAGATCGAGCCTGTCAGTACATTGCGGAGCTTGGCCTTGATGACAGCCGGCTGCCGGGCCATTTTTATGTGTTCCACGCTGACGATGGACACGAGCTGCCCATCATGCTCGAACATCGTGCCGTTTCGAAGATCGCCGCTCGAAATCATTTCTGTCCCGCCAGGTACTCCAGTGCCAACTCGTATCCGGTGAAGCCGAGCCCCGTGATGACGCCCTTCGCGGCGCGCGCGGTCACGCTGCGGGAGCGGAACTCCTCGCGCGCGTGGATGTTCGAGATGTGAACCTCCACGACCGGCAGCGCGAGCGCCTGCAGACAATCGTAGAGGGCCAGCGAGTAGTGCGACAGCGCGCCGGGGTTGATGATCACGCCGGCCGATCCCGGCGAGTGCTCCTGCAGGAAGTCGATGATCTCGCCCTCGTGGTTGCTCTGGAAGCATTCGGCCTCGAGCCCGAGCGCCTTCGCCTTCGCGTCGACCGTCCGCTCGAGGTCGGCAAGCGTCCGCGTGCCGTAGATCTCCGGCTCGCGCTTGCCAAGCAGGTTCAGGCTCGGGCCGTTGACGACTACGATGCGCCTGCTCACGCGAGCGCCCTCGTCACCACGCGGCGCACGACCGCGCCAGGCACCGTGTGACCGATCTCCGCCTTGCCGATGCGCCGCGGCATGACCCACGCGACCTTGCCGCGCCTGGCCTTCTTGTCGAGCGCGACGGCGGCCAGCACGCGCTTGGCGTCCACCCTCGGCGGCCGCGTGTTCAGGCCGAACGCGGCAAGCAGCTCGTCCTGCGCCTCAACGGTGCGACGGCTGCACAGGTCGAGGGAGAGCGCAATGCGCGCCGCCACGCCCATGCCGAAGGCGACCGCCCGCCCATGGCTGACGCGAAAGCTCGTCGCCGCCTCCAGGGCATGGCCGGCCGTGTGGCCGTAGTTGAGGATCGCCCGCGGGCCGCGGTCGCGCTCGTCCTTGGCCACGACCAGCGCCTTGGCGGTGACGCAGCGGAACACAACGCGCTCGAGCAGGCCGAGATCGCGTTCGAGCAGGCGCGGCACGTTGCGCTGCAGCAGGTCGAAGAGGCCCCGGTCCATGGCGACGGCGTACTTTACAACCTCGGCGAACGCCTCCCGGTAGCTCGCCGCCGGCAGGGTTTCGAGCGAAGCCAGGTCGGAGATGACCGCCGACGGCTGCCAGAAGGCGCCGATGGCGTTCTTGGAGCGCTTGCCGTTGACCCCGGTCTTGCCGCCGACGCTCGAGTCGACGATCGCGAGCAGCGTGGTCGGGACCGCGACCAGGCGCACTCCGCGCTGCCAGAGGGCGGCCGCCAGGCCTCCGAGGTCGCCCACCGTGCCGCCGCCGACGGTGATCACGACCCCGCCGCGGTCGATCCGCTCGCGTTCCAGGAAGGACAGCACGGCCTCGAGCTCGGCCATCGACTTCGACCGCTCGCCCGCGGGCACCGCATACACCGAAGACCTGATGCCGGCGCGCTTGACCGTCTTCGCGACCTTGTTCGCCCACGGCTTCACGTTCGTGTCGGTGACGACGGCCACGCCGGTCGGGTTCAACCGTGCGACCGCGCTGCGCAGCTCGCGCTGCAGGTTCGTGCCTACGGTCACCGGGTAGGCGCCGCCCGGCGTGTCGAGGATCAGGCGGACCACAGGCCGGCTACCTCCTCTGCGACGGCGGACGGGTCGCGATCGGCGTTGACCCGGTGCATCGCCTGCTCGTAGCGCTCGCGCCGGCTGTCGAACATGGCCTCGACCTCGTCGCGCGAGCGATCCGCGATCAGCGGACGCCCGGAAAGATGCCCGACCCGCCGCCAGAGCGACGCAAACGGCACCTCGAGATAGACGGTCACGGCCTCGGCCTCCAACAACGACCAGCTCGCGTCGTCCATCACCGTGCCGCCGCCGAGGGCGACGACGGTGTTCCTGCGCAGCGCGAGCTCCAGCATCTTCTTCTCGAGGCCGCGGAAGACAGGCTCGCCGGCGCGGTCGAATATCTCCGGGATCGACATCCCGGCGGCTTTCTCGACCATGCGGTCGAGGTCGACGAACTCGGCGTGCGCTCGCTCCGCGACGGCCGCACCGACGACCGTCTTGCCCGAGCCCATGAAACCGAGCAGGGCGAGCGGCCGGCGATGCCTGCTAGACGCCGCTAGGGTTCGCCGGCACCGCGCCCGCCGCGGCCGGGGTACCCGCCGCCGCGCCGCCGCGCCGCTTCTCCGACTGGACGAAGACCTGGTCGCGGAAGTCGCCCGGCTTCGGCAGGTGGTCCAGCACCTCGGCGCCCTGCGCGCCGGCGGCGTCGATCTCGACGCGGCCGTAGCCGATCATGCGGCCGAAGATCGACTGCCGCGTCGTGCAGTCCTGGACGCGGTCGATCGGAATGATCTTCTCCTGGCGGCTGAACACCCCGCCCTGGATGGTGATCCGCTGGTCGGTCAGCGTGTACTGGATCGAGCGCCACCGCACCCAGACGACGATCGCCCACAAGATCGCGAGCGCGACGACGCCGAGGGTGAGGAACGTCCGCAGCTTGGGGATGTAGAGGTTGTCCGGATTCAGGACCGTGAAGTCGGCGACGAGGACGACGGCGATGAGGACCACGGGCGCGATCACGCTCTTGACGACGGTGATCCAGTGCGGGTGGTCCTTGAGGACGAGGTTTTCGCCGGGGAGAAGCTTGCTCATTCCGCGGGTATTAAAGCAGCCTGCCTAGTTGAGTGGGCCGGCCAGAACGATCAGCGCTCCCGCCGCGAGGTATGGCCCGTACGCGATCGTGCCCTTCATCGAGCGCCGCCAGATGATCACGCCGATCGAGATCGCCCCGGCCAGCACGACGCCGTAGAAGATCGCGGTGAAGGTGTAGGGCCATCCCAGGAGGAGGCCCATGAACAGCGCGAGCTTCACGTCGCCGAAGCCCAGCGCCTCGGCCTTGAACAGGGCGGCTCCGGCCAGCGCCAGGAGCAGGAACAGCATCCCTGCGACAAGCCCCATCACCGCGCCGGCCCACCACGCCTGCTGCCACAGCCCGAGGCGGCTGTCCACGAGCGGCGTGAGGCTGACCAGGAGGGCAAGCGCCATGGCAGGAAACATCACCCGGTCGAGGATCAGGCGGTGCTCGAAGTCGAAGAACACGACCTGGACGAGCACGAGCGCGAAGATGCTCCGGACCACGAGCAGCGGCCAGTACGGGATGACGACTGCGTACACGGCGAAGACGATCGCGGCGAGAACCGGAGGACCGAAGCGCTGCCAGGGGCGGTCGCCCGGTTCCAGCTCTTCCAGGCGGGCGAGCTTGACCGACCCCCAGCGGACCAAAACTCCGCCGCCGGCCCCGACGGCCGCCCACGCGATAACAACCGCGAGCTGGCTGACGCTCACGGGCGGAGAGTTTCGCGCATCACGTCGACCGGTGCGCTCTTTCCCGTCCAGAGCTCGAACGCCGCGGCCCCCTGCCAGAGCAGCACCTCCCATCCGTCGACCGCTGGGATGCGGAGCGAGCGCGCCTTGCGGACCAGTGGCGTGCCGCCCGAGACGTAGACGAGGTCGAGCACGGCGCCGTGTGACGGCAGCCCCGCGGGCCGCAGCGGCATCTCGTCTTTCCTGCCCAGGGGCGTGGCGTTGACGAGCAGGTTCGCGGCCCGCGTCAGGGACGGCACCGAGGCGTCGCGCCACGCCAGCGTGCGGCCCGGCACGTCAGCCGCCTCTGGGTTTCGGGCGACGAAGGTAAGGTGCGCCCCCGGGAGCGCCTGCGCCGCCGCGCGGGCGGCCCCGCCGGCCCCGAGGATGACGACGTTTGCGCCTGCTGCGTCGACGTGCAGCTCGGCGACCGCCTTTCGGATCGCCGCGATGTCGGTGTTGTAGCCGGCGAGCCTCCCCGCGCGGTTGACGATGGTGTTCACCGCCCGCGCGCGCGTCGCCTCGTCGTCGATGGCGTCGAGGTGCTCCATCACCGCCTGCTTGTGCGGGATGGTGACGTTGGCGCCGGCTGCATCAGCCTGCCGGACTAGCCCCATCGCACGACCGAGCTCCGCCGCCGGTATGTCGACGATGTCGTACCGCCAGTCGAGCCCGAGCGCGCGGAAGGCCGCGTTGTGCATGGCCGGGCTGCTCGAGTACGAGACGCCGTGGCCGAGCAGGTAGACGCGGGTGGTCAGGTCAGCTGCCGCTCACGCCGTACTTCGCCTTGTCGCGCTCGAAGTCGGCGTCGTTGGTCTCGAAATGCGTCGTCCCCTGCTGGTCGGTGAAGTAAAAGAGGTAGCTCGTAACCGGCGGGTTGATGCATGCCTGGAGGGCCGCCTTTCCCGGGTTGCTGATGGGCGTCGGCGGCAGACCGGTGACCTTGCGCGTGTTGTACGGCGACGTCAGGGTTAGCTCCTGCGCCGTCGGCTCGGGGGTCAGGCGATGCAGCGCGTAGAGCAGTGTCGCGTCGACGCCGAGCGGGATGTTCTGCCTCAGGCGGTTGTAGTAGACGCTGCACACGTTGCCGCGGTCGGTCGCGGTCTTGTTGTTGGCCTCGCGGTCGACCATCGACGCGAGGATCACGATCGAGCGGATGTCCTCCTTAGGACGGCCGGGCGTGGATTGCGCGATCTGCGCCCTCCAGTCGGCGGAGAAGACTGCGTCGAACTGGTCGAGCTGCGCGCGAACGACCCCGGCCGGGCCCGTCGCGGGGTCGACCAGGTACGTGTCCGGGAAGAGGTAGCCTTCGAACGGCGTATCGCCGCTCGCGCCCTGGGGCAGGAACGCGTACTTCGATGCGAGCGTCGGGTCGGCGGCCGCCTTGAGATACGCGGCGCCGGTGACGCCGGCGAGCTTGGCCTGGTCGATCGCCTGGGCCTGGTACCAGAGTGGGAACCCCTCGCGGAAGGTCACGCTCTTCTCCTCAGGCCGGCCGTGCTGCAGCGCCGTGACGATCTGGCTCAGCGACATGTTCGTGTTCAGCACGAACACGCCCGCCTGGAACTTCGGCGCCGCGTCGGTCAGGCGCGTGTAGAGGTCGAAAGCGACCGTGCTCCGGATGAGGCGAAGGTCGAAGAGGTCGGTCCCGATCTGCGCCGGAGTCTCGCCCGGATCGACGTGGAATGTCACGGGGTGGCTCGCCGACGACACCGGGGAGTTCACGTTGTAGCTCCACCAGTCGTACGCGCGCGACGTGCCGAAGCCCAGCACGGCCAGGACGACGAGCAGCGCTATGAGCTTCTTCACTCGACCCGGTCTTCTTCGAGCGCCTTCATCACCCGGTCGAACTCCTCACCGTCGATCGTCTCCAGGCCTGACTCGGACTCGCGCAGCAGCATCACGCGCTGCGGGTCGTCGACGTCCTCGACGAGGTAGTACGTGACGCCGTCGAGATCGAACGCATCGTGCAGCGAGAACCGCCTCTCGACGCCGGTCTCGTCCACGAGCGTGACCTGCTCTTCAGCCACGCCGTCGCCTGTCGAGGTGCGTTTGCAGGAGCAGCGCCGCAGCCACGCGGTCTATGTTCGCGCGTCGCTTTTCGCGGTGCATACCGCCGGCGAGAAGCGAGCGCTCCGCGGCCGCTGTCGTCATCCGCTCGTCGACGAGCTCGACGGGAAGCCTCGCCGCCCGTCGCAATTCGGTGGCGAGGTTCCGCGCCGCCAACGCTTCGGGCCCGTCTGAACCGTCAAGGCGACGCGGCAGGCCGACCACGATCCGCGCGGCCTCTTGCTCGCGCGCAACGTCCGCGAGCCTCGCCGCCAGCGTTTCGCGCGGCTCGGCGGCGACGGTCGTCAGCGGCTGCGCGATCGTGCCGGTCGGGTCGCTGACCGCAAGCCCGACTCGCTTCGAGCCCGGATCGACCGCCAGCACGCGCATCCGGAGCTTCGCCGCTACGGCGACGGGGACGCTTGCGGGGTCGCCTGGGTCTGCGACGCGGCGCCGGCCGAAGGCGCGTTCGATTCCACGACGTAATCCAGCTCGATGCGGCGGTCGAGCAGCGGCATCAGCGGCAGCGCGATCGGCTGCTCCTTGATGGCGACGGAGCGGATCGGCAGCGAGCCGAGGTAGAACCGCGCCTGCTGCACGGGCCGGCCGACGATCTGCGCGCGGATCTTCGCCTCGTCGAGCCTGGGCGCCACGTACGCGGACGCGGTGCCCACGAACACCAGGTAGCCGCCCCTCGCCGCGCTGAGCAGCCGGTAAGAGACATCGATCGGCGACGACGTCAGCAGCTGCATGTTGTTCGGGACGCGCTGCGAGAGGTGGTTCTTGTACGCGGCGATGACGTCGGAGTCGCTGTAGTAGTCGCCCTCGCCGGCGACCGTCATCGTGCCGGTGAAGCTCGGCACCTTGTCGTTCGGCTGGTGGTCGGTCGTGAACTGCGGCGCGCCGAAGATCACGTTCTCGCTCAGCTTCTCGCCCTGCTGCGTCCCCGCCGCGAGCTGCTGCGCGATCGACTGGTGCAGGGTCTGCTCGAGCTGCGCCCGGGCCGCGTCGAAGTCGGCCTCGGTCATCTGCGGGGTCGAAGACGGGTCGGTGCCACCGCCGGTCGCCTGGGGGTTGGTGACGCTGAAGCGGTTGGGGTCGAAAGTGTTGCCCTCGATTTGAGTGATCGTGTGGTCGCCCACGTTTCCAACCGATCCCGGGGTCACTGCGATCACGCTGGCGGTCGCCGTCCCCTGCCACGGAACGACCAGGTCCTTTGACGTCTGCGCGAATTCGAGATTGTTGGTGTTCATCAGCCGCTGGCCGTAGCGGACCAAGATGCCGGGCGACCCGTAATCGAGCGAGCCCGGCTTGGGCGGAGGAAACGCGTTCGTGTAGACGACCTGGCCCGTGGAGGGAGCCAGCGGAACGTTGATCGACCCCGTGACCTTGAATCCCTGCGAGGTCGACTTCGAGAGCGACACCGAGCGGACCTTGATGGGCGCCTTGCCGGGCTGCGCCTGGATCTCCAGGTCCTTCTCCGAGAACGGCTGCGCCTGGGCGACGAGCGTCACCGTCGCCGACGGCACGAAAACCGCCACCGCGAAGAGGCCGACGAGCACGAGCGTCACCGCCGTGACGTAAAGAAGGAACCGGCCGGGCCTTAGCTCCGTCGCCGTCCTGGTCTGCAGCTTGCGCGCCGCGGCGACGCCGACGTGTGTGGTCGGCGCGGCCGCCTTGGGCTGCCACCACTTGCGCGCGGGCGGCGCCGGTTCGGCCTCGGACGGGATGCCCTCGCCCTGCGGCCCCACCGCGCCGAAGACCGGGAATCCGCTCTCCGACGCCATCTTCTGCACGGCCGGGTCGTCGCAGACGACCGTGACGCGCTTGCCCAGCCGGGCGGCGTAGTTGCGCAGGAGCTGGAAGTTGAAGCGGCTCTGGCCGATGCGCGACCGCATAGGCAGGACGAGCATCGTGTCCTCGCCGTGGTAGCGCCGAAGGCGCTCGACGAGCTCCGGGATCTCCTCCTCGGTTTCGACGTAGATCTGGTTCATTGCCATGGCGTTTGCTGGTCTCCTGGAGGTCTGGTCAGACCTTTATAGCGGACAGGACCCGCCTCATGACCGTGTTGACGGTGTCCCGCTCCTCGGCTTCAGTTCGCAGCGCGTGGTTGGCGAGGCCCATCGGGGCGATGTCCTGGGGGCTGCTGAGCTGCCCCGTCGAGTCAGTCAGGTTACGGACATCGGCGGGGACGAGGTGGCGGACACGCGGCTCCCGGGGGAACGGCAGCCCGGCCGCCCAGTTGTTCTTGACCATCTCGAGGGTGAGCTCGGGGAGCAGGCTTCCACCGCCGCAGAGGTAGATGCTCGACGGCAGGCGCTCGCCCCGGGACAGCTCCTTGATGCTGAGCGCGAGCCCCTGGAGGAGCACTTCCGCGTCGGCGCTGAGCAGCTCGGCAACCTGGCGCTGCTGGTCCGGCGACAGGAGGCCTTCGGAGTGGCGCAGCTTGCGCGCCTCCGCCTCCTCGTAGCTCAGACCGAACGCGAGCGCGAGGCGGCGAGTGAACGCGCGGCCGCCGAGGTTGAACATCCGCGTCCCCTCCACCCCGCCGTCGCGGATCAGGGCGACGTCCGTGGTCCCGCCCCCCACGTCGACGAAGATGCCGCCCTCAGCCCAGATCTCCTCGTTGGCGCAGGCTCGAGCGAGCGCGTAAGGCTGGGCGACGGCCGCGGCAAGCTCGAGGTCGAGCTCGCGCACCACCGTCTCGATGGCGTCGATGTGGGTCATCGGCGCGAACGTGTTGAAGACCGTGACCTCGAGGTTCTTGCCCGTGAAGCCGACAGGGTTCGTGACCGGATAGCCGTCGACGCGCACGTTTGTGATCGCCGAGTGGACGAGGCGGGCCTCGAGCTGGCCATAGCTCCGCTCCAGCTCGAGCAGGTGCTGGGCCTCGCGCAAGGCGCGGCGCTGGACCATCTGCAGCATCGTCGACATCTCGCTCGAGCGGACCCGTGACTTCGAGTTCTCTCGCGGGTATGCGATGGTCGAGGAGAAGCCCTTGATCAGCTCGCCTGCGATGCCGACCACGACCTGGCCCGGC
>CAYWTI010000001.1:0-9585 GCA_964461175.1 uncultured Actinomycetes bacterium | reverse complement strand
GACATCGAGTGGCGGCTGGTGCACGCCGGCATGGCCGCGGCGCGCGACTACGTGGAAACGGTCGTCCTGCCGTCGATCCGGCGGGCGGAGCGGGCTGCTGTGGGTTAGCGCTCCGCCTGCATGGTGACGTTGCCGTTCAGGGTCGCGCCGTCCTCCACGGTCAGGCGCCCGACGCGGACGTCGCCGTTCAGCCGGCCGGTGCCGGCGAGCGTGAGGCGCCGCTTGGCGGTGACGTTGCCGGTGACCTGGCCCCGGACGCTCACGTTCGCGCCCTCGATCGCGGCCTGGACGGTGGCGCCGGCGTCGACGGTGACGTCGCCGCTCGCCTTGAGGTCGCCCTCGACCGTGCCGGCGACCTTGAGGTCTCCCTGGATCTCGAGCCGGCCCTGCAGCACATCGCGCGGGCCGAGACTGACGACGTTGGTGCCGCCGTTCGCGGTGGTGTTCGGCTGTACGGCGGTCTTTTCAGCTTGCGCCATTGGGTCCTCCAAGACGTAATGAGGGTCCGGCCCGTTTGCGGGGCGCTAGCATCCTAACAGCCGTACCCCAAGGCGTCGACGAAGGTTAAGCAGCACCAGTGGCGTTGATGGACCCCGATTCCTCGGACCAGATGGTCGACCATGTGGTCGACTTCTTCGACCGCTTCGCGCCCCTCTACGACGGGTGGGCGGGAGGCCAGCACGGTCGCGTCGCGACGCGCCTGGTCGAACTGGCGGCGCCGGCCAAGCGCGAGCACGTGCTCGACGTGGGCACGGGAACCGGCCTGGTCGCGCACCTCGTGGCTCCGCGTGTCAACCCCGGGATGGTGATCGGGATCGACCTCTCGGACAGCATGCTCGCGATCGCCCGCGCCAAGAAGGACAAGAACGTGCAGTTCCTGGGCATGGCCGCGGAGCACCTCGTGTTCCGGCCGGAGACCTTCGACCTCGTGACGATGGGCGAGGCGCTCACGTACTTCGCCGACCCGACGACCGCGCTTGCGGAGGCGCACCGCGTCCTTCGCCCGAACGGCCGCCTCGCCGTCTCGTGCCAGCGCCGGAGCTTGAACACACGCGCGCAGGAGCTCTTCTTCCAGGGACTGACACCGCTCGCACGCCGTCACTACCTCAGCCTGCCGCGCTACAGCTCGGAGCGAGCCCGGTTCGGCGAGCCCGACGTCCTGCCCCAGATCCTCGCCGGCGCGGGTTTCGAGGTCGAGCGCCTGACCGAGATGGTGAGCGGCGGGCGGGCGGGCAACGCCACGGAGTGGACGGAGCTCATGGCCGGCGCCGGGCCGCGGCCGTACACCCTGATCCGAGCGCTCGGGCCCCGCTACCGGGACGAGCTCGAGGCCGAGGTCGAAGCGGCGATGTCGAGCCTCGGCGATCCGGACGATGCGTTCAGGTACCACCACTCGTACGTGGTGGTCGTAGCGAGAAAACGATGACCAGCGCCGCCAGCGCGCACAGCGCGGCGGCCACGGCGAAGATCTCGCGGTACTCCTGAAGAAAGGCGGCCGCGACCAGGGCCTCGAGGTGCTTGACGCGCTGACGTAGATCGGGGTCGTTGACGACTGGCGTGCCGAGGATCTGGTGAAACCTGTAGAGGCCGAAGGCGGTCAGCGCGGACAGGCCCAGGAGCATGCCCATGGTCCGCGCGAGCACCACCAGGCTCGTCGCCAGGCCGTGACTGGCGCCACGCGTCAGCGCGAGCACGCCGGCGGTCAGGGGCGCGATGACAAGGCCGAAGCCGAAGCCGCAGACGGCGAGCGCGATGTCCGCCTGCTTGACCGGCCCCACGTGGAGGTCGAGCTCGTGCGCGTTCCAGGTCGCCATCTGGACGAACGCGAGCGCGGAGACGACCACGCCCGCAGCGCCCGCGAGGCGGTTGCCGGCGCGAGCCGCGAGGAAGCCGCCGGCGAGCGCGCCCACCGGCACGCCGATGAGGAACTGCGTCAGGAAGAGTCCTGACTGCAGCGCGTCGAGGTTGAAGACGAGGCGGCCGAGGATGGGCACATCGACGAGCGCGACGATCAGGGCTGCGCCGATGAGCACGTTCGCCGCCGTCACGCCTGCGAACACCTTGCTGCGCAGCAGCTCGCGCGGGATCAGCGGGTCGGGGCTGCTGCGCTGGCGCCACGCGTAGCCCGCGAGAAGCATGACCGCGATGACTGCGCCGGGAAGGAACAGCGAGTTGACCGCGCGGTGCTCGGGGTCGTCCGGATACAGCGCAAAAACGAGCGCGCCCAGGCCGGCGCCGAGAAGCGCCGCGCCGGGCCAGTCGATGGTGGAGGCGCGAGGCACCGCCGCCGAGGCAACGCGACTCGACCACACGACGCCTGCGGCGCAGACGACCGCCAGCGGCAGGTTGAGCCAGAACACGAACCGCCACGAACCGGCCGCCGACGCGGCGGCGGCGACCGTGGCGCCGTAGATGGGGCCGAGCACGCTCCCGGCTTCCTGCAACCCGGCGACGGAGCCGAGCGCGACGGTGCGCGCGCGGCCCGTGTACAGGTCGGCGGCGAGCGCGAGCGTCAGCGGGACGAGGCCGCCGCCGCCCAGCCCCTGCACGAACCGGCCGGCCACGAGCCACGGCAGGCCTGCGAACGGCCACAGGCCGGCGGTCGCGGTGACGGCGGAGCCGAGCGCGAAGGCGCCAAGGCACGCCACGTACACCGGGATGCGCCCGCGGGCGTCCGAGTAGGCGCCGAGCAGGGGCATCGCCACGACGTAGCCGGCGAGGAAGCCCGTGAGGATCGGCGTCGCCTGCTCGAACTTCTCGATCGTTACGCCGACATCGCCGCTCATGGCCGGCAGCAGCGTGACGACGACATACGCATCCAGCGCGGCGACGAAGAGACCCGCCCCCGCGAGGGCGAGCAACACCATCGGCCGGGACGGCCTCACGGAGTCGGTGACGTGATGCTCACCGTGCCGTTGAAGTTTGAGATGTCGACCTCGACCGCCGCGTCGTTGCCCTGGTCGCCGAAGTTGCCCTCGAGCACCGCCTTGCGGACCAGGTGGTCGGACGAGCTGATCCAGATGTTCGCGGTCACAGGCCCGCTCGAGTTGAGCTCGGCGAGGAGCGCATGCACCTGGTCCGGCGAGTAGACGGCCGTCACGTGGTCGACCGTGCGCCCGTCCAGTTGCTCGCTGGCGATGTACTTCTTGTTCGTGCCCTGGGGGATGATCGCCGGCAGGCCGGTCGCCGGGTCGAACAGCTTGGCCATGTTCGGGAAGGCCGCCGCTTCTGGGCCGGTGACCTCGCGGAACGGCGAGAACGGGATGTGCAGGTAGACGTGCCCGGGCACGATCACGACCTCGAGCGCGAAGGAGATGTCCTGCTGCTTGACCGTGTACACGGTGTCGCTGTCCGACGGCATGCGGACCGACGTCTTCGCGCTCACGAGGGCGAAGCCCTGGATCGAAAGCGTCCCCTTGGTGACCTTCAACGTCGCGGACGCGGACTTGACGGACGCCATCGCCGCGGCGCTGTCGCGGAGGATCTTGGCGGGATCGCCGGGCGCCTGGCCGCCGATGCATGCCGAGAGACACAGGACGGCCGCGAGCGCGGAGAGCCGTCTCATCACTCGCGAGCCCGGACGATTATCCGCACCGGCCGGTCGAGGAACAGGTACTCCCACGCCCAGTTCACGAGCACGATGAGCCGGCTGCGGAAGCTGATGACGTTGACGAGATGGACCGTCAGCCACATCACCCAGCCGATGAAGCCGGAGAAACGAAAGCGCCCGATCTGCGCCACCGCGGAGTTGCGGCCGATGGTCGCCATGATCCCCGGATCCTTGTAGACGAAGCGCTCAGCGCCGCCGGTGCCGCGCGCCATCGCGGTGATCGAGGCGGCGACGTGCTTACCCGCCTGCATGGCGACGGGGATCAGCATCGGCAGCGCCTCGGCGCCGGCCAGGTCGCCGATCACGAAGACGACCGGGTGGCCGGGCACCTGGAGGCTCGGCTGGACCGCGATCCGTCCCTGGCGTCCGAGCCCGAGCCCGGTCGCTTTGCCGACGTCGGAGGCGCGCACACCCGCCGTCCAGATCACCATGCCCGCTGCGATCTCCTCGCGGCCGGCGACCTTGACCGAGCACTCGGTCACGGCCTCGACCTTGGCCCCGAGCACGACCTCGATCCCCTTGCGCTCGAGCGAGCGCCGGGCGGCATCGCGCAGCGGTGGGGCGAAAGCTCCGAGGACATAAGGCGCTGCTTCTATAAGCACCACCCGGACGTCGTTTGTGTCGAGGTCCCGGTAGTCCTTGTGCAGGACGACCCGGACGAGCTCCGAAACCGCGCCCGCCATCTCCACTCCGGTCGGTCCGCCGCCGACGATGGCGAACGTCAGGAGCATGCGGCGCCGCGCGGGATCATCGGTCCAGCGCGACTCTTCGATCCGCGACAGCAGGCGGTTGCGCACGGCGAGGCCCTCGTCGAGCTCCTTCAGCCCGATCGAGTGCTCCGCAAGCGCCGCGTTGCCGAAATAGTCGCTCTGCGCGCCGGTGGCGAGAACGAGGTAGTCGTACGGCACAGGGCCGTGGTCGGTGAGCAGCCGGCGGCCTTCGAAGTCGACGCCGGTGATCGACGCCTGGAGGAAGTCGGCGTTGCGGAGCGGACGGATGAGCGAACGCACAGGCCGCGCGATCTCGCCTGGGTCGAGCAGCGCGCTCGCGACCTGGTACAGCAGCGGCGTGAACATGTGGTAGTTGTTGCGGTCGACGAGCAGGACGTCGACCGGCGCGTGCTTCAGCGCCCGCGCGCAGGTGAGGCCGCCGAAGCCCGCGCCCGCGATGACGACACGCGGCCGCGCTGGCGCGCTCATATCGGGTTGTTGCGCTGTCCCTTCTGCGGCGGATAGCGGCCGCGCCCGCCGCCGTGCCGCCGGTTCGCCATCTTCTCGAGCGCTTCCTCGCCGCCGGTCGCCTGCACCAACGACTTCGGCAGCTTCTGTTTCTTCTTCACCACCGGCTCGAACAGGTCACCGAGCTTCTCGACGCGCTTCAGCACCTGCTCGGAGTCGAAGACGAGCAGGTCCGCGTCCTTGGCCTTGAAGCACTTCTCGACCTCGTCCCATGACACCGGCGTGGAGACCGTCGGTCGTTTGCGCGCGCGCAGCGAATAGACGTTGACCGTCGTCTTGTACTGGTCGTTCTGGCTCCAGTCGATCAGCACCCGGCCGGTGCGCAGCTCCTTCAGTTGCTTGTGCACGGCGAGGTCGGGGTACTTGTTCTCGAAGAGCTGGGCCAGCCCCTTGGAGACGACCTTGGTCTCTTCGTAGCCGACCTTGGTGTTCAGCGGCACGTAGAGCTGCAGGCCCTTCGAGCCGGAGGTCTTGGCGTACGACTCGAGCCCGTGGTCGCGAAAGAGGTCGCGCAGCATCAGGCCGATGCGGCAGCACTCGACGATGGTGGCGGGCGGGCCGGGGTCGAGGTCGAAGACGAGCGTCCGCGGCGTTGGCAGATCGTCGCCGTACGACAGCGACGTGTGCATCTCGAGCGTGGCAAGGTTCGCGAGCCACACGAGCGTAGGCAGGTCCTGGCAGAGGCAGTAGTACATGTCGCGGTTGTTGCCGCCGCTCCACACCGTCGCGGTCTGCACCCACGGCGGCCGGTGCTTGGGGCAGTTCTTCTCGTAGAAGAACTCGCCGTAGACGCCGTTGGGATAGCGCTTGAGCGTGAGCGGGTGGTCTCGCGTGTGCGGCAGCAGCACCGGCGCGATGCGCGTGTAGTAGTCGATGACCTGCGCCTTGGTGAAGCCGACGTCGGGGTAGAGGACCTTCTCGAGGTTGGTGAGCTTGACCGTGCGGCCCTCAATCTGGACCTCGACCGAAGTCTCCTTAGCCACCTTCGCGGATCACCTCGCGGGCGGGCTTGTCGTTGCGAAAGCCCTTGAACGCGGGAGCGCGCAGCTGTCCGCCGCGCGTCCACTCCACGAACTCGAGCTCGGCGACGATCTGCGGCTTGACGAAGTGCGCCGCCCGGGGCGGTTTCGCCCCGGCCGTGAACGGGTTCTCCGTGATCGCCAGCGGCTTGAGCTTGGCGTTGAGCTCGTCGAGCGTCTTGTCGGTGAATCCGGTGCCGACCTTGCCGGCGTAGACGAGCCGGCCGTCGGCGTCGTGGTAGCCGACCAGCAGCGCGCCCGGATAGCCGCGCCGCTTGCCCTCGCCGTCGAGCCAGCCGCCGATGACGAGCTCCTGGCGGTTGCGGTTCTTGATCTTCTGCCACACGCCGCTGCGCCGCCCCGGCTCGTACTTCGAGTCGAGCCTCTTCGCCATCACGCCTTCGAGGCCCGCGCGCGCGCTCGCGTCCTTCATGGTCTGGCCGCCGCCCTTCTCGAACGGCGGCGTCTGCCACGACGCGCCGGTCAGCTTGAGCTCCGCCAGCGCCTGGCGCCGGTCGACGTACGGGCGGTCCATCAGCGAGTGGCCGTCCTTCCAGAGCAGGTCGAACACCATGTACGTCACCGGCACATCGCGCATCTTGCGGCGGATCTCGTTCTCCGCGGTGAGGCCCATGCGCTGCTGGATCTCCTCGAAGCTCGGCCGGCCCTTGTCGTCAAGGGCCACGACCTCGCCGTCGAGGATGACCTCGTTGGAGCCGAGCGCGCGGCCCATGGCGTGGATCTCCGGGTAGCGCGGCGTGATGTCTTCGCCGGTGCGGCTCTGCAGCCGGACCCGGCCGCCGTCGACGTAGGCGAGGGCGCGGATGCCATCCCACTTGAACTCGAACGCCCACCCATCGTCGGGCTTCGGCAGCTTGTCCATGAGCTTGGCCATCATCGGCGTCAGCTTGTCCGGCATCGGCTTGCGGTCGGGATCCTGGGGCGGATCCATGCGGTGGATCATCCAGTCGTCGCCCCGCGTGCGGAAAAGGACGTAGCGGCCCTGAAGGCGCTTGCCGTGAAGGTCGACCATCACCTCGCGCTCGCTCCACTTGACGGGCTCGTACGTGCCCTCGTCCCAGATGTAGACCTGGCCGCCCCCGTACTGGCCCTTCGGGATCTCGCCCGCGAACTTGAAGTACTCGAGCGGGTGGTCCTCGACGTGGACGGCGAGGTGGTTCGTCTTCGGGTCGGGCGGGATCCCCTTCGGCACCGCCCACGACACACCCACGCCGTCCTTCTCGAGCCGGAAGTCCCAGTGGAGCCGCCGCGCGTGATGCTCCTGGACGACGAACTTCAGACCGCGCGACGCCTTCTTCGGCACGCTGGGCGCCGGTTCGCGCGTCTTCTTGAAGTCCCTCTTCGCCTCGTATTCGGCGAGCTTCCTGGCCACTGCTAAAAAGGTTAGGCCACGGCCGCTTCCTCCTCCGCGACGGCGAGCGCGACCGGGCGGCGAGCGCGCACGAAGAGGCTGGCGGCCGAAGCGAAGACGAGGCCGGCGATGGGCAGGACCAGGGTCGGGTGCATGGCGTCGACGAACGCGTTGGTGAACACGCTGTGCGCCATCTCCGCGACCTGCGGTGGAAGCGCCAGGGCGGTGCCGCTCTGGCCTGCGCCGACCTCGAAGCCGGTGTGGG
This sequence comes from uncultured Actinomycetes bacterium, assembly GCA_964461175.1. GTDB lineage: Bacteria > Chloroflexota > Dormibacteria > Dormibacterales > Dormibacteraceae > 40CM-4-65-16. Next base: position 2,081 of record CAYWTI010000001.1, on the reverse strand, counting down.
CGGCGTTGCTGAAGGCGGCGATGAAGGCCGGTCGGTACGGTTCGGGGATCTGAGTCGAGGCCGCCACGGCGTGGTCGTGCAGGGAAAGGGCGAGGCGGTTCTGCAGGAAGGCGCCGACGACCGCGCTGGCCAGCACGCCGCCGAGCTCCTGGATGGTGTTGATCACGCCCGAGGCGACGCCGCCGAGGTGCGCGGGTAGATCCCTCGTGCCGATGCTGAAGACCGGCGTCCAGATGAAGCCCATGCCGAACCCGCTCAAGACGAGGCCGGGCACGAAGTCCCAGCGTCCCGAGCTCGCGTGCGCCACCCAGTCGACGTAGGCGCTGCCGGCCGCGAGCATCAGCAGGCCGGGGATGAGGAGGTACTTGCCATTGACCTTCTGGGTCAGCGCCGCCGCGAGGCCCGAGACGAACATCGTCGTCAGCGGCTGGACGGCGATCACGAGCCCGGCGTCGATCGCGCTCAGGCCCAGCACGGACTGCAGGTAGATCGTCAGCGGCAGGTACAGCCCGAGGATGGCGAAGCCCATCGTCGCCATGACCAGGGTCATCAGCGTGAAGTTGCGGTCGCGGAAGACCTCGAAGGAGAGCAGCGGCTCGCGGCCCTGGCGGCGGGCCTGGTAGTAGAGAAACAGGCCGAGCACGATCACGCCCGCGGCGATGATCTCGGGGATGGTCACGAAACCCGCGACGGTGCCCCACTCGTAGCGTTCCCCTTCGATCAAGCCGAACACGACGCCGAGCAAGCCCACGGTCGCGAGGGCGACGCCGGCGAGGTCGAGGCGATGCTTGCGCCCGGGGCGTAGGTCCGGGATCAGGAGCAGGGCCAGCGCGAACGTGATCACGCCGACCGGCAGGTTGACGGTGAAGATGGCGCGCCAGCCGAAGTGGCTGACGAGAAAGCCGCCCACCGTCGGCCCGGCGACGACGGCGAGTCCGGCGATGGTCCCGTAGATGGCGAACACGCCGCCGCGCTTCTCGGCGGAGAACAGAGACAGCATCAGGGGCAGCCCTTGTGGCGCGAGCACGGCGGCGCCGAGTCCCTGCAGCGCGCGCGACAGGATGAGCTGCGTCGGGTCCTGGGCCAACGCGCTCAAGCCGGAAGCGACGGTGAAGATGACGACGCCCACGGCGAAGAGGTTGCGCGGACCGTAGATGTCGCCGAGCCTCGCCGAGCTGATCAGAAGGACGGCGTAGAGGAGGCTGTAGGCGTTCAGCACCCACAGCACCTGGTCAAGGCTCGCGTGGAGGCCGGCCAGGATCGACGGGATGGCGATGTTGACGATCGTGAGGTCGAGCAAAGTCATGAAGACGCCCAGCGCCAGGACGGCGAGGGCGGCGGCGGGGCGGTTGGTGATGGTTCTCATGGCGGGCCCCCGGTTACTTGAAGGCGAGGCGGCCCAGGTCGACGGCCGCCGCGACCAGGACGAAGAAGAGGCCAAGGCCGACGGGCGAGTCCCAGCTGCTCCAGCGCTGCCCCGCCGACCAGGTCGCCACACGCTCGAGATGACGGTCGATTTCGCTCATTTCAGATTCCTCCTAACGATGTTAGGGACACAATAACCCTAACAGTGTTAGGATTGCAAGCATGTCTAAGACCTTTAGCGGAAAATCGCTGGCGTGAGCGCGCTGACACGGGAACGGCTCGTCGCCGAGGCGCTTGCCCTCGTCGAGGAGCAGGGCCTCGAGGCGCTTTCGATGCGCGCGCTCGCCGAGCGGCTGGACGTCAAGGCCGCCTCGCTGTACTGGCACGTGCGCGACCGCGAGGAGCTGCTTCAGCTCCTGGCCGACGAGCTGCTGGACTCGACGCCGCGGCCGCGGGCAGGAGTCGAATGGCGCGCCGGGGCGCTCGCGATCGGACGTGCCCTGTCGCGCCATGTCGGCCGCCGTAGGGACGCGGCACGCATCGTGCTCGAGGCGCCCGACTCGCTCGCGCGCAGCGACGTGTTCGCCGACCTTGCGGCGAGGCTGCGGTCGGCCGGCCTGGGCGCGGTGGAGGCGCGGGACGTGGCGCTAATGCTCGTGACCCACGCGATCGCCGCGCCCGCGGTCGCCGACGAGCCTGCGCCGGCCAGGTCGGCC